>QEUW01000229.1 GCA_003577005.1 Chloroflexota bacterium | reverse complement strand
TCGGCGAGCGTGCGGGCATTTGCACTGGTGACGGCAAAGTCCGCCTGTGCGCTCTGTGCCCGCTCGATAAAGAGCTGGACCGCCGGTGCTTTGAGCAGTTGGGCAGGGTCTGTCGTTGCATTCACCTGCCCTGGCTCTGTGTCGAGCGCAGGTAGCGTCAGCGGCGGCACGGCGAAGGTCTGTTCCTCGCGCAGATGCAGCACCGTGCGGCTGGTAACGAGGATTTTGAGGCGCGGCGCTGCCTGTAGCAGATCACCCAGCAGCAGTGCTGCAGCCACCACCTGCTCGAAGTTATCGAGCACCAACAAGAGTTGCTGGTCGCGCAGGTGCTCTTGCAGCGCCAATAGCAATGGCTGCCCCTCCGCTTCACGCACATTGAGGGTTTGGGCAATGGCCGGCAAGACCAGGGTGGGGTCATCGAGGGAGGCCAGTGGAACAAAGTAGACGCCAGCAGGAAAAGCCCGTTCGCCCGTCTCTGGCGTCGCATGACTGAGCAGGTTAGCCGCCACTTGCAAGGCGAGACGTGACTTACCCACACCGCCGGGTCCGGTCAGCGTAACCAGCCCGACGGTAGGGCGTAGCAGCAGGTTCTGGACTACCGCCACCTCCCATTCGCGGCCCAGCAGCGGGTCGCGCGGCAACGGCAGGTTTCCTTCACGCGGGAGCAGGTCAGCGGTAATGTGAGTTGGAGAGGTGAACGGTGGTGGAGACGACGTCTTGATCTGAACCGGTAGGGCCACTTCATCACGACTTGCTTCATCTCTGGCAAAGCGAACAAAGGCTGCCTGTTCCTCCGGCGCAATCTCGAGTGCTTTAGCCAGCTTCTCCGCCATTTGCCGGGAAGGGCGCAGTTCATCCGCCTCAACCTTGCGGATAGTTTCGCCGGCATAGCCAATTTGTTCGCCCAGCTGCGCTTGGGTCAAGCCTAGGCTACGTCGGCGTAGCTTGAGCCAGCGACCAAAGGTTGGATGATCCATCATCCCTCCTGTCTAGCACCGGGGGTTGTTCCAAAGCCCTCCAATTGTCGTCTGGGTCTGGCTCAATAGTATAGCACAATTCTCCCCGGACAGATAGGGGGATGGCTTCAGCGTAGATACGGGTGCGGTGCGCAAGGCGGCTGTTATTGGACGCAGAGGCGACTTAGAACCTATCCGAGTCACGGTTGCAGGTCCGATAACTACACCTATAAAAGGGCTTGGTCGCAGAGTGACTCGGATAGGCACTTAGTCAGCAGCATTGTGCAGCGCATAGGGACAATCACCTTCAGGGGTCACGTTTGGCGCAAGCCCATCCTACATGGTATAGTCATTGGGAGACCTTTCCTGTATACAACATAATTTACGCCTCAGTGCTGGCTGCGAATGTCAAGCTTCAAGAAGATGACTCATATCACGCTGAGAACGGCAGGCATCTGGATTGTCGCACGGCACATTCTGCTTGAATGCTTGGTGGACGGTGACACTTGGGGTGTGCCGGGCGGCAAGTTAGAGCTGGATGAGACGGCAGAAGAAGGTTGCTTACGAGAATATCGAGAAGAGCTCGGCCTTGAGATGCAGTGCATTCGTTTGGCCGTGCTGCACGAGAACTTCTACGCAGGTGCGTATGGCCGTGTACGAGAACACTGTTTCTACTTTCTGGTTCAGCCCAAGCACGGCACAGTTCACGCACCTATGCCCGTCGTGAGTCGAGAGCCACAACTCAGGTTTGCGTGGTTCCCGCTTGATGACCTGGCCGGGCTAAAGTTCGTTCCAGCCGCGCTCAAGCCCGTGCTGCCTGACTTGGGCAGCGGCACTCAATTCCTATCCACAGTTGAGTAACAACCGCCGAATGAGCGTTCGCCCCACGACACTACCCCACCTCTCAACCACCGATAGAGCGCTAAAGACTCCACGGATAAGTGCGGACAAGATTGCGATCCGGCGGGCGAGACGGGGTTTGGCCAAGACCGCAAGTCGATCTCGGCCAGGTTGAGCCAACTGGGCGTGTAGGGCTGTCAACCTGTTGTCTGAGTGCAAAGGCGTCTGCAAGTATAAAGGAGTGATAAACGGAGTCGAACCTGCAACCCTGTTTGCGCACAAGTCCATAACAAAACAACAGGGCCAACAGTTGTCTCCTATTGACCCTGTTCTATTTGTGATTCGATTAGTCCTATAGTAAAGGCGGACCCGACGAGTGTCAATCCCGCACGTGTCCCCTTCGAGTGGTGTTCTTACCCAAGCACATCGTAGACACACATTGGGCGCAGTTAGCGTTCCGCTGGTAGTTATCAGCCTTGGTGGGTTCTACCCCACTTTAGAATTGAGCCCACTTTTGTTCCAATGAAATATCCCCCCGTGAGACCGACCTTGCAGAATTTTGGAATAAAAGACGCTGGAGAGCTACGGTGCGTTTGTCCTGTTTATGGCGCGCCCGCCGCAGCCGGGCTGGGCACAGTCTGATGACCAGCGATGTCTCTTACATCCTACGCCTGTGCCCGTTAGTCAAGGGAGGCTACTGTTCCGGTTACCATAGCGTGCCGCCAATTCATGTTACTTGTCATCACTCCAGGCGACCCAGCACACCTCCTCGATGAAGCGCTGACTCAGTACTTCATCGCTAACACAGACTTGCATTTAGACATGTATTTCACATTCTTGTGTTTTTTCTTTCAGTCTTTCACTTTTGATCGACGTTTGACGCACGAGCAAGCAGAATGTATAATTGGCGTCGCTTCTGAAACCGGTTTCAGAAGTGCAAATGTAGATATCGTTATGCGTTAGTAACAGGCGATCTCTTCTTTTGCCTGGTGCATACAAACTGACGCCGGGTGTTTAATGGCTCGACCGACAATCGCCGATGTGGCGCGTGCCGCAGGGGTCTCTAAGAGCACGGTAAGTCGTGTGTTGAACGGCAGCGAACTTCATATGCGGGTTGGAACCCGAGAGCGTGTGATGCAAGCAATTGCTGCACTTGACTATCGTCCCAGTCAAGTTGCGCGTAGCCTGGCGTTGAAGCGTTCGCAAACGATAGGACTACTGATTTCGGATATCAGTGACCCATTTTATGCAGAGATTATCTTAGGTATGGAAAGCGTCGCAGTTGCACACGGCTACGATCTCTTCCTCTGTAACACCATGTATGACACGGCGCGTGGGATGCGCTTTGTCTATTCACTGATCGACAAACAGGTTGATGGCGTCCTCGTCGTGACGACGAGTTTGGAAGATGATTTTGTTGAAGAACTTATGCGCCATCAGATTCCATTTGTGGCGTTGGATTGGCCGGTGGAGGTTGTGCAGGGGCGAGCGGGCATCGTCACCGTTGATTTTGAACAAGGTATTCACGCAGCAGTTGAGCATCTGATTCAGATGGAGCATCGTTGCATAGCCCTTGTTAACGGACCGATGCATCTGCGTACTTCTCTTCGAAAGCATGCTGCATTTCTAGCAGCTCTTTCCGCTTCCGGCCGAAACAAATATGCGTCAGTCGTGGAGGTGAGGAATATGCGGATTGACGATGGCCGTCAGGCATTTTACACGTTGTGGAATGGACCAAACCAGCGGCCGACGGCGGTGCTAGCAGCCAATGATATGCTTGCCATTGGTGTGCAATGGGCTGCTCGTAACGAAGGAGTGTCGTTACCGCAAGAGCTTTCGATCATCGGCTTTGGTGACATGCCGCTGGCCGCTCAGATCAGCCTGCCGTTGACTACTATCGCATTGGCGCGCTATGAACTGGGGACGACTATGATGCGCATGTTGCTTGATCTGTTGCAGACAGACGCGGACGAATGGCTGGCCCCGACTCCCTGTAAGCACGTAGAGACGCATCTCATTGTCCGTCAATCTACAACCCTTGCCCCACCGTCCGATGATTCCTATATCCAAGTGCAGAGGTAAAGACGTTGCTTATCCCCTGTGTTTCTCGCCAGGACATGTTCCAGCTGGACGATGTGCGCGAACCATGACGAGTATTTGAATATTTCAAGGAGGAATCGCATGACAAACGGTCTGTCTCGTCGCAACTTTCTCAAGATCGGCGCCCTGACCACTGGCGCCGCCATCCTATCGGCCTGTGCGCCTGCCGTGGCGCCCACTACGGGTGGCGAAGGCAGTGCCGCCCAGGCCGCACCGGTAGAATTGCAGTGGTGGTCGTTTGGCCTCGGTCTGCCACCTGACCTCTATCCGCATGGTAAGTGGGAACAGGAACTGGCTGATGCATACATGCAGGAAAATCCCAATGTCACTATCGCCTACCAGGCCATGGGTTGGGATGCCCTGGCCAAAATGGCAACGGCCATCACCTCCGGCAACCCGCCACACTTGATTTTGCGCAGCGGGATCGACCAGATCCTGTATGCGCTGGAGGGGGATGTTGCCCTTGAGGTGGAACTGCCACAGGAGTTCAAGGACGACCTGCCGCCTGGCTGGTACGAAGGGATGCTCTATCAGGGCAAAAATTACATGGTTCCCTTCTACACACTGGCCTCTGGGATGGTGTTGAACCTTTCGATCATCGACGAGGCGGATGCCATGGATCTGGTGCCCGCTGCACCGGAACGCACCTGGAACTTTGACCAGTATCTCGAATTGATGAAGAAATGCACCTTTGAACGGAGCGACGGCTCACAGGTGTGGGGTGCTGTCTTTACCACTCAACACACCAATCCCTTTTTCTACTGGCCCGAACAGGTGCTGAGTTGGAATTGGGGTACCGACACTGTGCGCAATGAGAATGGTCAGTGGGTGTGTATGTTAGGTGAAGAAGAGGGGCTGGCATTTCTTCAGTGGCTGCAAGACCTCTACTTTGTCCACAATGTGATTCCCAATCCGTCTGGGTTGAGCGCCTCGCGCTGGGAATATTGGAATCAGAGGTCACTGCTAGGGGGAGTGGGCCCCGACATTGGCTGGTCACGGCGACCCGGAATGCAGGTCGATCCGGAGACACTGGTCGTGAGCGATACGGAGCAAGGGTTTGATTGGATTTTCGTGCAGGTGCCGACAGACCCAGGCGTTGCCCATTCTTCTGTTTGGGGAGGACCCTTGCTGGATGTCAACATCGTACCCTACCGAACCGCAGATACCAACGCCATCCAGCCCACCATTGACTTTGCCCTCTGGCTGGCCAATGAGGAGCACCAGAAGTGGCTCGCCCAGTATTTGCTCCCTGTACGCATGTCGGCACTGGAGGGCGTAGAGGACCCGATGCTACAGTGGCATTTCGAACACTACATTCCCTACGGCCGGCAGCGCATGGAGGCCAACGGGGGTCGCGCCAGAGAAGTTGTCGAACAGCTTGAGCTAGTGTTGCAAAAACTTTTCCTACCCACACCGCCCGAGCAGGCCGTGCAGGATTTCTGCAACACCATCGATACATTGCAATGGATGGGTAGCGCCTAAACGGCCGCTCGAGGAACGATCACTCAGTTTCCAGAATTGAGGCGCCCTGAGGCACCCGGCATCCTCAGATACGACCAGCCGGCATTTGAGGATGCCGACTTCCTTGGTTGGTAAAAGCTAAATGGTCGAATTGCTAAGCTTATCCGTTGCTTCAGAGGCAAGGGACCTTCTTGCGCACCATTTGCGCAGGTTTGACACCCTGCCTCTCCTGTTCAGGAGGGGCAGGGAAACATCCGCCAGTCAGGTTGAACCGCGGAGAGGCAGGGCCAAGTAGGGGCATTCAAAGACGAACAGCGGAGCAGTGTGCCTTGAAGCCAGCCGGCGCATCGGCAAAGGAAGAATGGAATGCGTAGTATTACCACACAGAACGATACCCAAGTAGCAACAAGGCGTTGGCCGGCGTGGTCAAGGTTGCGCTATGCAACGCGCGAGAAGCTATGGGGATATTTTTTGATCGCCCCCTTTATGCTCTTCTTTATCATTTTTGTGCTATTGCCTTACGGGATGGTCATCTGGTTGAGCTTTGTCGACTGGCGCCCACGTGGTGTGACCGAGTTTATCGGTTTGCGGAATTACACCGACGTCATCGCCACGCCTGCCGCACAGAAGGCGATGATCAACTCGTTTTATTATGCAGTGCTCGTCGTACCGCTGTCGATTGCACTTTCGCTTTTTACGGCAATCTTGATCATATCCTTACGCAACCGTGCGCTCCGCGGCTTCTTTCAGGCCACCTTCTATCTCCCAGGGGTGATCTCAGGCTTAGCGGTAGCGATCATCTGGCGCTTTGTCTTTGATTTTCATGTTGGCGTATTGAACTACTTTTTGTCTTTCTTGGCACTGGAGCCAGTCAATTGGTTGGGGAATATCTATACGGCGCTGCCATCCCTGGCCGGTATGGCTGTTCTCTCTGGCAATGGTGTGGCGATCATTATTTTCTGTGCTGCATTGTTGAGTATTCCCACAGAGCTGTACGATGCGGCTGCGGTTGATGGCGCCACGTTTTGGCGCAGGCATTGGGCGGTGACTTTGCCACTTTTGACTCCGGCGCTGCTCTATGTGCTTGTGGTTTCGACCCTGGGGGCACTCCAGGTTTTCGTGCCGATTTATGTGTTGACCCGCGGTGGCCCAGTGCATAGCACCATGACCGTCGGCTACTATATTTACAATCAACTGGTCTTTTACGGCAGCGCCGGCACTGCGGCGGCGGCAGGCTTGCTGTTACTGATCGCCACCATCGGTTTGACCATCGTTCAATTCCGTCGCTTCTCGCAAGTGGTTGAGTTCTAAACGCTATCCTGAGTGCTTATGTCCACCAAAACCTTTTCTATGGGGCGTAGAGGACCGTCGTCGCTGGAATATCTGCGCCTCCGCCTTCTGCCAGAAGGCCCGGCGAGTGCGCTGCGCTACTGTGCCCTGCTGCTGATCCTATTGTTAGCAGTCATTGCGCTCTTCCCCTTGTATTGGTGCCTCATCACCAGCCTCAAACCGCCGGACGAAGTCGCCACAGTGCCGCCCTCATTTGTGCTCAGACGACCTTCGTTGAAGAACTACGTGGACCTCATCCAGGGCACCGGTGTGGCCAATGCGCCGGTGCTCCGCTGGTTTTGGAACAGCGTCTTCACGGCCATCGTTTCGACGTTCGGTGTTGTTCTGCTTGCTTCGCTTGCCGGCTATAGCTTTGCCCGCAAACGTTTTCCCCTGCGCGACCAGCTCTTCTGGCTCATTATCAGTACCATGCTCGTGCCGGGCTGGTCGACTATCATCGCCACCTATGTACTGACCCTACGCATGGGGTTGCATGATACCTACTGGGCGCTGATCCTGCCGGGGTTGGCTTCACCTTTTGCCCTCTTCCTCTTTCGCCAGTTTGCGATTACGTTGCCGGAAGAACTTTTTCAGGCTGCCAAGATTGATGGCGCCAACGAACTCCAGCTCTGGTGGCAAATCGCGCTGCCGCTCTGCCGCCCAGTGCTGGCTACGCTGGCGATCTTTACGTTTGTCGCCCACTGGAACGACTTTCTCTGGCCACTGCTGGTGTTAAATAAGCAGCACATTTACACGCTGCCCGTTGGTGTTTCCATTATTATGTACCAGATCCAAGGCGCTGGCCCATCTTACGGCGTAGGGATGGCCGCCGCCGTCCTCATGTCTGTGCTACCGGTGGTCGCCTTTTTGCTCGTCCAACGACAGATGATTGAAGGGATTACGGTCGGCTCAATTAAGGGCTGAGCAGGGTCGCTTTGCAAAGAGAAGCTAGGCCGTCTCTGCTTCATACAATGCGCCTGGCGGTGTTGCATCGTTGCATACGAAGAACAAAGGAATCTCGCATGAATTACGCCCATCTACAGAAGCCACAACTCTCTTACCGCTATGAATTTGAACTCGACGAGGCAGAGGCAGCGCAAGCGTGCGTTGAGGCGCATGGGTTCGCTATTCTGAAACATGTGCTTCCTCCGGCCATGGTTGAGGCGCTGAAAACATCTGTGATGCAGGTTGTTAACCCGAACAACGACCTGGGACCCGGCCAGAGCCGCACGCACACCTATTTTATCGAAGAGTCTCCAGCCATGTGGCAATTGCTCGATTTTGAGCCGTATATGCGCGCTCAACGCATCTTCTGTCAGGCCGAAGAGCTGACCGTCAACCGCAGCGCTGCGATCATTCGCAACCCCGGTTCGCCTGCGCTGGTCTGGCATTCAGACTGGCGCGGCTTCAGCGCCGAGCCTCCTAAGACGGCCAATGATGTGCTCAATCGCGGCCCGTGGCCGTCGGGTCTCTGGTTTTACCTGACCGGCTCCAACCCTGCCCATGGTGGTTTGGCCGTGATTGAGGATTCCCATCTCCCTGACTGGCCCGGGCCGGAAGGCTTTGAGCTGACGCCCGACAAAACATCGTTCTATCCTAAAGGCGGCGAACCCAAGGGGTATACTGGCTTTGACATCCCTGGCCTTGTGCCGCTCTTTACCGCACCCGGCGACGAGATCATTTTTGCCCACCGCACCTATCATTCTGCCTTTCCCAATCGGAGTGACCAGGTGCGCCTCTCATGCGCCATTGGCTTCCGTGCTCGCACCGAGCACATCGACGCGCCCTGGCCTCGTTCCGCCTCGGCACAACGGTTTGTCGACGCGCTGCCCGCCCATCTGCAACCACTAGTGGAAAACTATGTGGGCATCGATCCTCAGTGGCGGCGCAACGAAATGATGGGGTAAAGACAGAGACAGCGAGAGAGGGAGAAACGATAATGCGTGTAGGCACGGCGTGGAAAGAGATTACACCGGATCGGCCGCTGCATCTGCTCGGCCAGATGCACATTCGCTGGGGAAGGTACGCGCATGACCCGCTAACGGTCAACGCAGTGGTTTTTGAAGAGGGCGCCCAACGAGTGGCGCTGCTTTCCGTCGATGTCTGTGTCATTCCGGCGAAACTCGTACGTGATCTGCAACAGGTCTGTGCCCCCTATCTTGCGCCTGAGCATGTGATCATTGCCGCAACACACACCCATGTGGCACCTTGCACTACCAACTTTCTAGTAGGTGAAGCTGACCCGGCATTTCTGGCCCGGCTGTCGGAAGCAGTCGCGCAGAGCGTACAGCGTGCCATCGCCGATTTGGAGGAATGCGAGCTTTATGCTGGCGCCGGCTATCTTGAGCAGATGGGCTGGAACCGCCGCGGGATGCGCCGCGATGGCAGTTGTCACATGTACTGGGGGAGCTGGAAAGAGGATTTTGTCGGCATCGAAGGGCCGCGCGATGGCGAGGTGGGCGTGCTCTTTGCCCGCAGAGCGGATGGTCGAGTCAAGGTGGTCATTCCCTCGTTTGCCACCCATCCTAACTGTGTGGAAGGGGAGAGCTTTTACAGCGCGGACCTGCCGGGGGAGGTGCGGCGTGTATTGCGTGGTGTCCTTGGGGCGGATGTCGGCGTGGTCTACTTCACCGGGGCCGCAGCCAATACTGCGCCTTCGATCATGGAGGACAACCCGCAAAACGTGCAGCCCTGGCGCGGCGAGCAGGGTCTTGTGCGCTCAGGCGCATACTTGGGCGGCGAAATTCTCAAGGTCATCGCTACAGAGGTCAAGCCCATGCAAAACCCGGTGCTGCGCCATGAAAGGATGGTGTTACAGATCCCGATGCGCCCATGGGATGCCTGGGCCGACCTCCGTGAGTTTCAGGGTGCGATGCGCGATTTTTTTGAGCAGAGCCGGGATGACTGGCCGCGCCTGCTGCAAGAGGACAATCCGGTGGAGACTTCTCTACATGTAGTGCGTGTAGGCGATGCCGCCATCTGCTGCAACCCGGCTGAGCTATATGTCGAGTTTGGATTGGCCATGAAAAAGCGGTCACCGGCGCGGGTCACGCTGATTGCCGAACTGGCCGATGGCTATGTTGGTTATGTGCCCACTCCTGAGGCAATCCGCCATGGTGGGTATAGTGCGTTATCGGCCAGCCACACGCGCTTGATACCCGAAGCAGGGTGGATGATCGTGGACCAGTCACAAGCATTGTTGAACAAGACCTTTGCCAGTTAATGCCCAATTGCCCAGGCAACATGGACAACTGGATTTGGTGGAAGAAGTTGCTGAGAAGGGGAAATTCATGGCTAATAAACTCGCCATCTTTGGCGGTGACCCGGTGATCCCGCCCGGCACGGTCAAGCCGTGGCCGCCGATCACAGAAGTCGATGAGCAGTACGTGCTCGCGTCGCTGCGCGGCGCCAATCACGCCTTTGGCCCAAACTGCGTCGAATTCGAGAAAGAGTTTGCTGCCTGGAACGGCAATCGCTACGCCATTACCACGAATAGTGGCACGGCAGCGCTGCATATGTGCATGGCCGCCTGCGATTGCAGTGAAGGCGATGAGGTTATCGTCACTGCATACTCGTGGTCCTCCTCGGCCACCTGTATTTTGCACCACAACTGCATCCCGGTCTTTGTCGACATCGACTGGGAGACGATGAATATCGATGTCAACAAGATCGAGGCAGCGATCACGCCCAAGACCAAAGCGATCATCGTTGTTCACCTGCACGGGTTGGCCGTGGACATGGATCATGTCATGGTGATCGCCGCCAAACACAACCTCAAGGTCATCGAAGACGCCTGTCAGGCCCACGGCGCCCGCTTCAACGGCAAAAAGGTAGGGACGTTGGGCCACTGCGCCGCCTTTAGCTTTAATCAAAACAAAAATCTTTGTTCCGGCGAAGGGGGCATGTTTGTCACCGACGACGAGGAAATGCTGATGAAGGCGCGCATGCTTTGGTCGTTTGGCGAAACGCGCACGCCGGCTGAGTCGCGCGACTACCACGCCTATGCGCTGGGCTGGATGTATCGTAACAACGACCTTACCGCCGCTTTTGGCCGGGCACAGTTAACCAAGTTGGATCTGTATCTGGACTGTCAGAAGCACAATGTACGCCGGTTGGCCGCACAGCTGCAAGGTGTACCCCATCTAATCCTGCCCACCGAGCCACCTGGCCATGAGCACAACTGGTATAACTACGTCATCCGCTTTGACATGAAAGGGTTGGGGCACAACCATGATGCTCGTCTCCGTGACAAGATTGTGCATGCCCTGCGCGCCGAAGGCGTGGAGGCCATGGTCTGGCAGCGCTTTATTTTGCCGCGCATGACGGTTTTTCAAGCGAAAAACGCCTATGGCCACGGTGCGCCGTGGAGCAGCCCTCATGCACAACCTGTCAACTACGATCCAGCACAATATCCAGTTGCACAAGAACATTGTGACACCCATGCCTGCCTGGTCCAGACGCTGCGCTATCCTAATGGGCCAGACCTCATGGAGATGATCGCCGAGGGCATCTGGAAAGTGATGGAGCAAGTAGAAGCGGTGGCAGCCATCGATGCTTAGATCTTCGAGAGGTGACAGTCACTTCAAAAGCGACTGTCACCTCTCTGCGGAGCACACGAATTGGGCGGCGAAACAAGCGAAATGCCCCGCAGCAGAGGGGTGTGCGCTGATTTCAGTGAAAGTATACAACTTGCAAGGGGTTTTACTAGGTTCTGTTGACATTTCAGCCTGTCCAGAGGTGCGACACACTTTTTAAGTGTGTCGCACCTGGCGCGTGCATCGCACCTTACGGTGCAACGCACGGTTGTAGCCCGGGTCGAACCAATCGCTGCGACACAAATGTCCACAGAACCTAGTACTACAACCGCACTTAGCCGGAACCATCCCCAGGACTTCCGGGAGGTGGCCGGGGAGATTCGGGGCATTCGGGGATTTCTCCGGCCACCTCCCGGAAGTCCTTGAGAAAGTGCGGTTGTAGTACTAGGAAATACAACATCAAACAGTCCTGGCTACCCGTTTGGGCCTTTAGGTCTGTTTCATTTTAATAAATTTCATGAATTGGCAACAAACTCAAGAGGCGTCCTGACATGCTGTAGAACCAGGCTCTTTCGCCCATTTCCGCACAAAATAGTGGGATGCCCAACTGAACCGGTGCTGCCAGCCAGAGCGTGTGCGAGGCCCAGATCTCGTCATACTGTTCGGGCAGCATGAATGAGTGTTTCCACCTGCGGTGCGACGGCGATAACGGCTGCTGCATCGTTTTGGCGAAAGTGATAGATAAAGGAGGGGGTTTCCAGGCTGCCCACAGGGCAGCATCGGGTGCCGTCTGCCGCCAATCGGGACCGGTACGCTGGTAAAAACGGGTCTGCCGGTATGCCGGCTCCCCGTGGTCTGTGTACATAACGACACGCGCCACCGCCAAATCGCCCTCAACCTCGAAGGTCTGCACTGCGTCGAAAACGTAAGCAGGAGACCCCACGTTTTGGATCGCCAGGCGCGACTTGCTCA
>QEUW01000228.1 GCA_003577005.1 Chloroflexota bacterium | reverse complement strand
CCCAACACCGTCATGCCAAAGCCGGCCTTGCACATGCGGGCCAGGTTGCTGCCAACCGCCCCCACACCCAAGATTGTAATGGTCTTCTCAAAGAGTTGCGCCATGGGGCGTTCGTCCACCATGTGGCGCCAGCGCCGTTCGGCCTGGTCTTGGAGAAAACCGGGCAGGTCGCGGGCGAGCGCCAGCATGAGCATCACCACATGCTCGGCCATGAGCGGTCCCATGGGGCCTTTGGTCGAGGTGATGGCGACATGGTGGGCGGTGCGCAGTGCGGGCGTCAGCAGAAAATCGACCCCGGCGGTGGCCGCCTGCACCCAGCGCAGCCGGGCGCCAGACGCCAACCACTCCCGTGGAATCGCGAATGGCGGTGAAATCAGCACTGCATCGGCCTCCGCAGCGCGCGTTGTAAAGTCCACCGTATCTTCAGCAAACTGGACGAGCACATTGGGATGTGCCTCAGCCAACCGGCGTAAGACCTCTTCTCCCAGAATTCCCCGCATTTGCGGCGACAACCCCACGACCAATCGCTTGTGAGCCTCAGGCATCGCATAAACCTGTTTCTGTTTAGTGCCTATCCGAATAACTCTGTGACCAACTCTATTCGCAGGTGTAGTTATCGGACCCACAACCGTTATTCGGATAGGTTCTTAGTCGCGGTCGCTTCGATCTCGATCATCGCCCCTGCAAAGCCGAGCCGGGTGACACCCAGCAGCGTGCTGGCGCATTGGGCCCCCGTTGCCGCAAGCCGCCCGCTGATGACGTCCCAGTTGGCGATCAATGCTTCGACATCGGTGGTGTAGTAATTGAGGCGGACCACGTCAGCCAGGCTGTAGCCCGCTGCCTGCAAAAGCTTTTCCAGATTATCGAAGGCAAGATTTGTCTGGGCGCGGATGTCCCCGGCATGGAGGAGGCGTCCATCGTCGTCGGTGGCGAGCTGGCCGGCGCAGTAGAGCACTTTTTGTGCCCCGGTTGTTTCGTGAGCGTGGACAAAGGCAAAGGGCTCTTGCCAGCTCCAGGGGTTGGTGATCTGTCGTTCCATTGGGTGCTCCTTGTGATTACGTGAAAGCGGCTCGGTAGGGAACAATAACAGATTATGAAGCTGTTTGAAAAGTGGGCGCCGGGCCGGTGCGTTGCTATGAGGTAAGAGTTGCTGAATCCACGGCGCCCAGCGCCAGGAGCGCCGCCTTCTGCGCCGCGGTGATGCCGGTAACGCCGGTGATGTTCGTGCCGGCGTAGGGGCCTTCCGGGCGTAGGGTGTGCAGACCCTCCCCGGTCTGGAGATCCCAGATTCTGACGGCGCCATCCACGCCGCCGCTCACCACCTGTTCGCCATCTGACGTGAGCGCGGCACAGGTGAACTTAAACGTGTGCTCGTTCAGCACGGGAGACAATTGATACTCGTCACCAGAGGCCTGCCGGCGCCATACGCGGATTGTCTGCTCTTCACTCGCGCTGACCAGATGCGAGCCATCGCGGGTAAAGAGCACGGTGCCCACCGCTTTGGTGTGGCTAGCCAGGGTCTGAAGCAGCCGGCCGGTGGCCACCTCCTGCCAGAACGCCAGCCGCGAAAAACCATAGCCGCGCAGGTCTATCTGCAATTGCAGCAAGAGATGGAGGAGATTGGCCGCCGCATACCCCGGCGCCAGTGGCGCTTCGCCCTGGATAACGATGCGATGTGGGCGTTTAGGAGCGATTTGTTGATAGACGCGTGATGCGTACTGCGCAGTGCGTAGTATGTATCACGCATCACGTATGGCTATCATAGGTCAAGAAAGGAGCGACCGGTCCTCGAACCAACTCAACTGATTCAATTATTATGCGGCACTTTATAAAAATGAGGCGATCTATTGCAACCAGATTGCCTGGGTGGTGGACGAATTTGGCCTGGAAACCAGAGGATTCATCCGTTGCTATCGTACTACACCTGAGATCTGTTGTCAAGGATTCAAAAATTAGGCAACTCGTATTTCGTACCAGGAGGACACATATAACCAAACTCACCCGCTGTCCCATAGGACAGCCAGCTAACCAACCATCCGTTCCCTATAATCGCTCTACACGACCTCAACCGGGAATGACCATTCGTTCAATCTGTTCCCGTAATCCGTTGGCAGTCTCTTTGGAGTGTACTTATGTTTAACTACCGTACGGATGTACAGCAATGGAACGATACCTTCGGTACAGGCTACAACGTGAGCCAGGCCACGACGGCTAATCAGCCCCTATATGCATCCGCCAATGCTCAGTACAACTTCAATCCATCCGTCGATTTCAGGAACGCCGACTTTCTGGACAATCCTACCGCCCTGTTGGCGAGTGATTCAGCTGGCGCCGTCTCTGGTCTGGAAGACATGGTCGGGTTTAGTGGCACTACCACCGACCGTGATGAGCCGGTGCTCGGTCTAAACAGCACAGGCTTCTATTACAGCCACACCGGAAGTAATCCCACCACAGTCGTCATCGCTGCTACCAGGGTGGCTGGCCGGACATTCCGGGGCGCCGCCAGTTGGATTGACGATGCGACCGATGATGTCCAATTGCACCCCGATGGTCGTATAGAAACGACAACTGCAGAAAGCCCATCGGTGGGCGTTGGCCTTCGGGTTGGTTCCTAGATCGGCGAGCCGTTGGATGGGCTGGTGCATGAAGTTGCCGTGTACAGCAGCGCCTGGATCCTGCGGAAGCACAGCCGGACCACACATTCGTGGGAGTTTATGTGTTTTGTCGATCCTGTCCGACACAATGGAGCGCCACCAGCGAGATCAATTCATACCCCACCTGTGCCGCCAGATGGGCGCTGATCTGCGCATGGTCCAGTGCCGGCAGCACCTCGACTACGTCGCCACCCACAAAGTTGATCCCGGTGCAGGCGCGCAGGTATTGGAGACCCTGAAAGCTGGTTGGGCCACCCACTTCCGGTGTGCCGGTGCCGGGGGCAAAAGCAGGGTCGAAGAAATCGATGTCGAAGGAGAGAAAGGCTTTGGCGTCGCCCACCGTTTTGCGCACGAGGTCGCCGATCTCCTTTGGTATGTGCGCCAGCAGTTCGGCGGTCGTCAATACGGTGAAGCCAAAGTCGCGCGCCATTTGCAGGTCTTCCGGCCCAAAGAGCGGCCCGCGCATCCCCAGTTGCACAGAGCGCTCCGGTCGCAGCAGCCCCTCTTCCAGCGCCCGGCGAAAGGGGGTGCCGTGGGTGTATTTGTGGTCGCCGTAATAGGTGTCCCACAGGTCGCCGTGCGAGTCGAATTGCACCAGCGCCAGCGGGCCATGCACGGCGGCCAAGGCCCGCAATTCGGCCAGGACAATGCTGTGATCACCGCCAACGCCCAGCGTGACGATTCCCGCTTCTACCAACGGGCGCAGGGTTGCAGTGATGGCGGTGTAGCTATCTTCGATGTAGCCCGGCACAACTGGCGCGTCGCCGTAGTCGATGCACGAGAGCACATCGAAGGGCTTGACATCCAGATCGACATTGTAATTGCGCAGTATGTGCGAGGCGCTGCGCACCGACTCCGGTCCAAAGCGCGCGCCGACCTTGAAGGTGGCGCCGGTGTCAAAAGGTAGACCGACGACCGCCAGATCGACCTCGTGCGTCGTCTGCACGTGGGGTAGGCGGGCAAAGGTGCGTACACCGGTAAAACGAGGAGAGTGTAAGGAATTAGCAGGTTGATAACGCGGCATACAACGACTCCTCATATCGGATTGTCTGGCGGACTACAGCCAGAAAAAACTCCGTGTTCTCTGTGTTCCTCTTTTGGTTGCTTTCGATTCAAACCGTTCGTTGATCAGGTACGAGGCGCGCTATGGAGCGGGCCAGGTTCTGCCGTGCTTGCTGCTCATATTGCATATAAAACCGCTCTGTAAAGTAGATGCGCTCACGGTTGAGAAATTCCTGAAGGAGCGCAGCGCGCCGGGTACGAAACATCTCTTCAGCTACCCAGCTATATTCCTGGCGGACCGCCTGCTCATATTGCTCAAACACGGCGGGCGGCTGGCCGAGGATGGCAAGGTCGATGTCCAACAGCAGCGCCGTATCCTCATCCCCCGGCGGGCGATTATGTTTGGTTGCCTCAATCAGTTCGGCTACGCGCTGGCCGGCTGCTGGGTCAACCCCGGCACCATCCAGGGCTGACAGCGCCCACGTTGCACTGCGCTCCTCGTTGTCTGCGCGCTGCGGGTCGTAGATCGCATCGTGAAACCAGATCGCCGTTTCGATAATGGCAGGCTGAATCGCTAGACTACACAGCAAATCGAACTGATCGAGACAAAATTCGATGTGGTTCAGATTGTGATAGGCCCGGTGCGGTTCGGCATAGTGGGCCACCAATTCGTCAAACAAGCCGGGCGGCGCCTCCGTGCCAAGCTCCTGCCATAGCGCCTTCCACCGTTGAGCCATCATGGTTCTGCGTGCCTATCGTAGGGGTTGAATGGCAGCAAAACAACCGCCAGTTTAGATATGATTGCCGCCATTCAACCCCCTACAGCCTCCTTACTTCACCCAGCTCATCCCCTCGCCGCGCACCAGGAAGGCGCGCTCATCCCAACGACCGGGCCGGGTGACCGGAATGACACCGGTTTCGACCGCCACGTCGAGTGGGTTGGCGCGAGTCTGCAACGGCAAGTAGACCCGTTCGTGGCAGCGGGCCGACTCGTAGACTGCCATCATCACCTCCAGCGCCGCAAAGCCGTATTTGGCCTGCCCGCGATAATCTTCCACCTTGCCTTCGATCCAGTCGACGATGCCGTAGGCCTGGTCCACGTGGGCGCGACCGTAACCCTGGCGCTCGGACTCGCGCGGCTCGATGGTTCGCCAGCCGCCGCTGGTGGCGCTCATGTAGCGCAGGTTGTTGTCGTTGACCTCGATGATACCATCCGTCCCATAGATGGTCGCTCCGACTTCATAGCGGGCGTTCATCTCGTTCTCGATAACCCCTTCGCAATCATCATCGTAGCCGATGATGCCGACGCAGCGGTCCTCGACCCGGTGGCCAAAGATATAATGGTCGCTCTGGCGCTCCACTGCGCCCATCACCCATTTGGCGCGGGCATTGCCCAGTACCCATTGCTGAAAGTCGATACAGTGCGTGCCGGTATTCATCATCCCGGCGCGGGTAGCCGACCAGAGGCGAACCGGCCTGCCGATCTCACCCCCCTGCACCATGCGCTGCGCCTCTTCCCACGAGGAGTAGAAGCGGCGTTGGTGGCCGATGGCAAGCTTGACATTGTTGCGCTGGCAGGCGATCATCATCGCCTCGCCCTCGCCCAGCGAGACCGCCATTGGCTTTTCGCAGAGGATCGCCTTGGGCCGGCGCGCCGCCGCAGCGATGGTCATTTCGGCGTGCATGGGGTCCCACGAGCAGACGCTGACAATGTCTAGGTTCTCTTTGTCCAACATCTCGCGGTAGTCGAGATAGCGCTCTTTGACATTGAAGTCATCGCCAAAGACTTTGAGCGCTTCGGGGTGTGAATCGGCGATGGCGACGATCTCGGTGTGTTCGCACTGCTGCCAGCCGCGCGCATGTTCGCGCGCGATGCGGCCACTGGCGATGATGCCGACACGATACTGGGGCTGCTTTTTTCTCTTGCGACCCGGTCGGGGCATAACTCGTTCTCCTTCGTTTTTTGGCGAATGCAAACCCGGGAGCAGGTTCATTGATGCTGCCGGCGCTACGCATTTTTCTGTGCGACGCCGGCAATGATAGTATCTTAGCAAAGGCCTGACAGCAAACAGAAATCGCCTCACCAGAGAGTAAGGAAAATGTCAACCGCAGATGCAATCCAGCGAGTACTGGCCGTGGAGCAAGCGTGGACGGTAATATGATGCTCATTTGGGCCGCTTGCATAGAGGGCTGCACGGTGGTAAAGTAACAACAAGCACATATCCGATTCAACAGAATGAGCGAGATCATGAACCTCTTGGATCTGAGTGACCGGATCATCCTGATCACCGGGGGCGCCGGCGCCATCGGCCGTGTGATCGTCAAGACGCTGGCCGACCACGGTGCGACGGTGGCGGTCAACGATGTGGTCTCTGCCGCAGACGCAGCAGAGGCACTTGCCACCGTCGACGCGACTGGCCCCCATATCCACTACTTCCAGGCCGACGCCACTGATCCCGCCGCGGTGAATGACCTCTTCGACCGCGTGTCTGCCCAGTGCGGGCCGCCCAACGTCGTCTGTTGCCACGCTGGCATCGTCCATCCAGCGCCCATCGAACAGGTTTCGTTGGAAGAATTCGACCAGCAGATGAAAATCAATGTGCGTGCTGCGTTCGTGATAGCTCAGACCGCGTCGCAACGGTGGACCGCCACCCAGCAGCCCGGCCATCTTATCTTCACCTCCTCCTGGGTGCAGGACGTGCCCTGGCCGGAGATCACGCCCTACACCGCCAGCAAGGCTGCGATGAAACAACTGGCGCGCGGGTTCGCCCGCGAACTCGCCCCCAAGCAGATCCGCGCCAATATCGTGGCGCCGGGCATCGTCGCTGTGGGTCTGGCCAAACATCAATGGGACACCGATCCCAGCTATCGCGCCCGCGCCCAGAAGGCGATCCCGCTGGGTAATATGCAGCCGCCGGAGACGGTCGCCCACGCCTTTCTTTTTCTCTGCTCGCCGCTGGCCGACTATATGACCGGCTCGGTGCTGCTGGTGGACGGCGGGTGCAGCTTGTATCCGATGGATTGAGATACGGAGTAAACTAGAATATGAAAGCTGCTGTCTGGTATGCTCGCAACGACATCCGCGTCGAGGATGTCCCTGCACCTTCCGCTCCAGGTCCGGGTGAGGTGATCATCAAGGTTGGCGCCTGTGGCATCTGTGGCACCGATCTGGAAGAGTACCGCGCTGGTCCGCTCTTTATCCCGGTTGACCAGCCCAATGCCCTCACGGGCCGGCAGGCGCCGCTGATCCTCGGCCACGAGTTTGCCGGCGAAGTGGCTGAGGTGGGCAAAGATGTCACCGCCTTCAAAACTGGCGACCGGCTGGCGCCAGATGTGCTCCTCTATTGTGGCGAGTGTTACTGGTGCCAACGCCACCAGGTGACGCTCTGCGACAAGCTCGCCGCGCTGGGTCTCATGGGCGATGGCGGCCTGGCCGAGTATTGTAGGCTACCGGTCAACATGGCGATCCGCATCCCCAACGGTCTGCCCGATGAGCACGCCGCCATGGCCGAACCGCTCTCGGTGGCCGTGCGCGCCGTGCGCCGCGGGCGGCTACTGCCCGGGGAGACAGTCGCTGTCTTCGGCGGCGGCGCCATTGGCCTTTTCTGTCTCCAAGTGGCGCGCGCGGCCGGCGCCGGTGAAGTCTTTGTCGTCGAGCCGCTGGCAAACCGGCGGGCGCTGGCGAAGCAACTGGGCGCCAGTGAAGTGATCGATCCCACTCAGGTGGACCCGGTCGAGGTTCTGCACAAGCTCACCCGCGGGGTCGGCCCTGACCTGGTGTTGGAAGCATCAGGCGGCGTGAAGGTGACACCGGTGGCCATCCATGCGGCGCGCAAGGCCGGACGTATTGTGCTGGTCGGGTTGCCCGTGGCGCCGGTTGATTTCAACTTCTTCGATGTGGTCGCCACCGAAAAGGAGATCATCGGCTCGCTCAGCCACGTCTACGACGAAGATTACGCCACCGCCGTGCGCTGGCTGGGCGATGGCCGGGTCCTGGCCGAACCGTTCATCTCGGCGCGCATCCCGCTCGACCGCCTCCTCCCCGACGGGCTCGACCGGCTCGAACAGCGCCCGGCGGAGACGTTGAAGATCATTGTACAACCTTAAGAGTGTAGAACGTAGAACGTAGAACACACAACCGTACGATCCACGTTCTATGCTCCACGTTCTACGCTCTACGTGTACTGACACATGAGGTTAGATAGGGTGCTACAGGTGCGATGCACTTGAAAAGTGCGTTGCACCTCCCATTAAGCTCTCTAACCTCATGTGTCAGTACATCTACGCTCTACGTTCTACGTTTGGAGGAACTATGCTCCTAAAAGATAAAGTCATCATCGTCACCGGTGCGGCGGGTGGATTGGGCGAAGGGATCGCCCGTGTTTGCCATCGCGAGGGTGCCCAGGTCGTGATCGCCGATATCCGCGGTGAGGCGGCGCAGGAGGTGGCGGCTAGCCTGGGCGAGCGCAGCCTTGCTGTCACCTGCAACGTGGCCGAAGATGCGCATCTGCGCAATCTCGTCGCCGCGACCCTGGCGCACTGTGGGCGCATCGACGGTCTGGTCAACAACGCTGGCGTCAACTTTGTCAAGCCCTTTTTAGAAACCACACCGGCCGATTGGGAGCGCGTTATCAATGTAGACTTGCGCGCGGTCTTCTTTCTGACACAACTGGTCTGCCGGCAGATGCTCAGCCAATCCCCGCGTGGGGGGGCGATTGTCAACATTGCCAGTGTGCATTCCATGCTGGGCTACCCCGGCGCCGGCCCGTACGACGCCGCCAAGTGGGGGGTGGTTGCGCTGACCAAGGCGATTGCACTAGAGATGGCGACGCAGGGCATCCGTGTGAACGCCATCTCGCCAGGGCTGGTCAACACCCAGATCTGGCGCGACCTGCTCGCTGCCGTGCCCGACCCCGAGGCGGTAAAGGCGCACTGGAACGCCAATATTCCCATGGAACGCACGATCGAGCCAGAGGAGATCGGCGAGTTGGCAGCCTTCTTGCTCTGCGAACGCAGCAGCGCCATGACCGGCGCCAACGTCTTCGCCGACGCCGGCCTCACCAGCAGCCTGGTGAGTAAAGAGCAGTACACGATCCGGCCGATTGAAGGCGAATAGACGATGGATTATCGCCTATCGTCTATCGTCCATCGTCCATCGTCAAACAGATAGGAGCATTCCATGCGAGTGATCGTAACTGGCACGAGCGGCAAGGTTGGGCCGTGGGTGGCCCATGAGTTTGTGGCGCAAGGGTGGGAGGTCTTGGGGATCGACATCCGCCCGCCGCGGCAGGAAGGCTTCGAATGGATCGCCGGCGATCTGGAGGACCTGGGGCAGGTCTATGGCCTCTTTGCCCGCTTCCGGCCCGACGCCGTTGTCCACATGGCGGCCATTCCCTGGCCCGGTGGCGCCGCGCCCGACCGCGTCTTCCAGCTCAACACCATGACCACCTACAACGTGCTCCAGGCGTGCGCCGACCTGGGCATCCAAAAAGTGGTCACTGCTTCCAGCGAGAGCGCCTACGGTATCGTCTTTGCTCGCCACCCGTTCAACCCGCTCTATCTGCCCATCGACGAGGCGCATCCGCTTCTACCGCAAGACCCTTACGCCCTCTCGAAACAAGTGGGCGAAGAAACGTGCGCTATGTTTCACCGCCAGGTGGGGATGCAGGCGGTTTCGTTTCGCTTGGGCAACGTACAGGTGCCGGAGAACTACGCCTCGTTCCCAGCGATCCAGGCTGATCCCGCCAGCCAAAAGGATATTTTCTGGTCGTACATCGACGCTCGCGACATTGGCATTGCCAGCCGGCTGGCGGTGGAAAAGGATGGGTTGGGTGCCGAAGTCTTTCACATCGCCGCCCCCGACACCAAGATGACCATCCCGACGCGCGATCTGCTGGCCACCTACTGGCCCGGCGTGAGCGACATCCGCCCGCCGCTCGACGGCTTTGCCGGTTGCCTGGATGTGAGCAAGGCCGAGCGCCTGTTGGGCTTCCGCGCCCAACACCTCTGGCGGCGCTACGTAACGCAGAACGCAGAGCGTAGAGCGTAGAACAGTGTATCTCCCGTTCTGCGTTCCTAAAGGAGAAATCTGATGCCGCTCATCGGTCTAAAAGATGCCGAGGTTTTTGTGGATGGTCTGGACCACCCCGAGGGTGTAGCGTTGGGGCCAGATGGCCGCATCTACGCCGGTGGTGAAGACGGGCAACTCTATCGCATCGAGATCCAGAGCCGCCAGGTAGAGCACTTCGCCACGACGAAGGGGTTGAACCTGGGGATGGCGCACGATGCCGCCGGCAACACCTATGTCTGCAACCCTGGAAACGGAGCCGTCATGAAGGTGACGGCACAGGGCGAAGCGTCGGCGTACAGCCAGGGCAACCAACACCGCCGGATGGTGACGCCTAATTATCCGGCATTTGATACCCAAGGCCATCTGTACGTTTGCGATTCCGGTCAGTGGAAGGCTGACAACGGCTGCATCTGGTCCGTGGCGCCGGGGGGCGAGACAACGCTTGTCGATACAGACTGTTGTCAATTCCCCAATGGGTGCGCAGTCAGCTCCGACAATCAATTTCTCTATGTGGCAATGTCGCTGAATCCGCCGCGGGTCGTGCGTTTTCCGATCGAGAAGGGCCGCAAAAGCGGCCCGGTCGAAACCGTGGCCGAGCTGCCCCGCACCGTGCCCGATGGCCTGGCCTTTTGTGATGATGGCAGCTTGCTTGTCTCCTGCTACCGGCCTGATACGATCTTCCGCATCCTGCCCGGTGGGGAGGTGACGGTGCTCATGGACGATTATGAAGGCACCCTGCTGGGCGCCCCCACAAACGTCTGTTTTGGCGGGCCGGAGCTGTCGATCCTCTTCTGGGCCAACCTGGGGCGCTGGCACATTGGTCTGAACGAGCGGACGGGTCTGCGCGGGGCCGGCGTCTTTTACCCGGAAATCGAATAAGCGCCCACCAGATTGTCTTGGATGTAATCAAAGTTGATCGCCTGGCCCAACCCTGGCTCTTGCGAGACATGGACAAAACCCTGTTCGTCCATCGGGTCATCGCGCTTGTGGAGCCACGGGGGGACCTGGTCGTAGTCGATAAAGGGATGGAGCAGCCCACGCTCATAGAATTCACCCGGCGTCGCCATAGCGCAGAGCACGTGCAGATTGCCCACGCCGCCGCCATGCACCTCCATGCGCATGTTGAACGACTCGGCCAGATGGGCGATCTTCATGAGGGGTGTGATGCCGCCCACGTCGCCTACACCGCCGCGCGTCAGGTCACAGGCGCTGGCCTTGATCCACTCGGCGCGCACATACATCTTGCCCTCCGCCGTCTCCGGCCCACAGATGGGGAGGGTCGTGTTTTCGCATAGCCAGACGTAGGACGACATGCTGTGCTCGTCCATTGGTTCTTCCATCCAGTAATAGTCGAGCTTCTCCAGCCCCTTGGCCAGCGCCAGCGCCTCCTCACGGCTGTAATAGTGAAACGGGTCGAGCATCAGCGGGATATCCGGCCCGACCGCCTCGCGCACCGCGGCGCACGCCTCCAGATCCCGCTTGACACTGGGCGCACCAGGGTAGGGTGGCTGCCACGTGTGCAGCTTGAACGCGGGATAGCCCTGTTCCTTGACACACCAGATGGCAAAATTGGCGTAATCCTCAGGTGTGGCGAGGCCGCCGGGCAGGTCGTCGCCGCACATGGTGCTGGCATAGGCGGGGACCTTGTCGCGCGTGGCGCCCAACAATTTATGCACCGGCTGGCCCAGCGCGCGACCGGCCAGATCCCACAGCGCCAGGTCCACCACGGTGAGGATGCGGTCGGGTAGCGTCGCCAGATTGAGGCGCTGGCGCTCTTTGAGTTCATGCCAGATCTTTTCCCGGTAAAAGGGATCTTTGCCCAACAAAGCTGGTTTGACCGCATTTTCAAGCGGCCCTTTGGGCAGGTTGCCAAAGCAATAGCCGGCTACGCCCTCGTCGGTGGTGACCGTCACCAGCGATTGGGTGGCGTCGTGCTCTGGACCCGGATGGCCGTGTCCTTCGGAATCGCGCACGGTGTTGCTGCGGTAACGAAAGGTTTGCACACGAACTTCAGTGATCTTCATGATGGTTCCTTCCCCTATCGGGCTGTGGCGGGTATATCGTTGGTCTGGGACCACGACCTATATTGACAAGGATATCATAGACGAGGAGTGTTCAATGGCCAATGACTCAAAGTATAACACAGGCACAGGCAGATAATTCTTAGAGGCTATTTGAAAAGGGTCGGTGCGTTGCACGCGCAGCGTGCGATGTACCTGGGCCGCCAGGCATTCTTGAGGTGCAACGCACCTTGCAGGTGCATCGCACCAGCGTGGAACTCCCTTTTCAAACAGGTTCTTACTCATGGTGCTTGGGCTTCACACGCTGCTAATCCTGTATGGGCTGCTTCCCGGGCGCTGTCGAGATCACTGGCATAGGTGACAGTATCACGGCACTCACTCGTCCTGACCCACATTGATGCCCGCCCCCCCTCACTCCAACGCAAGAACTCTACCTCCCAGCGGCCATCTTGATGCTGGTAAATGCGCGCCAGCCACTTCCCCGAGGGATGTTCAATCGCTTCG
>QEUW01000227.1 GCA_003577005.1 Chloroflexota bacterium | reverse complement strand
TGGCTGGAGTTCCCGCTGGTCTACGAGCGGGGCCGCCTGCTCACCCCAGATGAGAAGGAAGCGGACCCGGCTTACCGCCTGCGGCGATTGGGCGAGCGTCACGACATTATCGATCGGGTGATTCACCACCAAGAGGCCTATCTGGGGCGCACCCGCGCCGAGATCGAGAGCTGGGCCGGTGGGGTCGAGGGTGTCACAGTGGCGCCGCAACGCTCACATTCGTGGCTGGGCGCACCCATGATAGCCGGCGGCGAACTGCTCGGTCTGCTCGCCCTGCGCGATTTTGAGCGCGAACATGCCTTTCACAAACGTCACCTGGATCTGGCCAAGACCATCGCCAGCCAGGCCGCCACGGCCATCCAGAATGCGCGGCTCTATGAGAATATCGGACGCCAGGTCAAAGAACTCAACGCCCTGTACGCCGCCGGCAAGGCTATCGCCGCCGCCGGTCTCGACCGTGACCGGGTGTTGCAGACGATCCTCGAACAGGCGGTCATCGTCACCGGGGCGCACTTTGGTACGCTGCAATTGAAAAAGGACGATTATCTTGAGTTTGTAGCAGCATGGCCACTCTCTGAACGCGAGCATCTGCAAGAAAAGTACGGTCTCATGCCCATAGATGGGAAAGGGGTTACGGCGCGAGTGGCGCGAAACAATCACTATTATCTCGCCACAGACGTGACTCGGGAAGAAGACTATGAGCAAGGTTCGGATGAGACCCGCTCAGAACTGGCAGTCTCGCTGCGAAGAGGGGGCAAAGAGGATGGCCCGTGTGAAGGCGTGCTCAATGTCGAGCACCGGATGGTTGGCGGCCTGGGGCAGCAGCACGTGCAGCCGCTGATCAATCTCTCGAATCTGGCGGTGGTTGCGATCCAAAATGCAAGCCGCGCCGAGCAGTTGACCCGCAGCAACGCTGTCGCCGTCATGGGGGCGTGGGGAGCCGATCTGCAGCACGACGCCAACACAGTAGTCAATCATCTGCGGCTGGCTGTAGAAGTGTTGCGCGACCTGCCCGATCTCCCCCCGGCCGCCCAGAAGCAGATAGACCTGATCGACCAGTTTGCCGCCGAAATGAGCATGCCCGGTCTGCCCGAACAGCCGCCCGAGCCGGGCAAGCCGGTCGAGTTGCGCACCGCCCCCCGGCTGGATGAGGTGTTGCGTACACAGCTCGCGGTCTATCGCCGCCAGCAGCCGCACATCGAATTTGTCGAGGAACTGGCCGCCGCAGAGCTGCATGTGGCCATCCACGAAGCATGGTTGCGGCGTATCGTTCGCCATTTTCTCAACAACGCCGCCAAGTTCATCCCGTCTTCGCAATCCCACCCGCGCATCACTGTGAAGACGTGCAGAGAAGGGATGATGGCGGCCATTTATGTTACTGACAACGGCAAAGGTGTGCGCCCAAATATCCGTGACCAGCTCTTTTTGCAGCCGATCGACCACGAGGAAAGACGCTCGCCTGACCGCCGCGGCTACGGGCTCTGGCTTGTCGGCTACGTGATCGAACTGTACGGCGGCCATTGTCAACTTGTCTGGAGCGAACTGGGGCAGGGTTCAACGTTCGCCATTCGCCTGCCGGTTGCGGAAGAAGCGATTTGACAAGGCATCTTGTTGGGTTGGTGCGTTGCTCACGCAGTGTGCGATGCACCTCTGTTCTCAGGTGGCCCTGAGGGGCACCGTATCTTTCAGGCACAGTGCATCGGTCTGACGGCCACCAAGTGAGTTTAACTATGTGTGCAGCCCGTGTGTTGATCATTGACGATGATGTACAGACCTGCCAGCTTCTCCGCGCCCTCTTGGAGAGCAACGGCTTTGAAGTTGGCGTGGTCAACGGCGGCGAAACGCTGCTGGTCGAACGCGCAGTCGAGGCGGCCTGGCAGCATCGGCCCCATGTGATCATCGTCGATCTCCGTTTGCAGAATATGGATGACTTTAGCGGCCTCGACCTCTTGCACCGGGTGGACTCGGCGCACTGCATCGTCTATTCAGCCTATCTGACACCCAGTATTCTGCGCGATGTGCGCCACTTCCTCTATGATTTCGTGGAGAAACATGATTCTCCGCAGGTGCTGCGCAACGGCATCCGCCGGGCCGCGGCCGATAAGTCGGCGGCCCGTAGCGATTTGAAGGTGGTGTGGCGTACCGGCGCAGACCGGGCAGGGCTGGCTCGCGCCATGGCGGAGATGGGGCTGCCAGAGCCGCCAGCCGATATCCTCGATGATCTCATCGTCCAGCTCTGCGGTGGGGCGCGGCAGGTGCAGCTTTCACCGCTGCAACGGACACAAAGCGCACCGAGTGGCGTCTCGCGCACCCGTTCGGCTGTCTTTCTGGCGCAGACCGATGACCTCCAGCCCACGGTGATCAAGTTTGCTCGCCGCCCCCAGATCGAACGCGAAGAAGAGAACTACCAGCGCTATGTCCAACAACGCCTGCCGGCGCGCTTTAGCGCCCGACAGGTCAAAACGGCCAAGTTCTGGGATATCGGCGGCGTCATGTATACTTTTATGGGGGGAGAAGTCGAGGCGCTCCCGACCTTTACCACCTTTTACCACCAGCAAGATGCGGTTGAGGTGATCTTGCAGCCGCTCCACTTCTTTTTCAAAGAAGTGTGGGGTGAATATTACCGCACGCCCCAGCCCCTGGCCAGCCAATCGTTGCTCGAGGCCTACAACCAGGTCTTTGACTTGCGCCAACATGTGCCGGAACTCAATCAGTTCTTCTACCAGATGGAGTGGCCGTCCCAGTTGCCTGGTGCGCGTATGAATCCGGTGACATGGACCTTTCAACATGCCAACCATGTTGCCCCCAAAGGGGCGCTGCAGGCCATCACCCACGGCGATTTGCACGGCGACAATCTCTTTGTGGACGGCGAGCGGGCCTGGGCCATCGATTTTGAGCGCACCGGGCCAGGTCACATTCTGCGCGATTTTATCGAGCTGGAGGTGGATATCCTGGCAAGGCTGGCGCCGCTCGACGAGGTGGATGATGACCACTATCTCAATTTGCTTACCAACCTCTATGCGTCATTTCCCGTCACCCAAGCGGAGGCAGACAGTGCGCCGCTTTTGGTTCATCCTGCCCTTCAAAAAGCGCACGCCGTGATTCTGGGTCTCCGCAAGCTGGCCCATGAACTCGTTTCATACGAGGATGAGGAATATCTGTGGGGCGCGCTATTCGATGCGCTCTTTGTCGCCTCGATCGCAGCGGCGGAGCCTTGGCAGCGCCGGCGCGCCCTGCTCCTGAGCGCGGTGGTCTGCGATGCCCTGCGCTAACCGATTGACAATTTTGCCAGATCGGTTATGATAGCGTCCTGACTGCACCACCTTCGCCGCCAGCGCCTATCACCGGCTCTGGAACCAATGGAAAGACGCGCCATGCCCACAACGATTCCTCGGTATCTGCCCAGCTACCGCCACGCGGAGCTGCGCCTCATCTGCGATTTTGCCCGGCGCGGCCAGTCACTGGGCTTTGTTGGGGTTGCCGGCAGCGGTAAATCGAACATCATCAACCTGCTCCGCACCGACCCGTACGGCTATAAGGCCGCCTATCTGGAGCCGGACGAGGCGCTCTTCCCCGTGGTGACCGGCCCCACCGTCGATGGCTCGCCGCGAACCTTGTGGGAGGCCATGTCCTCTGCGCTGAACGAGGTCAAACCAGGCGCCGAGTGGCCAAAAGCGGACGACAAGATCCGGCCCATTTCGCCCGAACAGGGGGCTTACAGCCTGGTGCGGGCCCAGGTGAGAGCTTTGTGCCAGGAGCAAGGCCAGCGCGTTATGTTTATTTTTGACGACTTCGATGGCGTCCTTGAGCGCGGCCCGCTCGCCATGCTCGAACAACTGGCCGCCTTGCGCAACGACGGCAACCGTGACCGCTTGAGCTATCTCGTCTTTACCAAGCGCCTGCCCCATCTGCTGGGTCAGGCGCACCCGCTGCAGGACAAATCGAAATTTTACGACCTCTTTCGCCACCACATCTACGCCTTGCCCCTCTACGGACGAGAGGATGCACGCCAGATGCTCCGATTTTTGAACGAGAACGGCGGCCATGCTGTGCCGGCGGCAGACCTGGCCCGGATCGCCGACCTGGCCGGCGGTCACGCCGGTCTTCTGCGCATCATCTTCGACGTCTGGCGTGACATCACACCTGCAGGCGATACGGCGGCCACGCTTGCCCAACGTCCAGAGGTGAGCAGCGAATGCCGGCGTATCCTGCACGGCCTGCACGAGGAAGAGCAGCAGGCTGCGTTGGCGCTGGCGCACGGGCGCCGGGAGGTCGCCGACCCCGTTTTGGTGGAGCACCTGGAGACGCGCGGGCTGGTGGCCCGCACGGGGAACGAGGTGACCTGGTTTAGCCAGGTCTTTGCGCGCTATCTGCAGAGCATTGAGAGCTAGGGGGGCGATATGTTTGAATTTATCCTGGCGATGGGCATCTTGCTGTTGATGCTGTGGTTCGTCTTTGGCTTGCTGGGTGTGCGTTTCAAGACCGTGCCGGAGGGAGAGCGGCTGGTGATCTTTCGCATGGGGCGTTTCAACCGCCTCGCCGGGCCGGGGTTGGTGATCCTCCTTGGCCGGTTTGAAACCATCGAACGTACGATCAAGGGGCGCGAAGAACTGGTCGAGTTGCTGGTGGATGGTCTCTCCTTCAACAACCTCTTTCTCGGCTATACCTTTAGCTTCTGGCGCCGCAATGACCCGGAGGCCGCCGCCGGCAAAGACCGCACCCGGCTGGCCGAGCTGGCGCTCTTTAGCGACGATGAGCGCCACGCGCAGATGAAATCTAAAGTGCGCGAGGCGGTGATGAACAGTGTGGCGCGAGTCAACCGCGAGCTACCGCCGCCCAAAGCGGGTTCGATCTTCGAGCAGATCATCCCAGTCTTGCCGGGCCAGCCGGCGACCGAACGGCTGCTCGAAGTTGTGACCGAGGAGTTGGAGCCGGCCTTGCGCTCCATCGGCATGATCTTGAGCAAGCGACACCCGGTGAAGATCAAGGGGCTCAAGCTGCCCGATATGCTGGTGCAGAACTTTGGCCGCACCATCAACCTCTCGGTGCTGCGCGAACAGCTCCCCAACGCCTCACCCGATCTGCTGGCCCAGTTGGTAGCATCGTTTGAGGGCACCGAACTTCCCAACATTCGTAAGGTCGTAGTGGAACATCCAAACGCCCGCACTGCCGCCCCCCGTGCTGAGGAACCGGCCGCCGAGCGCCAGCAACCGTCCAGCGAAGCGAAGCCCGCGCCGTCCGCCCCCTCTATTCGCCCGGAGGATTGGCGTGTGCTCAAGCGAGTGCCACGTGCAGAGGGCGACAGCCCGACTAGCCTCCATGTCGCCTGACGTCAGACCGGCAGGTGCGGTTCAAGAAAGACGACCCGATCCGCCACGGTCGCCAGGTCACGGCTGATGCTATTGGCAAAGGTGAGAACAACGACCTGGATGCCCTGGCGATGGGCGGTTTTGACTACGGGGCAAAAATCGCGGTCGCCGGCGCCGATGACGATGCTTTGCGGTGGGCGTGCGGCGGATATGCGCTGCACGATCGCACAGGCGATCTCCATATCGGCTGTGTTCTTGCCCTGTCTGTTGGTCAGGTGAACGGTGCGGATATTCATGCCTCTTAGTTCGCGCTCAACATTGCAACGGAAAATCCGGGCGAGGATGTGGAAGTCACCGTAAGCGTATACTTGCTCCACCTGCACAAAGGCGCCCAGGGCCGTGTGGATCGCCTTACCAAAGGCCCAGAGGTTGGCAGCGCGGTTATATCGCTGTAATCCTCTGAGCAGGTTTTCCGCATCGAGCCAGGCGTCGGCCTGGGCCCGCTTGTATGGGGCGCCTTCAGCCATCCTGGGTGTAGCTATCGTTGTGCTGGCCATTGAGCTTCTCCTGTTCTCAAATTTATGGTGGCGTAACACGACTATACACACGGAGCGCCGTTCGTGCGCTTCCGGTTGTTCCACACCTGGCTAGCCAGCAGGTCGCCGGGCGCTTGCGCAACCGGCGCACTTTCCTCACAGGAATCTCACCGGCGGGTGAAGCCTCTTGACGCTGGGGGGTGATCTCCGGTAAAGTTACAGGCAGGCAAGTTTGGGTAGATGGGGAACGAAATGACGCCCTTACGCTACGACAACTTCGACCTCATGATCACAGCTTTGGACACGCCCAAACGGTACCGGGCGCATGTGGTCAAGTCACCGCGCGGAGAGGCGTCTGAAGAATTTGACCTCCCATTTTCCGATGTAGAATTAGAGATGCTGCCAGTACGCGCAGGTTTTCCAGGGCGTGGCTACCGGAGTACAGGTTCAACCGGTGAGTGGTCGGCTGTGGAGTTTGGCCGCCGGCTGTACGAGGCAGTGTTTCCAGGAGAAATCCAGACACGTCTTGCCGAGAGTCTGGCAAAGGTGCAGGGTCAGAAAGGATTACGGATTCGTCTCCGCCTGTCGCAAGCCCCGGCGTTGACCGAATTGCCGTGGGAATTCCTGTACGCTGGCGCGCACGGCGGCTTTCTCGCCCATTCCATCTGGACGCCGATTGTGCGTTACATCGATCTGCCGCACCCCTCAAGGCGAGGCATCTCAGCGCCCCTGCCGCTCAACATTCTGGTGATGATCTCAAATCCCGTTGACCGCCGCTACGCGGCATTGGATGTCCAAGCTGAATGGCAGAGTTTGCAGGGGGCCTTTGAGCGTTTGCAAACTCAAGGGCAAGTTCAGTTGACGCTGGTCAAACAAGCTACCCTTTCTGCCCTTCAACAGCAGTTGCGAGAGGGCGTCTATCATGTCTTTCATTTTATCGGGCATGGAGCGTTTGATGAGCGAACTCAAAAGGGGGTGTTGATCCTTGAGGACGAAGAGGGGCAAAGTAAAGCCGTGCCCGGTTACCATCTGAACACGTTTCTGCGGGATCACAAGTCGTTACGGCTGGCGTTGCTCAATGCCTGCGAGGGGGCTCGCACGGCGATCAGTGACCCGTTTGCTGGCGTCGCCCAACAACTGGTTCGGGATGGGCTGCCGGCGGTGATCGCGCTTCAATTCGACATGACCGATCAGGCCGCCCTTGCGCTGGCGCAAGTCTTCTATGGAGTTGTGGCCAGTGGGCATCCGGTGGATTACGCGCTCGCAGAAGCGCGCAAGGCCATCTACACAGCGGGGAACGAGGTGGAATGGGGCGCTCCAGTTCTCCACCTGCGAGCCGCGAACGGACAGCTATTTCGGGTTCAGCCTTCCAGGGCCGAGGGTGGGCCTGCCATCCGACGCAACGGCGATTCCACCGGCCAATGGGCCCAGCGCAATGTGCCTGAAGCTGCACCGGACCTGGACAGCGCATTGGGCAACCGACCCGGCGCGCAACAAGAGCAGACGAACTATCCGGCGGCCCGACAGGCCGTGCAGAAGCTAAGGGAACTGCGACATACTCAGCTGACGGCCTTTGTCGAGGAAGTACTCCACCTGGAGAAGCTGTCGGAGTCTCCCTGGCAGCGCGAGGAGGTTCGCGTTCAATTGAAGGCGGCCCTACAAAGCGTGGTTGAACCAGCACTCTCCGTTTTCATTCATCTTATCCGTCTGCATCGCACGTACGAGGACCGGGAAAGCTTCTGCCAGCAGGTGTTAGCGGAGCTACAAACCACGGCTGTGATCCAGGCGCTCGAGTGGGTCTACATCGACAACCCCAATGAGTCGCAGGCGCGCGACATGGCGCTCCAAATCGCCACCCGCCTGCGCCCCGATGTGAACTGTGAATTTCTTCATGAGTATGTGCGCCAGGAACATTGGGCCTCCTTGCTGCTGGCCTGGCCGCCATTTACCTTTTGGCGCGAGCGACCCGCAACCCTCCACATCCGCGGGATTCGTGACGGCGGTTCGGACCCCTTTAGCGCAGCCCGCGCCGAGGATGACCCCTTCCTCTTTCCGCCTAATGAGAGTGTATACACACCCGGCAGCACGAACCGAGCCACATTGCTCTGGCGCCGGCGGCCCCCTCGTCTGCGACGTCTTGTTTATCGGAATCTGCTTACGGACGCCACGACGCTTGTGATAGCGCCGCCGGGTTCCGGCAAAACTGCCGCCGCCATCCTAACGGCGTATGAACTGCTGGTCTTCCAGCGCGAACAGCGCAATGTGCTGCCGGTCTACTGGCCTTTGCCGGCGACCAGTATAACCCTTCAGAATCAGTGGCGCTCTTTTGTCTCCAGCCATGCAAAAACTTTAGCAGCTTACGTAGGAGCCAGCCCACACTCGTATCTCGAATCGAGTTTGCGCCATCAAAACGCACTGGCGCACCTCTTGGCGCTAGGTGTGGGAACCAGACAACAACTGGAAAATTTCTTTTACCAATTGCATCAACGGAATATTGATACGTTGCCACGCCTTTTTGAGCAACTTCATCGTCACGCGGGGGACATGACAATCGAGCAGGGACAATCGCTGTTGGCTGACCAGGAACGTCTGCTCCAATTGATTGGCAACGCTCAGCCTCATTCAGTTCAACGATTCACTCTTTTGATAGATGTACAAGGGGATAACACGCCAGGGGATCGGGGAGCATTTACGACGAGCCTGGCAACGATCATTGACCGCTTACTCAATTTGGGGTTCACCGTCAACGCCTTTCTACCGTTTGACCTAGGGCCGGAACTGCGCGAACAGTTCACCGAGGTGATTCAATTTGATGCGTCAGAGACCAGGGAGTTCAAGTGGTCGGGCCAAGAACTGCGTCAGTTGCTGCAAAATCGCCTCCTGCTCATCGACGACACCCAGGACGGCAGCTTGCAGACCCTGGTCAATGCGGACTATCCTACCATCGAGCGGCTGACCGGTGAGATCATCCGAAAAAGTGATGGCCGGCCGGGCCGGCTGTTGACGATTGGCCGTCGCCTGGTGCGCAAATGCGCCGAGGTAGGCGGCCGGATCTCCCCTCACGCGGTGGATGAGATTTTACAAGAGATGGATCGACTCTCATGAAGCCTTTTGTGCTTGACGCCTTTAGCATCCTGCGGGCTGAGGAAGAAGAATGGCTGGCCGAATGCTATGTGGCGCCGTTTGATTTTGACCGTCTGGCCAACGACCGCTCGCTGATCATCTTTGGCGGCATTGGCGCTGGCAAGACCGCGCTCTACGAAATGATGAAACGGCGCAACGTGGTCGATGGCCTGCCTCTGCGCCTGTTGATCGACTGGCGCCCCTCGGCTCCGGTCGCAACTGAAAGTGGCACAACCGCCTCGGTCAAAGAACAGTTGGACCACATCTTTGAGCTGTGTGCTAGAGAGCTAGCGGCGTATGTGGTGCATTTCCCAGACCGATACACTGGCGCTCCAGCCTGGGCGCAACAGCGCGTCGTCTGGTTCCTGCACAAGATGTTAGGCAATGCGCCTGCTCTTCGCCTCGGCCCGTTGCTTGATACGCCGGCGCCTGGCGCCGATCTGCTGCAAACCGTGCTGAGCACGCCACCCGAACCTGTGCTCCACGACCATGCGCCACCCGAGACCATTCTGGACGAACTCTGTCTGGCGCTGGAGCCGTTGGGGTTGCGCGGTGTCTGGATCATGGCCGACGACATCGAGCGTCTGGCGCAGATCGATGAAGCAGTGCTGCTGGAGAATCTCCTCGCGCTGCTGGCGACACTGCCGCTCTTTGAGCGCTCGCCCTTTGCCTTCAAACTCTTTGTCCCCAGCCGGCTGGAAGGGGAGGTCAGCAAGGCCAGCGGGTTGATGCGGCGGCGTATCGACGCTGCCCACCTGCGTTGGTCCAGCACTGAATTACACGCCATCGTCGAAAAACGGCTGCGCGTCGTGACGGAGGGCCAGCTTTGCCGCCTGGAAGATCTGTGCAGCGCCCCCATGCTGCCCGCCTGGTTGGAGGCCGCCGGCGGTGACTCACCCCGCCACTGGCTGGACCAGGTACAGCCACTGGTCAAACATTATTTGATCCACCGTCCGTCCAGGCCCATCGACGAAAAGCAGTGGCGCAAGCTCATCTTCGACCATCCACCCCAGCTCTATCTCTTCCCCAATCGGCGGCTGGTGGTCGTCGGCGGGCGCGAGATCACGCTGGATGAGGTGCCGGCCAAGGCGATTGACATGCTGGCCTATCTGTACGACCACGGCAACCAGATCGTCCCCAAAGAAGATCTGTACTTCCGCGCCTATCTAGGCCGCGACCAGGCACCGCGGGGGCCGGGCGACCCCGGCTATGAAACACGTGAGGAATACGAAGGCGTGGTGGACACAAACATCTGGCGTCTGCGGGGCGTCATCGAGCCGGACCCAAAGAAACCGGTGCTGATCGAGACCAAGCGCGGGCTAGGGCTGCGGCTGCGCGTCCGCTGGTAACCGGCTGTGAGTTGGCTGTGAGATGGCTGCAAGAATTGTGTTAGTGGTCAAAAAGCTTGTTGGAGAGAAAGTGTAACGTGGCTTGCTCGGTTTTGTTATATGATAATGTTCTCTGATGGAAGGCGCCCTTGAACAACCAACAGAGGAATCGACCGGCGCCTGCGGCAGGGCAGGAAGGCGCAACGGTCGACCAATGGCTACAAGACAACGGGTTTCAGTTCAACCCCTTCGCCGCCCTGGATGCGGCCGCCGACCCGCATCTGCACCGTTATTTTGTCCAGCAGGAGGCCTTTGATAGCCTGTGGGGCGCCTGGCCCTCGCTTGTTTTCGAACCCAAAGGGGGGGGCAAGACAGCCTGGCGCGCCCGTATTGTGCAGACCTGTTACATCGGCCAGGAGAGCAATCGACCCTTCCCGATTTCGTATCTGCCCTCGTTTCTGGCCTTTGGTGGCGCCGAGCCCGACTTCAGCGCCCATGCCCGCCAGATCGTCACCAGCGCGGCGAGCCAATTGCTCTTCTCGCTCGTCTACCGGCCCCATTGGTATCTGCGCCTCCAGCCGGAGGAACAGGCAATCGTCTGTAGCTTTTTGAACGCCAACCTGCCCGGCCCGCTGGCAGGTTACCTGGCGCTCATGGACGACAGCGGTGACAGCGAGTTGCTCAAACGGCGGCTGCACCTGTTGCCCAGCATCCGGATCGAACCGGACCCGGCGCAGGTTCTGGCCTTGCGCCAGGCACTGCGCCAGAGAGCAGAATCGACGCCGGCCCAGTCAACCACAACGCAGTGGGATTTGATGATGACGGTGCTCAAGGAGATATTTAAGTTTCGCGAGCTATACTTGTTGATCGACGGCCTGGACGCGGGGCCAGAGACAGCCGCTGATCCACAGGCATTGGTGCGTGCCTGCGCACCAATCTGGGAGCGGGCGCGCGACTGGGCCGGGCAACAACTCTTTGTCAAAGCTTTTCTCCCCACGGAAGCCGAACCGGTCGTGGCCGGCGCCCAACCGGCCATTATGGACGCTGCGCGCGTGGCCGCGATTGTCTGGACAGAAGCCCTACTGGTGGAGATGCTCCAACAACGGATCGAAGTCGCTACCCAGCGTCTCTTTAGCAGCCTGGATGCGTTGGCTGTGCCAGGCTTCGTGGCGATCGAAGGCCAGATCGTCGCCCAGGCGCCGCGCCTGCCGCGCGAGGTGCTGGCGCTGACCGGCGCCTTTCTACATGTAAACTTGCGCCAACAGGGCGCGGATGGCCGGCTGCACCCGTCCAGCCTGGCAGCCGGCCTGGCGGCCTACCGGGCGGCCGCGCCCTCCGGCTTGTAACGTTGATCCTAAAGTTCTATGGTGTTGACTGCACTTTTCCCGTCTACCGGGTCTTATGTCCGTGTAGCCAGTTGGATTGGAGGCGCTTATGTCAGCCGTGGCGCGCGAAGCCTATGCCGCTCGTCTTTTTGTGGGGCGAGATGAAGAGATCAAAAAAGTGCTTGACAAAGCAGAAAAACTTTGCCACAATCAAGGCGAACCACAAGATGGACGGGTGACGATCTTTGACGGCGAAGTAGGCCTGGGCAAGAGCTGGCTCTTACAGCGCATCTTTGAGGCGTTGCAAGAGCAGCCATTTCGTGAAAAGCTGATCGCTTACCAGATCGATCTCGCTCACCCACACCTAAAAAATAGCGATGCCTACGACCCGGTCGAGCATTTGCGCTCCATTATGCGGACCTTTGGCAGAGAGGTGCTCGACATCACCCTCCACGAGGAGACGTTGCCAGCTGCCAGCCGCCAGTTGATCGAGGCGCTCGACCAACGCCTGGCCGGGCGTTGTCTGGTCCTCTTTGTCGATGAGGTGTACGACGCCAACTGGGACTTTCTCGAACTCTTTGAGGAGTATTTGTTGGGTCCGCTAGCTATCGACCCCCGTGTGTTGATTACCATGGCGGGGCGTGGGCGCAAG
>QEUW01000226.1 GCA_003577005.1 Chloroflexota bacterium | reverse complement strand
TTTGCGAAGCCCTGGCCCCACCTCTCCTCCCGGTTGACGCTTTGTAGAGCAGATTGTATACTCCCTTCTAACAACCCAAAGACAAGCAATACCCGACCGGCGGAATCAGCGCCACGGCTACATCAAACTCAACGGACAGAATCAGGGAAATTGCAACCATGCGCAATCAGACGATCGTGCAGCTTGCGCCCACATTTTTCGACGGGCGCAACCGCTCGCTTATCGAACACGGCGAACTGGCGGCCACGACCTTTACATACGACAGCGGCGTGGCCGGGCTCTCTCTCCGCAACAGCCAGGGTGAACTGGTCATGCTACCCTTCCAGGGCCAGCAGATCTGGTCTGCCACCTTTGGCGGGCGCAACCTCACCATGAAATCCATGTTCGACCAGCCGCGGCCCACCACCGATTATCTCTCCACCTATGGCGGTTTTCTGATCCATTGTGGCGCTACCGCAATGGGTGTGCCAATGGGCGAGGACACCCACCCGCTCCACGGGGAGTTGCCCAACGCGCCCTATCAGAAGGCGTGGGTTGTTCTGGGCGAAGATGACGGCGGCGAGTATATTGCCCTCGGCGGCCAGTATCAGCACACCGTTGCCTTCAGCTTCAACTATGTGGCGCAGCCGCTGGTCAAGCTCTACGCCGGAGCCAGCCGCTGCTGGATCAGCATCACGGTCCGCAACTTGAAGCGGACGCCCATGGAGTTGATGTATATGGCGCACGTCAACTTCCGCCCGGTGGATCATGGCCGGCTGGTCTATAGCGCCCCCTGCATCCCCGAAAGCGCACGGGTGCGCGAGAGCATCCCCTCGCACGTTCGCCCCACGCCCGAATATTTGGAGTTTCTCAAGGAACTCCAGCAGCGGCCCGAAAAGCACAACGTCCTCGCGCCCGACTTGCCCTTTGACCCCGAAGTGGTCTTTACTTTTGACTACCTGGCCGACGCCGAGGGCTGGGCCCACTCGATGCAAGTCCACCCCGACGGCAGCGCCGACTACATCCGCCACCGGCCCGACCAGCTCGACAAAGGCGTCCGCTGGATCTGCCGCACGCTCGACCAGGATGCATTGGGGCTGGTGCTTCCCTCCACTGCCGAACCTGAGGGGTATCACGCCGAAAAAGCCAAAGGCAATCTCAAAATCCTCCCCGGCGGCGCGTCCTTTCACTGCGAGATGGAAGCCGGCTGGCTCAATCCAGACGAAGCGACTGCCATGACAGAGAAAATCCAGAACATCCTAAGCAGTAATCCGTAATGCGTAATCCGTAATGCGTAATTAGTGAAGCTTGGACCACGCATTACGGATTACGCATTACACATTCCATCACGGAGGGCAATACATGAAACTTGGTTACAGCACATGGGGAATGCCCACTGTGCCGATTGACAAGGCCATCGGCTACCTGGCCGAACTGGGCTATGATGGGGTTGAAATCTGTGTGCTCCCCGGTTGGATCACCGAACTGAGCACGCTGGATACAGCCGAGCGCAAACGCATTGCCGGACTGTTGCGGCAACGAGAGCTGGCGCTTTCGGCGATTGCCGCCCACGGCAGCCTGGTCGAGAGCGACCCGGCCAAACATGCAGTCTATTTCAACCGGCTGCGCGGGGCGATGGACCTGGCCGTCGAATGGACGCTCGACGGCACACCGCCGGTGGTCGAAACCACGCCGGGCGGCAAGCCAGAAGAGTTCGAGCAACTCAAACCACTCTTGATCGAACGCCTCCAGGAGCTGGGGGAAGAGGCCAGACAGCGGGGCGTTGTGATTGCGCTCGAAGCACACGTGGGCGCGGTGCTCGACATCCCCGAACATACCGTCGAAGTAATGAAAGCGGTGGCTTCGCCCCACGTGCAACTCAATTTCGACATCAGCCACTTCAATGTGATGGGGTATGCCATCGCCGACTCGGTGCGGATGATGCTCCCCTACACCGCCCACACGCACATCAAGGATGAGCGCGGGCGCTACCCCCAACACGAGTTTCTGATCCCCGGCGAAGGAGTCTTTGACTATGTAGCCTACCTGCTCGAGATGAAAAAGGCCGGTTACACGGGCTTTATCTCGGCCGAGATCAGCATCATGCGCCAGCGCCAACCCGGATACGATCCCCTGGCCGCTGCCAGACAGACCTACGAAGTGGTGAGCAAGGCATTTGCAGAAGCCGGCGTGGCCCGCTAGTGCGTTGCACGCTATGCGTGCAACGCACTTGGACGACTGCTGGCGCTAGATGTGCAATCCAGCGCCAGCTATGGGAAAGCCCATTCCACGATGAACTGGGGTCTTAGGCGACGGCTCCGGGGGAAGGTGCAACGCACCCTGCGGGTGCATCGCACCAACCTCACATCAGATGGAAGAGAATAAACCCCATAAAACCCAGCGAAATGAGCAGATAAAGGCGCATCACCCTGCGATAGTTGGCGAGGACACGGGCGCCGTCGAAAGTAGCTGCCCAGTGGCCGATCACGGCCAGCAGCACCCCATAAAAGAAAGCCACGATCAGCGCGTTCCACCCGCCGAGGATGCGGGCGATCACCAGCACGAGCAACAAGGCGGCGCCCGTCAGCACGATGAGCGCAAAACCAAACGCCCCACGCGGTCCCACCCAGGCAGCAAAGGTCAGATCACCCCGCTGTAGATCTTCTTCGATTTGGTAGATCTGAGTCAAGGGATAAAAACCCACCGTCACCAGCGCGACAGCGAGGATCCCCAACCACGCCTGCGGAGTCAATTCAGCCAGGTTCGCATTGGCGGCTGCCCAGCCCCCCAACCCGGCCAGAACGCCCTGCCCGATCCCCACCGTCAACAGGCCGCCGATCGGTTTTGCTTTCCAGCGGGTGGCTGGGTGTGAGTAGGCAAACCCCATGATAAAGATCAACAGGTACAGGAGGGCGAAGGTCTTATTGACCCCACAGGCCAGCGCGGCGCCAATGGCTTGCACTCCCAGTGAAAAAGGTAACAGCGCCTGCACCACGGGCGGAGGTTTCGCCAATCCGCCTACCGGACCTTCGTCGCGATCATAGTAGGAGTTGAAGGCAGTTGTGCCGCCGTACAAAAAAAGGTGGAAGGCGAAAAAGGCGAGCCAGAAATCTCTGTCCAGCGCGCCACCTGCCAAAAAGTAACCCCACAAGAAGATCGGCGCGAGCAAGAGCTGAAAATGCAACCGCAGATGGATCAGCAGGATGCGCATCGTCGCCAGGATACTATCGCTTCTCGCCTCGCCCGAAGAGACCGAATCCCCCAAGCGTCACCTCCGTGGTCACGTTGATAAAGCCGGCCGCGCTCAAGGTACCCGCCAGTTCTGCAGGTGAGAAGCGCCGGTGAACCCAACTGTAGAAACGCCAGAGCGTAAGCGAAATCTGCAACCCGGCCGGCGGTTGCTGCCAGAGCCAACGCCAATCGGGGGCACCGGCGTGTGGCTCTAGAAAGGCCACACGGCCACCCGGTCGCAGCACACGGTAGCTTTCGCGCACCACCGCGGCCGCATCGGCAACCAGATAGAGAAAACTGTGGGCGGTGACCACATCGACCGACGCGGAAACCAGCGGTAGACGGAGCGCGTCACCCTGCATCAGCAGGAGGCGGGCCGGCAACCACCCTGCCGCTTGACGGTTGCGCCGGGCCAGCGCGAGCATCTGCGGCGCAAGATCCACGGCGATGAAGCGAGCCTCAGGCCGGTGCGCCCCCATGGCCAACGCCGAAGTGCCTGGCCCTGCGCCTAGATCAACCACCGTAAAAGAACGCGCCGGAGAAGGAAAACCATCGAGAAGCCGCGCACTGTTCGCCAGCCAGACCGGATTGGTCGTCATGGCCGCATAGAGCCAGGAACCAAAGTCAAAGATCAGGTCGTTGCTGAGCAGTTGGCGGCCGCAACGACGCCAACCTTGCAGCACCGCCTCTTTGTGTTGGGTAAAATCGTCAGGATTACCATTCATGAGCGCACCGATTATTTCCATTCTACCGAACGGAAGGCTGCGTGTACAATTCCAACCGGGCCTATTCCTCTAACCAAAGGTGCGGTTTCGGAACCACAGCTTCGGTTGTAGGCGCAATGGCCTCTATCTTCTATCAGGTTCTTCCCTACCGCTTTCTGAGGGTTTTTCCCACGCTCCAAGCGGATATACCTCACTGTGTGCGCAAAGGCATTTTGATACTGTGGAAGCAGGCTGGGCATCAACAGCGAGCGACCGGGTAGCCCCGATGGGCGCCGCTGATCGTCCAGCCAGACTCTACAAGGGAGAACAATGTGGATCGGCAAAATCGCTCTCCGGCCGCGCTGCTCGCGTTGGGAACTGCTGTTCCGCCCTATCAAGCCCGGCAGGAAGACATCGCGCAGTGGATGATCACCTCACTCAGCTCGCGACCCGCGCTCGAGCGGCTGGTGCGCGGCCTCTATGCCAGTTCGGGCATTGACCTACGCCATAGTTGTATCGAGGATTTTCTCCATCCGCCTGAGCACTCGCACTTTGCACCGGGCCAACCACTAGAGCAAGTCTGCACAACAGCCGAGCGGATGCTGCTCTACGAACGTGCAGCTCCGCCGCTGGCAGCGGTGGCGGCTAGCCGGGCGCTGGAGCAACTGGCCGAACGCAACGATATCCCATTGCCGGCGGCTACCGCATCTATCTCGCACCTGATCGTCGTGACCTGCACCGGCTTTTTTGCGCCGGGTCTCGATCTGGCGCTGGCTCGCCAACTCAACCTGGCGCCCTCCGCCGAACGTACAGTGGTTGGCTTTATGGGCTGTTCGGCAGCCTTTAATGCGCTGCGCATGGCCCACCATATCGTACGCAGCCAGCCGGCTGCACGTGTGCTTATCGTCTGCGTGGAACTCTGTTCGCTGCACATTCAACCGGGCGCCCATCGCGAAGATCTGATCGCTGGGTCGCTTTTTGCCGATGGGGCAGCCGCTTGTGTGGTCGGTTCGGCGCACGGCCACCAGGGGGATGCCTTCCGCCTCGACAGCTTCTATTCGGAGGTGAAACCGGACACAGACAGTGATATGGTCTGGCAGATCGGCAATTATGGCTTTGCCCTGCGTCTTTCTCCGCAGGTGCCCAAACATCTTGCTACCGTTGCGCCCGCTGCACTGCACCGGCTTTGCCAGCCCAATGGCCCGGCGACGGAACTGGGCTTCTGGGCTATCCACCCGGGCGGCCCGGCTATTATCGAGCGACTGGCCGCGGTCTTTGACCTGGCGCCAGAGCAGACCGAGGCCAGCCGGTCTGTGCTGCGTCGCTACGGCAATATGTCCTCCGGCACCATCCTCTTTGTGCTGGCTGAAGTGGGCGCGCGCTTGCGGACAGCGCACACGTGCCAGACCGGCGTTGCCATGGCCTTCGGCCCTGGCCTGGTCATCGAAATGGCGCAGTTGACTTACCTGCCGGCGCGCTCAAAGAGCCTATGACCGAGCGCTACGATCTCCTCATTATCGGCGCCGGGTTGGCTGGTAGCGCGATGGCGACTGTGCTGGCCGGGGGTGGGTGGGATGTGTTGCTGGTCGAGCGCGACGGTTTTCCGCGCCACAAAGTCTGCGGTGAATTTATCTCACCCGAAGCGCAGACGACTCTTGCCACGCTTGGTCTAAAGCAGGTAGTTGCGGCGCTGCAACCGGTTCCGATCCAGCGTGCTCTGCTTGTGACTGAGCGGGGTCTCTCGTTGCCGATCTCCTTACCCGGCACCGCCTGGGGGATGAGCCGCTATGCGCTCGATGCGGTGTTGGCAACGGCCGCCCAACAGTGCGGCGCCCACCTCCGCACCGAGACTACCGTGCTGCGCTACGAACCTTGCGCAAGCGGATATACCATCCATCTGCGGGGCAGGGAAGGGCCAGACACAGTGCAGGCGCACGCCCTGATTGCCGCCGGTGGCCGCCATACACTGGCATCGTTGCCGCCGCGGGCGCGTACGCAAAGACGGGCACGACAGCGGGTGGGTGTCAAGGGACACTTCGCCGGTGTTGCCATGCCAGCGGTCGTGGAGCTCTTTTTCTTCCCCGGAGGCTACGCCGGCGTCAGCCCAATCGAAGATGGCAGGGTCAATGTCTGCCTCCTGGCCGATTACACTGCCTTTGCTCGCGCCGGGCGTCAGATAGATCAGATGTTGGCCGCCGCGGCGTCTTGGAATCCTGCCTTGGGACGCAGGTTGGAAGGGGGCTCGCTCGTGCCCGCCACCGCTGTCGCGGTGGCGCCAGTGGACACGGGCCGGGCTGCCAGACCGTGGGATGAGATCGCGTGTCTGGGCGACGCCGCCGCCATGATCCCGCCCCTCTGCGGCGACGGTATGGCGATGGCGTTGCGGTCAGCCGAACTCTGTGCGCCGCTGGCCAATGCCTATCTGCGCGGCGAACTCTCGTTGGCGGGCTGGGCCGAGCAATACTCCCGGTCGTGGCATAGAGAGTTTGCTAGCCGGCTGCGCACCGGCCGGACGTTGGAGTGGGCCCTCAGCCGCCCGCTACTGGCGGCTGGGCTCATGCGCCTGGGTCAATTTGCACCCTCGCTGGTAAGCTATCTGGTGCAAGCCACACGGGGGAAGCAATAGCCAGCGCTCAAAAGTCTCTGGCGCGTCTGAAAGTCCACCGGTTAACCGAAAACGAGATCCGGCATTGGTGGTAATATGACCTTAGATGCTGGACGATTTGATCACCCACCTACGGAGCGACGTCGAATAGGTTAGCGATCCCAAGGCAGAGGCGCTGTTCGAGACTACTGCTGAGGTGCTCCAGGGATTGAAGAGGGCCTACCAACATTTCGAGCAGCGATTCGAGGAGGCCTGGCGCTAGCTCCGCACCGGTCGGGAATCCTGGCGGCCTGTTCACCCGCGAACCAAGATCAATTCGAGCATCGCCTCTTCCTCTTCCACATAGGCGGTCAACTGGAAGGCGGCGTAGAGGTCGCGGCTGTGGGTGAAATAGGTTGCCGCCCGTTCCGGCTCATCCAGTTCGAGGGCGACGTGGCCGAGATTGTGCAACGTGGCCGCCATATCCGTCCAGGCGCCTCGGCTTTCACTGAGCTTCAGGTCAAGTTCGTACCACATGAGCGCCTGTCCGTAATTGCCACGCGCATAGGAGACCGACCCTAGATTGTTGTAACAGGCGCTGATACCGGTGTAGTCCTCGATTCGTTGAAACAGATCGAGTGCCCGTTCGTAGGCGTGTTGTGCTTCCTCAAGCCGGTCCATCGCTTCCATCGCCAGCCCCATGTTGTTGAAGGCGCTGGCGATCTGGTGTTCTTCTTCTCGCCGCAGCGCCACGCGCAACGCTTTGCGCTGCTCCTGGAGCGCCCGGTCGTAGTTGTTCAGGGCGAAAAAGGCGCTGCCCAGGTTCATATAAGCTGTTGCCAGCGCCCCCAGATTGCCCGATTGCGCTACGCAATCGAATGCAGCCTGAAAATGGTCGCGCGCCCGCCGGTTGTTCTGTAACATCCGGTGCGAAGTGCCCAGATCGGTGAGCACATCGGCCAGCTCCATGAGCAGGTCGCGCTCGTCGAAGATGGTTTCGGCCCGTTCAAGCCAACCGATGGCCTCTTCTACCGCACCACGGAAAAAGAGTTGGCGACCGATATTCATCAGAAACCAGGCGTAGTTGCGCAGATCGGCCAGGGCAAGGGCCGATAAGGCCCCGGCGGCCAGCCACTCGGCGATACCGGGTGGGTGGCGCCAGAAGGCGTAGTGGCCCAACGCCAGCCCGTAATCGCGCATCGTACGTAAATCTTCATGGAGATTGTCGTCGGCTTCAGGAATTGCAATCCGGGCACTGTCGAGTGCAGGGTCGCGCAGCATTTCCAACAGCTCCTGCTGCCAGATCTGGCGGACCCGTGTAACGCACCAGTCGGCGCCGCGGAAGATGTTCCCCCATTCCACATCGACCTCGGACCAGCGCACGATGGGCAACGTCTGGTATTGGTGTGCATACCCCAGATAATAACGAGCGTGCGCGCGATCCCATTCCTCCCCCAGCAACACCACGTTTTGCTCGAGATACGTGCGGATGAGCGGGTGCATCACCAACCGGCGACGCATACGGTCATGGTCGAGCAAAGCCCGCTCGACCAGCGCCTGGACAGTCTGCTCCAGTTCTGTCGTCGTCCCCAAATCATCCCAGAAGAGTTGGCGCAAGGCCGTGTCCGAGGCGCCACCGCTGGCGCTCACCAGCCGGTTGAGCAGCGGCCCCACCTGTGGGTTGAAGATAGCAAAATTCTCCACCGCAATGGCGACCAACGCTGGCGAGTGTATCTGCCCCTGTTCGTCCAGGTTTTCCGCAAGCAGCGCCACCAGTTCGGGCCAGGGCAGGTCGAGCAACAACCCCAAGAGCAAGCGGACGAGAAGCGGTCGCCCACCAGTAAGGGCATGGATGGCGTCGGCTTGCGCCAGCGCCACCTCGCGAACCGGGGCTGGCGCCCGGCGGGTGATGAACGCCGGGAGGTCAGCGGCGGCCAACCCCTTCAAGCGGAAATGTTGATGGCGCACCAAGTCGGCAGTGCTAGCGCTAAGATTGCGGTCGATCAGCGCAATGCGGGCGTAGCCCCCGGTCTCTTGCAGATGGCCGATGATCTCCACCAGCGTCTGCAACTCTTCGGGGGTAGCGCCGGCGAGCTTGTCGATAATCAGCAGCCGCCTGCGCCGGAAGAGCTGTTCCAGAATGCTAATCCCCCACCGCTCTTCGGAAATGCGCGTCATTTCAGTACCAAAGATACTATCCATGGTGCGCACGACATCGTACAGGCGGAAACGTTGGCCGCCGGCCGCGCTTACCCGGATCACCCCTTCGCTAAAGTGCCGCAGATGGTTCCACCCCGCAGCGGTAAGAAGCGTGGTCTTCCCCACACCCTGGTCGCCACTGATGGCAAGCGCTGGCAGGTCGTTGCCGCCGGTCAGCCACTCGTGAAGTTGTAGTAGCTCTTGCCGGTAACCGCTAAAGCCCTCCAGACGGTAGAGGCCGAGGTTGTGAGGCGGTATCTGGGCGCTGGGGTCTTGGGTGGACATGGGTAGAAAAAGAGATCAAGCGATAGAGGAATGGCGAGATTGAAGATAGGGGTCGTGCTGCTAAGAACCTATCCGAATAATGGTTGCGGGTCCGAGAACTACACCTGCGAAAGGGCTTGGTCGCAGAGTGATTCGGATAGGCACTAAGCGCGATTCAATCTCCACCAGTCTCCTCAGTCTCCGCTTCCTATCTCAAAGCACGACACAGGGATATTCGCTGGCGTTGGCGATCTCAGTAGTCAACGAGGCGGCAAAGGTGGGGCCACCGGTGACACGGCCCAGATTACGCTGGTCGGCAGCCGGGTCGATGATGATCAGGTCGGGGCGGATGCGACGCGCCAGTGTATTGACATTCACGGGTGTTACCACTTCCACCTGATCCACCTTGTTGATCACCCCATCGCTCACCGCGCGGGGGCGTTCCTTGCTGTCGGTGACAAATACGTCGATATTCTCGTTCTTCTTTAATTGACGCAACACCTCGCTACCTCGTTGGTCGGCGCCGATGACCCAAACGCGCATGGTCCCTCCTGGTCGATGAAAAAAACGCTAAATAAGATTCAATAAGCTCAGCCCGTAGAAAAAGATAAGGATCACCAACGCCGATGGCAGGCCAATGATCAGACCCGTCCGGATCATGAGTTTGGGGGGAACAGCGCCGGTTACCGAAACCAGCGTCATGCGCGCCGACGCGCCGGGCAACATATAGGCGAGCGCCACGGCAAAAATGGTGGGGATCAGCAGGCGGGCCGGTGCGATGTTGCTGGCCGTTGCCATCGTAATCAGCACCGGCGCCAGGATCGCACCCAGCGCCACATTGTTCATAAACTGGGTGAGCACAAAGCCGATCAGCACCAGCGCACTGAGGATCGCCAGATAGGGCAGCCCCAACAAGAGTGGCGCCAATAACTCGGCAAACCAGCGGCTGGCGCCGGTTTTGTTGAGTGCATCACCTAGCGTCAGCCCCGACCCGATGACAAAGAAGACGCCCCAGTTTACACCCTTGAGATCGTTCCAGTCGATCACTTCTTCGATGGACAGGACGACGACTGCGCCGATTGCCACGATTGCCGTGCTGAGCAGCGTGGTCGGCAACTGGAGCCAACTCTCCAGGTTGGAGCCGGCCACCCACAAAAAGACCGACACCGCCAGCACCCCCAAAATCTCACGCTCCTGATTGGTCAAACTACCAGCCCGCTGCATCTCCTGGACAATAGGCCGGGTATCAATCACAATTTTGGGGATGGGAATTGCCCGTAGCAAGAGCAACCAAGTGAGCGGCAACAAGAAGAGCACCAACGGCAGGCCGTACTTCATCCAGTCCAGAAAGCGAAAATCGGTGATCTGGCTAAGCAGCCCGCTGGCGATGGCGTTTTCACCGCTGCCCATGATGGTGGCGATAGCGCCAATGCTTGCGCTATAGGCAATTGCCAACACGAGCAGCGCAAGCGCACGGTTGGCATCCTCGCTGCGTTGCACATGCTGCACGATGCTGATCGCCACGGGGATCAGCACGGCAGTCGTAGCAGTGTTGAGCACCCACATGCTGAGCAGCCCAGTGATGACCATAATGACCAACAACAAGCGGCGAAAATTGCCTCCTGTCCGTACAATCGCATAGAGTGCGATCCGCCGGGTCAACCCATGTTTGCGCAACGCCTCGGCCAGAAAAAGGCTGCCGAGGATCAGAAACAGGACAGGGTTGCCAAATGCGGCAAAGGCGCCACTGACCACATCGATCCCCAACGCAACCTGGCAAATGGGCACCATCAGAGCGGCGATGGGTAGCGGCGCTGGCTCCAGCATCAGGATCGCACCGGTAAAGACAAAGAGCGCCAACGCCCGGTGCCCTTCTGGCGAAAGCCCTGGCGGCGTTGGCAGCAACAACACACCGGCCGTAAGACCCAGTACCAACAAAAACCGGCGTAGGTCGAAGACCTTGCGCACCCCCGCCTGCAAGGGTTGCTGCAGCACTGCCAGTGGTGTTGTCGTTCGTTGCAGGCGACGTTTTCCCGTTGTCAGCGCCGGTGTTACTACCCGGCGCTCTTCAGCCCGTGTGGCGGCCGTTGGCGCGGCGCCATTGCTCGAACTGCCGTCCGCCCGCCGCCGGCCGGGCGTAGACCAGGTGGCGGTCTTTGGCAAATTCGATTTCAACCGAACCCGTTTCAATGTCATGACTGGAACACTCGTCTAACACCGGCTTGGGAAACACAGAATGCGGTAGGCAGGAGGCAGGAGGCAGGATATGGATTCTGCATTCCCTACCCTCCACTCGCCGGCGCGTCTACTCCGCAGGCAGCCAGGCCCTGGATCGCGGGGCTGGCTGTCGCATCGATCTCCAGCGCCTTGAGCAGCCATGGGATGGCTTTTTCGCACTCGCGCGGTTCTTTGTTAATATAGGCAAGACCACCTGTATAAAGTTGCTCGATCCGGGCGCGATCCCCGACTAACCTCAGCCCTTTTTCCAGGCTGGGTGCGGCGTCTTCGTAGTTGCGCCGGGCATAGAGCGCCATGCCCAGATAGACCAACGCCGGGCCATACTGTGGGTCCAACTCCACAGCCTTGCGCAGGACCCGTACGGCCTGAAGGTGGTCGCCGGTGTTGTAGAGCCCATCCCCCTGTGCGGTAAGCGTCATAGGGGACTCGTAAACGCGCACTGCGTTGGCGTACGCCTCGTTGGCTTTTTCATAGTCCAGCAACCCGACCCGATATTGCCGGCCTAACTGGATGTAGAGGTCGAAGCGCTGTGGCGCTACCGTGATCGCCTCTTGGAGCGTGGCAATTGCCTCTTCATAGTTGCCGCGGAGCTCCAAAAAGTAGGCCCGATTGCGCAACGCTGTAACATTGGCAGGATCCAACTCCAACGCACGGGTCAGATAGCTTTCGGCTACATCCCAGTTGCCCTCATCGGTGTAGATCTCGCCGAGGATCGCCAGCCCGGTCGGTTCATCGGGTGTGACTTCCAGCGCATCAAAGGCATAATTGAGTGCAGCCTCGTTTTGGTTGGCCCAGTTATAGGCGCGCGCCAGCGCCAGCAGGGCGCGCACGTTCCGCGGCGCAGCATCCACTGCGCGCTGCGCATAGGCCCGCGCCCCCGCTGCATCAGCAAACATAAGTTGGATCTCCGACAGGGCAACGAGCACCTCGACATTGGTCGGCTCCAGCTCTACTGCCTGCCGGTAAGCGGTAATCGCCACATCATAATCGCCTACGGCGCGGGCCTGGTTAGCATCGGCAATAAACGCAATTGCGGCGCGCGTCGGGACAGGGGTAGGCGTTGCGTCACGGGGCGCCAGCCAACT
>QEUW01000817.1 GCA_003577005.1 Chloroflexota bacterium | reverse complement strand
GGCTCTCCCGCGATTTTGATGCAACCTCACGGAGCCGGCCCAGGAGAGGTGACAGTTGAGTACGGCAAGACGCGGGCACGCAGGAGTTCAAAGCCAGCACGTCCATACATCTGACGCTTAATCATTTTGAGTCGGTTGATCTGACCCTCCACTTGTCCAGTGCTCCATGGCGTGTCCACGGCAGCAGCTACAGCCGAGCTGTCTTTCTGTAAGCCGTAGGCGAAGCGGACCACTGGGCCGAACTCGCAGCGCTTGGCTCTCTCGATCCACTGCCGCAGTCGCGTGGACTCATCCGCTCTCAAGGCTTCGCGGAAACTGAGCGCGATTTGGCGCAAATCAAAAACCTCTGGACACTGAGCCGTGATGCGGTCAAAGAGCTGCTGTTGCTCATCACTTATCTGGTCGGCGGGGCGGGTGACCAGGATGGCGGCGTGCTTGGGGCAATTCTCTCAGCAGCTTTGGGCGACGCCGCTTTGCCCCTCTTTCTCCAACCGGCAACCAAGCGCGCCACCATGGCACGTTTGCCTCCATAACCTTTCTCCCGGATCTCTTGGTAGAGACGTGACGCATGGTGGCAACCTTCATTCCACCGCTGTTGAAGATAGTCGGCAAACTCGGTCACCTTGGGGGGCCGACGATGCGGCGGCTTTCGTTCTGGAAACTGCCCCCGCCGCAGCCAGCGCCGGATGGTCTTCCGTTCCATCCCCAGCGCGCGACTGATAGCCGCCTGCGACTGGCCAGCCTGAAACAAGGTGATGACTTGTTGGTAGCGCTCCAGTCGCCGCTGTCGGCGCAGTTGCGATTGTGTGGGTCGGGGCGGCGCGGCCTCCGGAGCATCGGTGCTGACGCCATAGGCATTGGTGGATTGCGAAGCTGCCACAGGATCCTGGATGGGAGGCAGGATCAGTTGCCTGCTTCGCTCCTCCAGCACCCGCTCCATGGTCGCCGAGAGATTCACCATGAGATGGAACCGATCGGCAATCTGCTGAGATTGCGGCGCCCCGAGCGCCGCCCCTTCGGCATAAAGACCGCAACGATCTCGCGAGATCGTTGCGACTTCCGGATGCTGCTGAAGCCATTCCGAGAAGCTCTTGACGGCGCGATCGGCTAACAGGTCCACGACGCGATGCAAGTCCAGATTGACCAGGATCGTTCCATACTCTTGCCCTTTGCGCCAAGCCCCATCATCGACTCCCAGGTTGCGAACGGGGAGCGCCGAGGGCACTGGCGCCGGTTCCTGCCGAACGCGGCGCAGTACCGTGTCATCACTGGTTATGATGGACAACCGGGCGGGAAGTCGCTGGCCGGGCAGGCCGCCCGCTATGTAGCCGACCAGCCGTACGATTTCTGCCGTGCGATCGGTTTGGCGACCATAGACTCGTGCCACCTGGGGCAGCCGCTCGCAGAAGATTTTGCGCGGACACAGCCGGTTGCGGCAACGGAACCGACGGGCAGTGACCCACAATTGCACCGACACGCCTTGCCACGGAAACTCCTGCAGACAACGGCAATAGCTGCTATGCCCCGAGCGGGACACCTCACCGCAGAGGGGACACGCTGGTTCCTGCTCGACGTGGACCACCAGTCGGAATCGCTCCGCGTCTCGTTCGATGCGGTCCAATATCAGAATGCCAGGGTTGGGAAGAAGGGATTGTGAATGGCT
>QEUW01000225.1 GCA_003577005.1 Chloroflexota bacterium | reverse complement strand
TGGTGACAATCCCCAGCAAGTTGTAAATGTCGGTATAAATTTGCAGGCACTCTTCGTACAATGCCTGCGCCTGTGCGGGGTGTCCCATGAGTGCTTCTACTTCGGCCAGGTTGCTCAACCCCATGGCGATGCCGCGGCGGTCGCCATACTCTTTGCTGATCAACATGCTCTCACGAAAAAGCCGAATGGCTTTGGCATAGTCATGCTGCGCCCTGGCAACCAGCCCCAGATAAAGGAGTGAGAAGGTGGTTCCGCGGCGGTCGCCAATCGCTTGCTTGAGGGCCAGACTTTCTTCGCACCAGGCTTGAGCCTGTGCATAGTCCTCCTGCAGATAGGCCACCTGCCCAAGGATGTTGAGCGCCACGGTCAGCCCAAAGCGTTCGTTACGTTCCCGGCAGAGCTGTTGGCTTGTTTGAAGCATTTGCCGGGCCTCTTCGTATTCGCCGAGGTGACGGTGGATCGCCCCCAGATAGTTGAGGGAAAAGATCAGCTCCTTCTGTGTCTCAAGTTCACCAAGCAGGTCGAGGCTGCGCTGCAGATGGGTCTTTGCTTCGGTTGGCCGTCCAATTTGAAAGGCAAACCAGCCCAATCTGCTGCGGAGACGCGCAAAAACAAGCCGCACATCCTGAGTAGATGCCAGCGCATTGAGCTGATCCAGCGCAAACTGAAATTCCGCACGACCCTCTTCAAAGCGGCTGCGAGCATCATAGAACTGGAAGAGCGCCTCGATATAGCGATGGATCAGCTTGACGTTTTCTGGATTGTATCCGGCATGAGCCAATGCCCAGCGCCAACCGCTGCGGATATTTTCGAGTTCCTGCCCGATCTGTTCCAGGGCTGCAGCATGGGCGGCGCCCAGTTGTTCATCTTCCAGCGTCTGCAAGAACGCGCCGAAGTAGCGGCTGTGCTTCTCGGCAATGGCTTCGGCCAAAGCCGGATTTTCATTCAGCCTGGCCGCGGCAAAGTGGCGCAACAGCCCATGCATGGTGTAGCGGCCATCGCGGCTACTGTGAATGATCGACTTGCGCACCAGCGCAGCCAGGATCACCACCGACGCATCGGCCACCCGGTTGGCGGCCTGTCGTGTAAAGCCATTGGTGAAGAGTGTTAGGCGGCAGAAGGCATCCTGCTCGGCCGGCGTCAGCAGTTTCCAACTATGCTCGAGCACCGTGCGCAGGCTGCTGTGGCGTTCGGGGGCGACTCGCCTGGTTGTGGTGAGAAAGTCCAGATTGGCGGCGATCTCATCGGCAATTTCTGGCAGGCTCAGGGTGCGCACCCAGGTGGCGGCAAGCTCCAACCCCAGCGGCAACCCATCCACCAGCTGGCAGATGCGCACGACCTGGGTCAGTGCCTCCGGCGCGAGCGCCAGTCTGGAATCGGTGCGGCGCGCGCGCTGCAGAAAGAGTTGCACCGCGCTGTTTTGCTCCACATCCTCCAGCGTGGCATCCGCGGGCGGCGTGGTGAATCCACCAACAGCATAGAGCCATTCCTCCTGCAACCCAAGCGCCTCGCGCGAGGTGGCCAGCATGGTAACGCCAGGAGCAGATTGCAAAATCACGGGGAGAAGGCCGGCCTGTTCCAGCAGGTGTTCAAAATTATCGAGGAGTAGCAGTAGCTGTTTGGTCTGCAGATAGTGCATCAACTGCTCCTGCGGAGCGGAGCTGCCCTGAAAGCCATACCCCACCGCGTCAGCCAGCGCCGCGATCAGGTGTTCACCGCCGTCAACCGTTTCCAGCCCGGCAAAAAAAATGCCATCCACATACGCGTCTGCATGATTGTCCACAAGCTGCTGGGCAACTTGCAGCGCCAGGCGCGTCTTGCCAATCCCACCTGGTCCCACCAGCGTCAGCAGCCGGCACTCCGCCTGCTCCAGTAGCAGCTGGCAAATCGCCCCCACCTCCTCTTGCCGCCCGATGAAGGAGGTGGCCTGGGCAGGGAGGTTGTGGGGGGTGGATGGCTGGCTTGGTGTTTGGGTGATTGGCTCTGGAGTAGGAAGGGAAGGCAAAGTGCCTGGGTGAAAAGGAGATGTGGGCGCTCTCTCTTGATAGCTGGGAAAGCGGCGTGTGCGGATCGCATCATAGAGCGCTTGCGTCGCTTCATCCGGCGCGGCGCCGAGTTCTCCATCCAAAATCCGGGCGCATTCCTCATATTGGCGGAGCGCAGTAGCTTGTTGACCGGCCCACGCATACACCCGCATCAATTCCCGGTGAACCGGCTCCTCCAGCGGGTCGATGGCCAGCCAACGGCGGGCATAGTTGATGGCGGTCTCGTAGTGGCCTTGTGCAGACAAGCTCTGAACCAGGCGCGCCAATGCACCGGCATACTCCCTGCGCAAACTTTCAGACTCGAAGAACTGCCAATCGTCAAATGTGGGGCAATCGGAAAGCGTAAAGCCGGTTAGAAAATCGCCCTGATAGAGCGTCACGGCGTCGAGCAGCGTTTTCTCGGCCTGAGCATCATGTTGGGCTTTGTCCTGATCAACGCTCTCCAGCGCCGCACGAAATGCTTCGACATCGCTCCACACATCAGCGTCGGCTTTCAGGGCTAATTCATCGCGCGTGGTTTCCAGCCATTCGGCCCCAATGGCGTTCTGCAGAGCGTGTAGCTCGCGGCGCAGCGACGCACGCGCGGTTTTGCTGTCCGACGCCGGCCAGAATATGGCGGCCAGCGCATCGCGCGGCAGCGTCTGCCGGGAGAGTACAACATAGACCAGAATGGCCAACACCTTGCGGCGCGGCAGATCGATCCGCGTATTGTCCAGTTCCACGCGCGGCGCGCCCAGAAGGTACAGTTTCAGTTGGCCCATGGTTTGGTGTTACTCCATTTCCAATGATTCCAACGCACTTTGCACCATCAGGCCGAACGGCGTGCTGTTGCCGCGAAACTGGGCGGCGGCGTAGTCGGCTTCTGGCATCTCTCCGGCCAACGTATATAGCTCCTTCTGGCAGTAATTGCGGGCTTCGCTGCGGGAGCGAGCATCCGCTAGCACGTGGGTTGCAACGGCCACTGCCGGCGCCAATTGACCCCGGCGATGCAACAGCAGCGCTGTTGCCGCTAGCGCCTGGACGCCCTCGGCGACAAGCTGATATTGTTGCGCTACTTGCAGCGATTCGCGTAAGTTGCCAGCGACGGTTTCCAGATCATCCAGCGCTATCAGCGGGAAGCTCGCATCTGCCAGGCTGATCGTGACCCAACGCATTTCGTTCAATTCGCGGAAGAGCACAAGACTCTTGGCATATTGTTCTTTGGATTCGTGATAGGCGCCACGCTTATAGGCGCACTCGGCCAGGTTGTTTAGGATGATACCAAGCCAGAGCCGGTTGTTACTCTCCTTTGCATATTCATATGCTCTCTCATAGTAGCCAACTGCCTGGTTAACGTTCACTGCTCCTACATAGGTGGAGCCAATGTTGCTCAAACAGCGCGCCAGACCGGTGGCGTATCCCACCTCCTCATAGATCTCCACTGCCTTTTGATAGTAGGCGCGCGCCTCATCGAACTGTTCACGGAGACTCTTTACCAGCCCCAAATTGATCACAGGCCATGTACTTGCCAACCGGAGGCCAAGTTGCTCGTAAATATGGACTGCTTCTTCTAAATATCGCTCGACTTCTACATACTCACCCAGCCGCATCTGGGCGGGTCCCAGGTACGTGAGGGCATCGGCAAGTTGGCGCCGGTTTGTGCCTGTACGCAGGACCGGCAACAGGGCCAGCAGTATCTCTTTGGCTTCTTGATAGCGTCCAAGGTGCATCCCCATGCCTGCCCGCTCGATCTGGAGCTGCAAGAGCGCTTCATAGGTTGCACCATTTTCAGCAGTCCGCTTGCTAGGCGCCTCGTTCAGGATGGAAATTGCTGCTTCAAAGAGACGCCGCCCCTCCCAAAAGAGCGAACGGCGGTCGAAATAGGCGGCAAGGACAGGCACATAGCCACCGAGCAAGCGGTCACTCTCTTCGGTGGCGCCCTTCTGCTGGATGGTATTGAGCAAGTAGCGCCAGCCGGCCAGGATATTGTCAAATTCATCTGCTATGGTGCGCACCATTGCCCCTTCGGCGGCGGTCATTATGGACGGCTGGTGCGATGCGAGCAGTTCCCCAAAGTAGCGACTATGCTGGGCGAATAGGGCGCTTTTTTCATCTTCATCCAGGTGTTCGAAGGCAAACTGGCGCAGCAACTCGTGAATGCCGAAGCGCCCCGTGTAGCGGTGACAGAGAGACTTATCGACCAACGACGAGATGTCCAATAGCGAAACGCCGGCTACTTGCTGGGCGGCTTCACGCGTAAAGGCGCCTCGAAATATGGCCAATCGACGCAGCATTCTCTGTTCCCCTGCGGTCAGTCGCGCCCACGTCTGCTCGAAGACCGCCCGCAGGCTGCGGTGACGCTCGGGTATGTTGCGCAGGTCTGAAGCCAGGATGTCGATGTTGGAGGCGATCTCGTCGGCGATCTCGTCAACGTTCAGCGTGCCAACCCAGGCGGCAGCCAGTTCCAGCCCCAGCGGCATGCCGTCGACAAGTTGGCAGATGCGCACTACATGGGTGGCGTTTTGGGCGGAGAGCGCAAAACGGGCGTCCACCTGGCGCGCACGCTGCACAAAAAGCTGGACCGCAGCGTTGGTGTTGAACTCGGCCAGTGTCTCAACACCAGACGGTGGCGTCAGCCCACCCAGCGGATAGAGCCACTCTTCAGGCAACTCCAGCGCCTCGCGGGAGGTAACCAGCAGCAGCAACTCCGGTGCAGACTTCAACAGCGCCGGCAAAAGCTGCGCCCCATCGAGCAGATGCTCAAAGTTGTCGACCACGAGCAGAAGTTTTTTGGGGCGTAGAAAATGCTCAAGCTGGGTCTGCGGTTCGTCGCGGCCATGAAAGACGCAACTCACTGCGTTGGCAATGGCGCCCACCAGGTCCGCTTTATCAACGACCGCGGCCAGCGGCACGAAGTAGACGCCATCCGCCAAGCGCGTCTGATCATCCTCGATCTGGGTCTGAGCCACCTGGAGCGATAGCCGCGTTTTGCCGATGCCCCCCGGCCCGATCAGCGTCAACAACCGGCATTCGGCGCGCCCCATCAATAGCTGCCGGATCGCATCGACTTCGTCCTGCCGGCCAAAAAAGGGGGTGCCTTGGACGGGAAGGTTGTGGCGTTTGGCGGCAGGAGAAGGAAGGATGGGGTCAGAGGGAGACGGAGTGACGGGCTGATCAGATGACAGGGTGACAGGATGATCGCTGGTCAGCCTGGCATTCTTGGCTTCAGTCACGTTGCCAGGGAAACGGCGGGTCCGGATCGCCGTGTAGAGCGCAACAGTTTCATCCGCCGGTGCAATTCCCAGTTCTGCGTCTAGCATGTGGACACACTCTTCGTACTGGCGCAGCGCTGCGGCTGGCTGGCCGGCCAGCGCATATAGACGCATCAGATCGCGATGGATTGGTTCATCTGTATTGTCTGCTGCGAGCCTGCGCCGGGCCAGCTGAATCGCCGTCTCGTATGCGCCGAGTTGTTCATGCGTCTGCACCAGTTTGTCGATGAGGCCGGCAAACGTGCGGCGTAAACGCTCGGCTTGAAAAGCGCGCCACTCGTCAAAATCGGAGCAGCCGGCCAGTGTCAGGCCGGTCAGAAAATCATCCCGGTAGAGCGCGGCAGCCTCGGTCAGCGCGTCTATGCACTGGCGGCAGAGGATACCGTCTGTGTGATGGTGGGTGTGCCAGTGCGCGGCCAACTGTTGAAATTGCTCAACGTCAACCCAAATTGGCGCCGTAGCCTTGCGCCCGATTTCGTCCCGCGTGATGTATAACCAATCCTGCCCAATGGTGCTGGTCAGCGTGTGCAGCTCGCGGCGCAAAGCCGCGCGTGCGGGCATTTGTCCCAACTCGGGCCAGAGCAAGGTCGCCAGCGTATCGCGGCGCTGTGGCTGCCGGCTGACCAGGAGATAGGCGAGCAGCGCCATCAATTTGCGCCGTGACAGGGCGACGGGGCGGTTATTTAGTTCGATTCGGGGGACCCCCAAGAGGTACAGGTTGAGTTGAGACATTGGATTGACGGAAGGATGTGGCTGGGTTCGTGAACGCTGTCATGCGTCTACAGCATTCCGTTCGATTATAACGGAAAAGCAAGAACAATCCAACAGACTTATAGAGCACAGGTGACCGTCACCTCCTGGAGCGATGATCACAGTTGTGATCGCTTTTAGCGACGCCCGGTGATCGCACCCTCGCTATCCTCTTGCTATCAGCACAAATCGTAAAGCTGCAAATGACAAACGGAGGAATAGCATGAACAACACAGCCAGTGAACTAGACATCAGCCTGGATGCGTTACGGGCGGCGATCCAAAGTGAGTATGAAGTGGTAGCCAAAGAACCCGGCCACGGCTTTCACTTTCACACGGGTCGTTCGCTATTGACAGAGATTTTGGATTATGACGAAGAGTGGCTGGATGGCCTCGCCGGCGAGGCCATCGAATCCGCGGCTGGAACAGGCAACCCCTTTCGCCTGCGTACGCTGGCTGAGGGTGAGCGGGTGGTTGATGTGGGCAGTGGCGCCGGCATCGACAGCCTGATTGCGGCCAAGATGGTTGGGCCAACCGGTTATGTGGTTGGCGTGGATATGACCCCAGCCATGGTCAACAAGGCGCGTCGTGCTGCACAACTATCGGGGCTAGACAACATCGAGTTCTGCCACGGGTATGCAGAGGAGATCCCCGTCCCTGATGGGTGGGCCGACGTGGTGATTTCGAACGGCGTCCTCAACCTGTTTCCCAACAAGCTCGCCGGGTTGCAAGAGATGCTCAGAGTTTTGAAACCGGGTGGGAGGCTGCAAATCGCCGACATTTTGGTCGAAAAGCCGGTGCCGGCGGGCGCTAAAAACAACATCGACCTCTGGACTGGCTGAATTGCCGGTGCTCTGCTGGATGTAGAGCTCCAACAAGAAGTCATTATGGCCGGTTTTGTCGATTTTGAGATCACCTGGCGCAGGGATGTCTTCGCCGGCGCGCCGCAGGAGGGGAGCGCCGCCAACTTTGGCACCGTTGGCATCAACTTCCGTGCGCGCAAGCCGGTGGATGAAGCCGAACAGCACATAGCCCTGGCAAGCCTCATCTGTGAGATTCCATAGGCGATGACGCCCTGGCTGCCTCTAAAGCGGATGTCTTTTACGATGCGGGCGGCCAGGGCTGCGGTTACGGCTCCATCACGAGATTACGGCCAAGCTGAAGCAACTGACTGCTGGGTGTCGCCTGGCCGGTCACTGAAAAGCTGAGACCACTTTAGAGATATTGCGGCTTTAGAGATATTGCGGCATCGGATGGTCATCAGAATTGTTTGACCAGCGTAGGAAATGTTACTTTTGTATCCATACATGTATAATAAGCCTGGTAGAGTACCGGCAGCGATTGGATGTCCAAAAATATACTTAACCTCACCGCACACCCAGAGGAGGAACACCAATGAGCAACGGGTTGCTGTCCAGGCTTTTTGCTATTTTGTTACCGGGCATCCTGGCCCTAGCCGGGTGCCAGGCCATCGCTGGCAACACGCTAAAGATCGGCCTCAATCTTGAACAAACCGGCAACATTCCCAAAGTGGGTGAACACTCCAGGGTGGCCGCTGAAATGTTTGTTGAGGAGATCAATGCGGCCGGCGGTGTTGAGATTGGCGGGCAGAACTACACCCTGGCCCTGGTCATCGAGGACAATAACGGTACAGCCGAAGGCGCCACAGCCACCGCCAATAAGCTCATTACCCAGGATCAGGTTCTTGTCCTGGTCGGCCCGAACGCCAGCGTCGCCGCCGTTCCGGCCGGCGAAGTAGCCAATAATCTGGAAACCCCCATGATCAGCCCGTGGTCAACCAATCCCAATACGACCCTCAACCGGCCCTGGGTCTTTCGTGCGCCGTTCCTGGATCCCTTCCAGGGCCCTGTGGTCGCCAATTTTGCCACCGAGGAGTTTGGCGCAGAGCGAGCCTGCGTCCTCTTTGACATTGCCAGCGACTATCCCACAGGTCTGGCGAGCAATTTCACCAGCGCCTGGGAGCAACTCCACGGCGCCGGATCAGTGGTCGCCTCGGAATCGTTTACAACGGGTGACCAGGATTTTAGCGCTCAGTTAACCAACATCAGGGCTGCTGACTGCCAGATCCTCTTTACCCCGCAATACTACAGCGAAGTGCCCCTGATCGTCGAGCAGGCGCACGATCTAGGGATCACCATCCCCATTGTCGGCAGCGACTCTTGGGGTGACCCACAACTGTTGGAATTGTGCGGCGACGCTTGCGACGGCTATTTCTTCAGCACCCACTACGTGGCTTCGGGCGCCACCGGCGCCACCAAGGAATTCATCGACAAGTTTACCGAACGCCACGGCGAAATCCCCAGTGATGTGGGGGCGCTGACCTGGGACTCGATGTTGCTGGTGGTACAAGCCTTGCAAAACTGCGGGACCATCACCGGCAACCTGGCCACCGACCGCGCCTGTGTGCGGGATGGCATGGCAGCCATCAGCGACTTTGTCGGGATCACCGGTGAGATGGCCTTTAACGACCAGGGCGATCCGGTCAAGTGCGCGATGATCGTCCAGATTCAAGGCGATGAAGTCGTCTTCTACGATTCTGTCTGCCCGTGATTGTAGTATCCCTAACGCATGGTACGTGCTGGTGCGTACCATGCATGAACCCCCTGAATGATAGGTTTCTACATGAGCAGCCCTTGTCCGGTGCTTTTGCGCACGGGATTTTGGGCGCGCTTGTCCTCGGCTTCTCGCTTGGCGTCTCTGTAGCCGCCGATGAACTGGAAGCGTTGCGTTTTCGCAGTGGGGCTGGCATGCGCCAGATTGTGTAGGCTGTTTTGGGTAGCCTGCTTGCTGCCCCCCAAACCTCTGGAATCAAAGTGGATTGGGGGCGACTGATCCGGAGGGCGAGCAGGTGTCACGCGCTAACACCCAGAATTAGGGATGAGCACAGATCACCGTAGCCCAGTGTATCGGAGTTGGGCAACGTTTGTCACCAATGACAGAGGTAGACTGTGACACTTGAAACCTTTCTACAGCACTTCTTGAATGCCCTGCAATGGGGCAGCTTTCTGGCGCTGATCGCTGTCGGCTATAGCATGGTGTACGGTGTGCTGCTCTTGATCAATTTTGCCCACGGGGACATCTTCATGGTGGGCGCGTATATCGGTTATTTTATTGGCTCCTTTCTCCTCAACCAGTTCGAGATCCAGTTGCCCTTTGACTTGCCCGCCTGGGTCATCCTGCCGGTGACCATCCTGTTGACGATGGTTCTGACCGCACTGGTGGGGGTGACCATTGAACGGGTCGCCTACCGGCCGTTGCGCAACCGCGGCGCACATCGTCTGTACCTGGTCATTACGGCGCTGATGTTTGGTCTTCTGCTGGAGTATGGCAATCTGGCCCTGTTGGGTGCGCGCGACCGGCAGTTTCCCGACCTCATTGGCAGGCAGGTCTACAATCTAGCTGGGCTGAGCGTCACCAATATCAGGCTGATGGTGATCGTGCTTTCGATCATCACGATGGTCGGGTTGTGGCTCCTTGTGCAGCACACGAAGTGGGGCATGGCGATGCGCGCTATCTCTTATGACCGGCTGGCTGTGCCCCTGATGGGCATCTCGGTGGATGGCATCATCGTCACCACCTTTATCGTTGGTAGTTCGCTGGCCGCCCTGGCGGGTGTGATGTACGGCGCTGCCTTCCCCATCTTGAGCTACAACATGGGGCTATTGGTGGGATGGCAAGCCTTTATTGCCGCTGTAGTGGGCGGGATCGGTTCGATCCGTGGCGCCATGGTGGGCGGTTATATTTTGGGCTTCACCCAGGTCTTTGTCGTCGCATTTGGGCCTTCCACCCTGCGGGATCTCATCGCCTTTACGGTGCTGCTGCTGATCCTGGCGATCAAACCAACCGGGCTGTTCGGCGTGGCGCGCCGCACCAAAGTGTAGGGGATCCACCATGAGACGGTACGGCCTCTCTGTTCTTGTCGGCCTCCTCTTTTTGCTGACAATCGTTCCATCCTGGTTGGGGTTCTACAACAGCTATGTCCAATTTTTGCTGACCGTTATTGGCGTCAACATCATCCTGACCGTCAGTCTCAATCTGATCAACGGCTACATGGGCGAGTTCTCGGTAGGTCATGCAGCCTTTATGGGGGTGGGAGCGTATGCGACTTCCCTGCTGACGGTTTGGCTCCTGGCCGAAGACAACGTCTTTGGCGCGGCGTTGTTGCCGGCCGGCCTCTCGCTGATTATCTTTCCCCTGGCGCTGGTGGCCGGTGGGGTGGTGGCTGCCCTCTTTAGCCTGCTAGTCTCGATCCCCTCCTTTCGCACACGGGGCGACTATCTGGCCATTATTACCCTGGCGGTCAATTTCATTTTCAAGAGCGTCATTGAAAATATCGAGGCGATTGGCGGCCCGCGCGGCTTTATGGGCATGGGGGGCGTCAATCGCGTGATGACCGGCGTCGTCAACGCACCCTGGCTCCTGATCTGGACCTTTGTGGCGACGGTGTTCTCGGTGTACGTCATTCGCAATTTTGTCACTTCGACCGTCGGCAAAGGCGTGGTGGCCATCCGCGATGACGAGATCGCCGCCGAACTGATGACGGTGAACACGCGCTGGCTCAAGGTGGTCGCCTTTATGTTGGGCTGTGGCCTGGCCGGGGTGGCCGGCGGACTGCACGCCCACTTGCTCGGTTTTGTCAACCCTTCCAGCTACTTTATCTTGCAATCGACGTTGGTGTTGGTGATGGTCTATCTGGGCGGGATGGGTTCGCTCAGCGGGTCGGTCATCAGCGCCATTGGCTTTACCATCCTGTTGGAATTGTTGCGGCCATTGGGCGTCTATCGCTGGGTGGCGACGCCGTTGCTGCTGATCTTGTTGATGCTCTTTCGCCCCACCGGCATTATGGGCGATCGGGAATTAACCGACCTCTTCCCCAAGTTGCGCAAGTACTTTGGCTCTGCCGAGGAGAGAATCGCCGATGACATCCGCCCCGCCCCTGCTGCAGATTGAGGGATTGACCCATTTCTTCGGCGGCCTGGCAGCCGTAAGTGATTTTAGCACCACGTTGCATGACCAGGAATTGGTGGGGCTGATTGGCCCCAATGGTGCGGGGAAGACCACCGTCTTTAACCTGGTGTGCGGGCTCTATCGACCGGCGGCGGGGGAGCTTTTCTTTAGCGGGACTCGTCTGAACGGCAGACGCCCACACCAGATCACCTCGTTGGGGATCGGCCGCACCTTCCAGAACATCCGCCTGTGGAATGAGCTTTCGGTGCTCGACAACCTGCGCATCGCTCATTTTTCGCAGATGAAATATGGCGTGCTGGATACTTTCTTCCTCACGCCCAGATTGCGAACGGTTGAGCGCCAGGTGACGGCTGAGGCGATGGAGTTGTTGCGCCTGTTCAGCCTGGAGCGATATTTCCGTGAACGGCCGCGCAATCTCCCCTACGGGGTTCAGCGCCGGGTCGAAATCAGCCGTGCGCTGGTGATGAAACCCAGACTGCTCCTGCTGGATGAACCAGCCGCGGGCATGAACCAGGGTGAGATCGGCGAGTTGATGGAACTGATTCAATGGGTGCGCGAACAGTTCAAGGTCACGGTATGGATCATCGAGCACCAGATGCGCGTCATCATGGGCATCTGCGAGCGCATCCAGGTGCTTGACTTTGGGCAGACGATTGCCGAAGGCACCCCCGAAGAGATTCGCCACCATCCCCGCGTCATCGAAGCCTACTTGGGGGAGGAGGTGGTTTGATGCTGCTTTCAGTCAAGGGTCTAGCCGTCAGCTACGGCGCCATCCAGGCGTTACATGGGATCTCCTTTGAGGTCGAAGAGGGTGAGATGTTGACCCTGATCGGGGCCAATGGCGCGGGGAAATCTACCACGTTGTGGACCATTGTCGGCCAGATTGGCGAACTGGGCGGGCGGGTCGTGGCCGGGGGCATTACCTACAAGGGAGAGAATCTGTTAGGTTATAGCGCCAGCCAGATCGTCAGAAAGTTTGGCATTACCCTCGTACCCGAAGGGCGGCGCATCTTTGGCAATTTGACGATCCTGGAAAATCTCAAGCTGGCGGCTTTTGCCCGCAGCGACGCACCCAGGATCGCCCAGGACCTGGAGCGGGTCTTTGCCATTTTCCCCCGTCTGGATGAACGCAAACACCAACTGGCCGACCTACTCAGCGGCGGCGAACAACAGATGCTGGCCGTCGGGCGGGCGGTCATGGCTCGTGGGCAATTGATGCTGCTGGATGAGCCTTCTATGGGTCTGTCGCCGCTGCTGGTAAAGGGGCTCTTCAAAACACTCCACGATCTCAACCAGCAAGGGACCACCATGTTG
>QEUW01000224.1 GCA_003577005.1 Chloroflexota bacterium | reverse complement strand
TGGCGCCTGCCACCACGGTCGAAGTCAGGCTCAACCGGCGGCTGCTGGCCTCTACTGTAGTGGAAGCCGATCCATCGGCGGCGCTGCTGTCTGTGGAGATTCCGCCCGGTGTGGCTGGTGCGCTGGTCGACCGGTTGGAACTCCATTTCGAGGGGCCGCTGACGCCGGTGGCAGGTCTGCTCACGTCGCCCGACCCGCAGAACGGGGAGATCGGCGGCGCCGGAGTGCGCTTGCCGGCTGGAACATCGTTGGTGGTGCAAAGCGCCGGCAAAGATGTGGGTGATTTTGCCCACATCTGGGTCAACGGCCAGGATGTGGCGGTGGGGCAGCGCGGCTACAATCTGGTGGCGCTGGACAAAGACGGAACAGTGTTGGACAGCGTCGTATTTGACACGCACGCCTCACCGGCGTCCTCGGCGGCGCTGGCGGCCTGGGTAGCGCAATGGCCGGTTGGCACGCTCATCGCCGGCGCGGTGATGGATGAAGCCAGCTATGCACTACAGGCCGAAGCAGTGGCGGCGCTGGCTTCTGCTGGCGTGGCCGGCGATCTACGTGGTAAGTTCCGCTGGAGCCATGCTTTTATCGGCGCCGTGGGTGCGCCGATGGGCAGCGGGCGAGGGGATCTGCAACTACTCCAACCGGCCACCACCTATGTCGGCGCGCCGGTGGATGGCGCAGCGGTCAGCGGTGGGGTAGGATGGGTGCTCATCAAGTGATTTGCACATTTGCCCCTCCCGATCTATAATCTCCGCCAACTGAAGGTCAGAAGGTCTGCGCTGCAGCCCTCTGGCGTTCAGCCCAACAAAAAATGCGCCGCCTCCCGGTGTAGCAGCACCAAAAGGCGGCTGACCCTCCAAACTGCCGATACAGTCTGGGTGGCTATAGCTTATTTTAACTACCTTACGGGATGTGATCAAATAAGCGGCCGCTTGGCAACTGCAAGCCCGACAATGGGCGCAGTTGGGAGGCGGCCTTTTTTGTTGCCCTCCACACCGGCAACCGTCATTTGATCCACACCTGAAAGGAGTTTCGAGTCTATGTCCACCTATCCTGTCTCCGAACTGCTCCACCTGTGGGACAAGGGCAAGCTAACCCCCGAACAAGCCATCGGCCATTTGCTGCAACATCTGTTCGACCTTGCCCAACGCCTTGCCGAAGTCGAACGCCATCTGCGCCGCCTGGACCAAGCCGCCAACCTCAAGTCGTAAGGCTCCGCACCGCCGTCGCGCCCGTCGCTGGTGTGGAGGGACAGCGGGCGCGGCGGCCAACTCGGCGGCCAGAACACTTGTTCTTGCAAACTTAGCAAATTTGCCTTTTTACACAGGTTGGCTATACTGAAAAGAACAAATATTCTATGTGAGTGTGCGTTTTTTGGCAAACCAAGGAATTCGGCTTTCCAGAAATCTCAAAGTATAATCATTCTATACCAGCCCTGCTCCATTTGCGCTGACTTTTTGAGCACACACCCATGCCTTCGATCAGCTTTAAGGGCAAATCGCTTGTCCATTCCCATCATCTAGCCGTACCCTACCGTCAAATCGTCCCGGATGCCGGGCGGTCGGTGTTGCCTAAAGGCGAAGCTCCTTCGCTGCGCGGCAATCTGATTGTGCATGGCGACAACCTCCATGCGCTCAAGGCGTTGTTGCCGTCCTTTTCTGGTAAGGTCAAGTGCATCTATATCGACCCGCCATACAACACCGGCAATGAAAACTGGGTCTATAACGACAACGTCGCCCACCCGATGCTGCAAGAGTGGCTCAACCAGGTCGTAGACAAAGAAGACCTGACCCGCCACGACAAGTGGCTTTGCATGATGACGCCCCGGCTCAAGCTGTTACGCGAGTTGCTGCGCGATGACGGTGTGATCTTTGTGTCGATTGATGACAACGAAGCCCACCGGCTACGCATGTTGATGGATGAGATTTTTGGGGAGGAGAATTTTGTCGCAAACATTGTCTGGCAAAAAAAACAATCGCCCCAGAGTGATGCTACTTATTTGTCAGACATGCATGACCACATCGTGGTCTACGCAAAAAAGGCAAAGGAAAACAAAAACGACCCGCAAGGGTGGACGCGACAACTACTACGACGTACGGCGGAACAAGAGTCACGTTTTGCGAATCCTGATAATGACCCTAGAGGTGATTGGATTTCAGTAGATTATACATCGAACAAAACTGCCGACCAGAGACCAAATCTATATTATCCCATCGTCAATCCAAATACCCAAGAGGAGATATGGCCCTCAAGAACCCGAGTCTGGCAGTTTGACAGGACAACACACGCCAAACATCTCAAAGAAAAGCGCATTTGGTGGGCTAGTGATGGAACGGGTTTTCCTCGATTAAAGAAGTTCCGCACTGAAGTTCAATCTGGAATTGTGCCGCCAACATGGTGGGATCGGAAAGATGCAGGTGATAATCAAGAAGCTAAGCGTGAACTACGCATGCTTTTTGCAGATCAGCAGAATGATGAATTTCAGTTTGAAACGCCAAAACCACATCGACTTATCAAGCGTATCCTGCAGATTTCGACAATTTCGGATGGTGAAGACATCATCCTCGACAGCTTCGCCGGCAGCGGCACAACTGCCCACGCCGTCCTAGCCCTCAACGCCGAAGATGGCGGCAACCGGCGCTTCATCCTGGTGGAGCAGGAGGAGTACGCCGACACGCTCACTGCCGAGCGCGTCCGCCGCGTCATCCAGGGGGTGCCGGGGGCAAAAGACCCGGCGTTGCAAGCCGGGTTGGGTGGCTCCTTTACTTACGGCACGCTTGGCCCTAGCTTTGAAGAACGGACCTTATTCGAAGGCGGGCTGCCCGCTTATAGCGAGATGGCGCGCTTTGTCTTTTTCACCGCCACCGGCGAACAATTGGATGAAAGCAGCATCGATGAAGCGCGCAACTATCTGGGTGAGAGCACGCGCTATTCGGTCTACCTGATCTACCAACCCGATGTGGACTATCTCAAGCGCACCCCGCTTGACCTACAATTTGCGATGGGTCTGCCCCCGAATCCGCACAAGCCCCGGCTGGTGATTGCTTCGCACAAGTATCTGGACGAAAATCGCATGGCCGAGTATGCGGTCGAATTTTGTCAGTTGCCCTTTGGCATCTATCGCTATCGCGCAGACTGAGCACGCCCATGCAACTCAAAGAGTACCAACGAGCAGCTTTAGACCGGCTGGTGCGCTATCTGCAAACGCTGAGCGAAGAAAAAGCGCGCGCGGTCGAAGCCGCCAAACTCAAGATCAATCACAAGTGGGACGAAGCTGCGTGGGAGCAGCTTGAACCTGCTGAGCGCTACCAGCCCCGGCGCAATGCCCTGGGCGAGTCCGTGCCGGCCATCTGTTTGAAAGTGCCGACGGGCGGTGGTAAAACGCTGCTGGCAGTCAAATCGATTGACCTGATCAACACCCATTATCGCGGCAGCCAAACCGGGTTGGTGTTGTGGATCGTGCCGACCACCCAAATTTACAATCAGACCCTGGCCGCCCTCAAAGACCGCGCCCATCCCTACCGGGTGCAACTCAACCTGGCTAGCGGCGACCGCACCCTGATCTTGGAGAAGCAGGCGGTCTTTACACCCGATGACATTCGCAACCATCTGGTAGTCTTGTTGCTGATGTTGCCATCGGCCAACCGTCAGGTGAAAGAGACCTTGCGCATCTTCAAAGACCGGGGTGGCTTTGAGCCTTTTTTCCCACCCGAAGATGATTACGAGGGCCACGCCCAGCTTTTGCGCGCCATCCCTAACTTGGACGCCTTTGCGCAGGATAATCAACTGGCCGCCGCCACGGTTAAGTCCTCGCTGGGCAACACCTTGCGCACCCTCAAACCGATCATTGTGCTGGATGAAGGCCACAAAGCCTATGGCGAGTTGGCGCAGCGCACCCTGCTGGGCTTTAACCCCTCCTTCATTTTGGAACTCTCGGCCACGCCCACAGCGCAAAGCAACCGACTGGTGAAAATTGGCGGCCAGGAGTTGCTGCGCGAAGAGATGATCAAGCTCGACATCAATGTCTACAACCGCGCCAGCGCCGACTGGCGCGACACGATGCTGGCGAGTCACCAGCATCGCCAAAAGCTCGAAGCGACCGCCATCGACCATGAATTCAACGAGCGCGGTCCCTATATTCGCCCGATCTGCCTAATCCAGGTCGAACGCACCGGCGAAAAACAGCGTACGGCAGGCTTTATCCACGCCGAAGAGGTGCGTGAGTTTCTGATCAGCAACTGTGGGGTGCCCAAAGAACAGATTGCCGTCAAAAGCAGTGAAAAAGATGAGATCGAACAGATTGACCTCTTGAGCCGTGACTGCTCGATCCGTTACATCATCACCAAACAAGCGTTGCAAGAGGGCTGGGATTGCGCCTTTGCCTACATCCTCACGGTGTTGACAAATCCGCGCAAGGCCTCCGCCAGCATCACCCAACTAGTGGGACGCATCCTCCGCCAGCCCTATGCCCGCAAAACTGGTCGCATCGAACTAGATGAGAGCTATGTCTACTGTTTTCGCGACACCGCAGGCGATCTGATCCGGGCGGTGCGCGCCGGATTAGAAGATGAAGGATTGGGTGATCTAACCGGGCGGGTCGTACCGGTTGGAGAAGGTGGGCAGCGCGCTGAATATTCGATTCGTACGCAATTTGCCGGGTATGCTGGCAAAGTCTATCTGCCTTGTTTTGTTGTGCGTGACCAGGCTACCGGCGATTGGCGCGAGGTGGGCTACGAGATGGATGTTCTCAGCCGCATCGACTGGGATAGGATAGATCTAAAACACTTTGAGACGCTTCCGCTCAATCCCGCACGCACAGAAAACCTGGCCATTGCTGTCGGGCTTGACACATTTGCTGAGGCGTTGCGTCCCACCGTTGCCGCCGATATGCCGCTTGACCTCGTCTTTATCACTCGCCAGATTAGCGATCTGGTGCCTAACCCGTGGCAAGCTTATGAGTTCGCCGCCGAGACGGTGCGCCGTCTGCGCAAACGATACACGGATGACGAGATCCGCCGTGATCTGGCGTTTGTGATCGAGGAGCTAAAGCAACAAGTACGCGCCCAACGGATCAGTTTGGCAAAGCGCGTCTTTCGTGAGTTGATCCAAAGCAACACGTTACGTTTTATCTTGATTTCTGGTTGCCTGCACAACACCATTCCCGACAAGATTACCGCAACCGCTTCACCGCCGCTGACCAATGAGATGGGCGGTCTGCCACTCTTCTCCCTGTTTGATTATCGAGCAGATGATTTTAACACAGTCGAACGCGATGTTGTGCTCTATCTTGAGCAGCAAAGTTGGGTGATGGCCTGGGAACGTAATTTTGCCCGCAAAGGCTACGGTCTCCAGGGCTGGCATCCGATGAAAGTCTATCCAGATTTTATGGTCTTTGGCAATGGAGATGCAGAGCCGGCTGCCGAGTTTCAGGTCGTCTACGTGCTTGAGACCAAAGGCTTACACCTCAAAGGCAACGACGATACGGCTTATAAGCAGGAACTCTTTGCCCTCTGCAACGAACTCTGCCAGCCGCGCCCCTGGAACGAAATGTTTCAGGAAATGAGCCGTCACCGCGTTCGCTACGAAGTCATCTTTGAAGACGAGTGGAAGCGTGTCCTAAACACAATGGCGGCTGAACAGGGATAGCTCGAAAGACGCAGCCTCTGCCCTGCACAAGCCAAAAGCAAAATAGGACACAGAGCGTACCAAGCTCTTCTCTGAACAGTACTTACGGCGTCCCCCGCGGATAATGCGCCCGGATCAGGTGGCCGGCGATGGAAGTGACATAGAGCGTGCGCAGGTCAGCGTCGCCAAAGGTGCAATTGGTAGGCCGATCGCACGGCAGCGGATGCCTTGCGCAGAGATATGTATGGCGACGATAATCATCCATCCGCTACCTGGATGTCAGTTTGAGAAAAGTCATTTCCTTTATACAGCAGAGGCTCATCCATCAGCTTGGCAAGGGCATAGGCAAAACAATCACCAAAGTTCAGACCGGCCGGATGCCGGCCCTTGCCATATGTACGGTAGGCTAAACGTGCAACGGTGATTTGTTCAATTGTGACCGGCTCGATCAGGATCTGGGCTGTTGCGATCAATTCGTCCAGTTTTTGGCTACCGGCAGGACCATGACGCGCTTCGATTACGATAGCCGTCTCGAGTAGCGAGGCGGCTGACATAAGCCGGCGATCCGCAGCCGCGATGACCTCGGCGAATCGAACAGCTTCTGGTTCATTCGACAAGAGAGCCAGAATGGCCGATGAGTCAATAACCATCAGGCTGGCAGCCCCTTTTCATCATATCCCAGGATTTCGTCTGGTGTGCGGCGATCCAAGAGCGGCAGCATTGCACACTCGCGGCCAATACGAAGCAAATTTTCTTTGAGCGATCCCGGAGATAGATGCTTTCTCCGTTCGCGCTCAAGACGCTCACGCAGGGCAGTGACGGTGGCCTGCACAGCCGTTTCACCTGTATAGGCGCTGATTGCTTGCGCCAATTCATCGACCTCTGGATGGTTGAGCAAGAGTGTCATTGTTCTACCTGTCCCGTTTTGCTACAATGCCCGACAGCACGAAGTGCCGATGTGATGCTACTGCATCGCTGATGGGATGTCAAGGTGTTGCCGGCGGATAATGCAACAAGCCCTGCCGCCCGGATCAGGTGGCCGGCGATGGAAGTGACATAGAGCGTGCGCAGGTCAGCGTCGCCAAAGGTGCAATTGGTAGGCCGATCGCACGGCAGCGGATGCGTCTCGAGCACACGGCCATTGGGCGCAAAGACGTAGATCATCCCGCCGGGGCCGCTCACTTCCCAGCCGGCCGTGGCGATGATATTACCCTCGGTATCCAGACACATGCCGTCGATGCCGCGGTGCGGGTAGAAATTGTGCAGCACTTCGTACGCTCCCAACGTCCCGTCATCCTGGATGGGATAGGCGCGCAGCTCCCGTTTTTGCCCTTCGCCATACTTGCTCTGCGCCACATAGAGGGTCTTTTGATCGGGTGAAACCAACAATCCATTGGGAGCGGTGGTGTCAAACGTCATACGCACCACGCTCCACGTCCCATTGGGCTGCGGGTCGGCGCGGAAGACCGACTCGTGGTCGAGTTCCATATCGCTGCGGTCGTCGCCATAGCGCGGGTCGGTAAACCAGATACGCCCCTGGTTGTCGATGGCTAAATCGTTCGGGCTATTGAATTTCTTTCCCTCAAACTGGTCGCAGACCACAGTCACCCCGCCATCCGGCTCGTAGCGAACAATGCGCCGGCCACCTTCCTGGCCGGGTGTTCCGCCCTCGCAGCCGTAAAGCCGGCCCTCTTTGTCGAACATGAGGCCGTTGGCGCGATTGGCGCCGGTGCGGCAGACGCTGCTCTCGCCACTGGCTGCGTCATAGCGCATGATGCGGCTGTTGGGGATATTGGTAAAGAGCAGCCCGCTGCCATCCCAGGCCGGGCCTTCGGTCAGGCCGATGGGGTCGAGCAATACTTCAAATTGCCAGGTCATAGTTCCTCCTGAGTATTGTAGGGCAAGATGGCATCTTGCCCTACCAGTTTGCCGCCCGCATCACGACGTTTCTGGCCGGGAGCTCCCACACTTCATTGTAGACTGTCGGTCGCGGGCGTGGGGTCGGATAGTTGGGAGGACGCCGATTGGGGTCATGGAGGGCGAGCCGGTCGCGACCGCGTGGTTGGTTGAGCCACACTTGCTCTTCCGGCGCGGCTTCGACCTCACGCTGTAAGATAAATTCTACATGGTCAAATTCGGTGAAAGCCACATGCGCAAGAAAGACGCGCTGTACCTCGCGCCCGTCCCACGTCGCTAGATCCGGCACGATGACCGGCCCGGTGCAGACCTGGAACTCGCCGGCCTCGCTATTGACATTGATGAGATTGACCGGATATTCGACGGTGACTGTCAGCCCGCAGCCGGCATCTCGATAGGTAGATCGTGCGTTGAGCAACTCGTTGGCGAGAGTCGCATCGACGATCTGGCCCACAGTGGTCAACTCGCTGCTGTCGCCAAAGGAGCGCAGATCGAGCCAGTGCGCCTGAAAGGCATCGTCAAGCCGGGCCACGATGACGGATTCTTCCTCATCGCTCGGTCGCGCCGCGATGGCCAGCCGCACGGCGCGGCTAAAGGCAAAGCGAAACTCGCCACTTGGCACCTGGAAGAGGTTGCGCCGAGCAATGGTGTACTCAAAACGGCAGGGAGCGCCCACGAAGAGTTCGGTCTCCTGGCCGGATGCGTCGTCGCGGATCGTACAGGCGCCCTCCAGGTTAAACCGTACGTGATAAACCTGGCCCGGCGTCCCCACAAACCCACCAGGATAACGGTAGTACGGGTCCGGCTGCCACGGGTGCGACTTCCAGGTAAAGAACGAACGGCGAAAATCGATCATGGGGTTGCTCCGAATCGGGTGCATTTATGAATTCATAATGTGTAATGCGTGATGCGTGTTTTATGGATTACGCATTACGCATTTGGCCTACCAACTGCTCATCTCTGCCCGCAGCGCCAGCGGCAGACCCGTCTGCTCAGCTACAAACGCCTGGTCGACGTGGGCGGTGCTGCGGCAGCCGATCAGCACGGAGGTGACCCCCGGCTGGCCCATCACCCAGGACAAGGCCAGATCGACCATCGGGCGCCCGGTCTGCTCCGCCTTTGTCCGCAACTTCTCCATGCGCTGAAAGGCGACCTCGTTGTCGTAGATACTCCAATGGCTGGGGAGCAGGTCAAAGCGGGTGCCGGCGGGGGCGGTCTTGCTGCGCGTGTACTTGCCGGTCAAGAAGCCGGCTCCCAGCGGGCTATAGGTGATCACCCCGATCTCCTGATCGGCACAGCAAGGAAGTAACTCAGCCTCGATGTCGCGCACAGCCAGGTTATAATTGGGCTGTACCGATTCCAGCCGCGGCCAACCGTTGGCGTCAGCCTCCCACAGCGCCTTGCAGAGTTGCCAGGCAGCAAAGTTGCTACAGCCGAGATAACGCACCTTGCCTTGCTCGACCAGCTTATTGAGCGCGGCGAGCGTCGCCTCGAGCGGTGTCTTGGGGTCAAAGGCGTGGAGTTGGTAGAGGTCGATCACATCCGTTTGCAGACGGCGCAGGCTGGCTTCGGCGGCGGCCAAAATACGCTCCTCATCCAGCGGCGGCGTCACTTTTGTGGCCAGGACGATCTGGTCACGGCGACCGCGCGCCTTGAGCCACTGTCCGACGACCTCCTCCGAGCGGCCTTTGGCGTAGGCTTCGGCCGTGTCGAAGAGGGTAATGCCGCGCTCGAGCGCGTGATCCATCACTGTAAACGAGGTCGCCTCGTCGATCTCGCGGCCAAAGGTGACACAGCCCAGGCCAATGGAACTGACCTTCAAATCGGTGTTGCCAAGCGTACGATATTCCATCTGTTGCTCTCGACTCCCCTTTTATCTGAGAACCAGCCCTGCGGGGTTCGCACGTGGCGGGGCCCTCTAGGCGCGAACTCCGCGTTCGTTTTCCTACCGCGCCGCCTGTGGATCAAGCGCATCGCGGATGCCGTCACCAACAAAGTTGACGGCCAGCACAAAGAGCACCGTGGCGATCGCCGGGGGCACCCACTGCCACGCTGCCCGTTCCAAGACCGTAATGTTGCGCGCCGTGTTGAGCATGTTGCCCCAACTTGGCGTCGGTGGCTGTACGCCCAGCCCCAGATAGCTCAAACCGGCCTCCAACAACACAGCGGTGGCAACCGCAAAACTGGCATAGACCAGCACCGGCGCAATCGCATTAGGCAGAATATGGCGGCGGGCGATGCGTAGATCACCAACCCCCAGACAGCGCGCCGCCTCGACATACGCCCGTTCGCGGATGCTCAAAAATTGCCCGCGCATGATGCGGCACGGCACCGGCCACGTCAGCAATCCGATCATGGCCATGACGTTGAAGATACTCGGCCCCACCAACGAGGCCACGCAAAGCAGCAGGATGATCACCGGGAAGCTAAGCACCACATCCACAATACGCATGATAAGATGGTCTAGCCAGCCACGGTAATACCCGGCCAGCGCACCGAGCACAATGCCGATGGAGGTGGAGAAAGTCACCGCCACCAGACCCACCGAGAGCGAGATGCGCCCCCCAACCAGCGTCCGGGCCAGAATATCACGACCGATGCGGTCAGTGCCCAGTAAATGCCCGGCGGAAGGCGGTTGATTCATGTCTTGTAGATTTTGTGTCAGAGCAGCCTCGGTCGAGCCGAGCAGCGAAGCCACGACGAGCACGGCGATGATCACGATGCCAACCATCGCCAGCCGGTGGCGGCGAAAACGGCGCAAGGCCTGGCGGGCCGGTGTGTCCGGCGTGCGCGTAGAGAGGTCAAGCGTAGCCGGGGGGGCAGTCAGTCGATACGTCTGCGTCATGGCAATCGTGCAAAATAGGCTTGCAAGGACTGCGGTTTACCCAAACCGGATGCGCGGGTCGGCCAGGGCATAGGCCACATCGGTGAGCAGATTGGCGATCAACACGGCAATCGCCACGCAGAGGCTGATCCCCATGATCAGCGGATAATCGCGCCCATTGACGGCGTCGATGAGCAGCGACCCCATACCCGGCCAGGTAAAGACCGTTTCGGTGATCACCGCCCCGCCCACCATCTCGGGCAACGCCAGCCCGATGACCGTGAGCACCGGGATCAGCGCGTTGCGAAAGCTGTGGCGCAACACCACCGTCGAGTCAGCCAACCCTTTGGCGCGGGCCGTGGTGATATACGACTGGCGAATCACCTCCAGCATGGACGAGCGAGTATAGCGCATGAGAATGGCGATATAGCCGAACCCCAGGATCAAAGCCGGCAACGCCAGATGATGAAGGACATCCCCTATCGAAGCGCTGCCGGTCGCCGAAAACATGCCGCCAATGGGAAAGAGCCTGAGCTTGAGGCCAAACAGATAGAGCCCCCCCAGCCCCAACAGAAACGAAGGGGAGGAGACACCCAAGAAAGCCACGGCGGTGAGCGTAAAATCCAGCCGTGAATACTGGCGCAGCGCCGAAAGGATGCCCAGCGGAATGCCGATGAGACAGCCAATCGCTAGAGCCGTCCCCATCAAGAGGCCAGAAGCGCGCAGCGCCCGTGCAATGGTGCCGTTGACCGGTTGGCCGCCGACAATGCGATAACCGAGGTTGCCCTGGATCGTCTGTTCGAGCCAACGTAGATAGCGCACCGGCGCCGGTTGGTCAAGCCCCAATTGGCGGCGCATCTGTTGGCGCATCTCCTCACTCGCCCCCAATTCCGGACGTAGATAGGCCGAAACCGGATCACCCGGCGCCAGTTGCACAAAGGTAAAGACCAAAATCGTGATCCCAAAGAGCACCGGGATGTTGATCAACAGCCGGCGCAGAATGTAACGTCCCACAAGGTGACTCCATTGGAACAGGAGACAGGGAGACAGCTAGGCATGTACACTCACCTGTCTCCCTGCTTACCTGTCCCCCGACTATATCGCTACTCCACAATCTCCCACAATTCCGCCTGATCGTAGTACGACCCGCCACCGGCGGCCGGGGTGAAGAGGAAGTTGGCAACCCGGGTCGAGACGATGCCGTAGCGCACCGTCTGCCAGAGGAAGATCCACGGCTGATCCTGGCCGAGGACACGGCAGGCCTCCTGGTAGATCGCGGTGCGCGCCGCCGGGTCCATCTCCTGGCGGCCCTGGTCGAGCAACCGGTCTAGCTCTTCGTTGGCATACTTATAGTTGTTGCCCGGCGAGGTAGAGTAGAAATACTGCACAGCGCGATTGGGGTCCGCACCGTTGGCGCCCCCGATAAACGACATCTGCGAGTCGCCCTGGTCATAGTAGCGTGAACTCCAGGCTGCCCCGTCCAGCGGCATGAGTTCCACGTTGATGCCGATATCGGCCAGGTTGGCCTGCATCACGGTCATCACATCGGCCGAGAGCTGATCGTTGTAGTAGGTGTCGAGAATGATGGTGCCAAGCGTGGCAGGGTCCACGCCCAGTTCGGCCAGCAGTTCTCTGGCCTTGTCGGGGTTGTAGTCGTACTGCTCGATGTCATCCGGGTAATAGATGGGGTTACCGTACAGGCAGGGCACCGGTTCGGCCGCCCCCTTGTAGATGCTCTCGATGATCGACTTGCGGTCGATAGCGTAGAGGATCGCCTGGCGGAACATGGGTTCGCCAAAGAGCGGGTTGAACTCTGGGTTGAGCGTGAGAGCGTTGTCCACCTGCGAGGGGCCAGGGTGGATCACGGCGTTGGGATTTTGCGACTCGCGCTCGACCTCGTCGGCTGTCAGATAGGTAAAGTCGATCTCGCCGGCATCGAAGGCGAGTAGTGCCGTGGCCGGGTCTTTGAACTCGCGACGGATCAGTTTGTCGAGCTTGGGGGCACCGCGCCAGTAGTCGTCAAAGCGGACGGTCTCGATATATTGCCCCTCGACATACTGCGAAAACTTGAAGGGGCCGGTGCCGATAGGAGCAGTGCGCCAGTACTCCGTGTTGTCGATCTGGTCACGCGGAATGTCTTGCATACTGGCCTTGTGGAGAATCCAGGTTTCAGCCAGCACATCGAGCAAGGGCGCCGTGGGGCCATCGGTGGTAATCTCGAGCGTCGTCTCGTCTACGGCGACCAGCCCGCCGATCGTGCCGGCGTCACCGTCGATGTATGCTTGCGCGCCCTCGATCACTGCCAGTGGGCCGGCTTGCCAACAGGTGGTGTTCGGGTCGACGCAGAGTTCAATCGAGAAGATCACGTCGTCGGCGGTGAAGGGCGAGCCGTCGTGCCAGGTGACGCCCTCGCGCAGGTTGAAGGTCCAGGTCAAGCTGTCGTCAGAGATGCTCCAGCTTTCCGCCAGATCGGGAATGATCTCCGTATACTCGACATTGTAGGTGACCAGATGGCCAAAAATCTTGTTGAACCAGTGATAGCCCCCGCCCGCGCTGAGTGGGTTGACGTACTCGATTGGGTTGCAGCACGGGCCCACCCAGGCGCCCACCATCACCTGTTCGCCAGCGGACACAGCCGGGACTGCGGTGGCGGGCTCAGCCGAGGTTTCTGGCGTGGCGGGCGCTGCCGCGGGGACGCACGCACCGAGGAGCAGGCCGCAGACGATCAGCAGGCCAAAGAGCGCCTGCCTGCGACGCCAATGGAGGTTACGATTGTTCTTGGACATGGTGCAATTCTCCTCTCAAACTTGCCACGATTTTTTGGCGGTTGGTAGGCCCCTATACCGACCATCGACCATTGATAATTCACAATTGACCGTTGACGATTCACAATTCTCTCATCCTTTGACCGACCCCAAGGTCATGCCGGCGACAACAAAGCGCTGCACCGCAATAAAGAGGAGCACCGGCGGCAGCGTCGTGACAAAAGCCGTCGCCATGAGCGGACCCCACAGAAAGATATCGCCGATGACATAGCTGCCCAAACCAGTGGGCAGCGTCATCAAGTCGCGGCGGTTGACCAGCACGATGGCGTAGAGAAACTCGTTCCACGAGTTGGTAAAGCCAAAGATAAAGGCAGTGACGATCCCCGGCGCCGCCAACGGCAACACAATGCGCGCCAGTACGCCCATGCGGGTGCAGCCGTCGATGCGCGCCGCGTCTTCGAGCTCTTCGGGGATGCTGCGGAAATAGCCCAGGATCAGCCAGGTGCAGAATGGTACATTGAACGATAGATAGGCCAGCAACAGACCCCACATCCCCTCTGTCAGTCGCAGGTTGAACATGAGGATAAACATGGGGATAAAGAGCAGCGACGAGGGCAGCAGGTACGTAAAAAGCACACCACGCGCAATGGTGCGGTTGCCACGAAACTTGAGCCGAACGATGCTGTACCCCGCCAGCACACCGATGATGACCGAGAGAGTGCTGCTGGAAAAGGCCATGACGACGCTGTTGCGCATCCACTGCCCGGTGGGTCGCTCGGCAAAGATAAACTGGTAGTTCTCCAACGTCAGGTTGAGCGGCACCAGCACCTGCTCTTTGACATAGACCTGCTTTCCCTTGCGCAACGAGGTCAGCCCCATCCAATAGAAGGGGAAGAGGGCGCCAAAGACCAGCCCGGCCAGGACGACATAGGTAAGCCCCATCAGCAGCAGCCGTTGGTTGCGTGTGCTACTCATTAGTCAGCCTCCCCTCGCAGCATGAGCGGCGAGAGCACCATGATGATCGCGATCAGCACCGGCGCCAGGATCACCGAGACCGTCTGCCCATACCCCAGACGCGACGTGACAAAGCCCAGCTTGTAGGTGTAGGTGGCAAAGACATCAGTGGCGTGTCCCGGCCCACCCCCGGTGAGCAGCCAGACCACACTAAAATCATTGAAGGTCCAGATAGTGGAGAGGATCGTCACTACCAGGATCACCGTGCGCAGGCTGGGCAGGGTGACGTGCCAGAAGCGCTGCCAGACCGATGCGCCGTCGACCTCGGCGGCTTCGTACAGCTCTTGCGGGATCGCCTGCATCCCGGCCAGCAGGGTGATGCCAAAGAAGGGAAAGCCGCGCCAGGTGTTGACCAGAATGAGCGCAAACATGGCCGTTCCATATTGCGCCAGCCACGGGATCGAGGTGCGCATGAGGCCCAGGTCGCGCAGCATGAGGTTGAGCACGCCGGTCAGGTCGAGGATCCAGCGCCAACTGAGCGCCGTCACCACCGTGGGCGCTACCCAGGGCATAAGCAGCAGCCCGCGGAAAAAGCCGCGAAAGCGGATCGGCTGATTCAACACCACCGCCATGATCAGCCCTACAACCAGTTTGAGCGCCACCGAGCCGATCGTGAAGATAAAGCCGTTGCGCACCACCTGCCAAAAGAAGGGGTCGGTGGTCAGCAAGTCGCGGTAGTTTTTCAGCCCGATAAAGCGACCGGGGAGGCCAATCGTCTTGTCCTGAAGCGTGATCCAGATAGCCATGCCAATCGGGTAGGCCAGCAGCAGAAAGATCACCAGGATCAGTGGGATGAGCAGCGCATAGCCCAGCCGGTAATCGCGGCCCAATACCCGGCGGAGTGGGTCCGCCGGCTGCATAGGCTGCACAGCGGGTTTGCTAAGTTCAACTTGCATGAGTGTTTGTTTGTACTGTATGGCATGAAAAGGCGGCAGACACGGCATCCCTGTAGAGATATCGTCGCCGCCCCTTCACATCCGTACGATTTGAAGCTACTGCGCCAGCGTTTCTTGCCAGTCGTTGTACCACTTCCACAACGCCGCATCAGCCTCGGCGATGGCCTCATCGTTGCTCCACCCGTCCACCAACACACGGTTGAGCATCTTCACCATGGTGTGGTCCATCCAGGCGTCGAGCACCCACGGAGTGGTCAGGCCAGGGTAGCCTTGCGGGCGGGTATAGGGCACCATGTCGGCCAGCACCTTGCGGTACGGGTCCTGCCACATTTCGTGGTTGAGCATATCTTTATAAACGGGTAGCATGTTACCGCCCCCCGCTTCGTAAAAGCCCTGGAGATTTTCAGGCGACAGCAGCCACTCCATCATCTGGAGACAGAGATCGGCATGAGGGCTGGTATTGAAGGCGCCCCACTGGTAGTAATAACCAGAGATAAAGCGACCCTCGGGACCGGCTGGCACGGGGATGGCAGCGGTCTTCTCCAGCAGTTCCGGGTCTTCGGTTTGGAGGTAGGCGAGGATGCTGCCTGTATTGAGCACCATGCCCGCAATTTCACTCTGATAGGCGCGGTTGTTGCCGGCGTCATCCCAGGTGATGGCATCAGGCGGGATCAGGCCGGCGTCCCACATGCCCTTGACCAGGTCGAGCACCTGGCGCGTCTCCGGCGAATCGATAGCCGGCTTGCCTTCTTCGTCCCAAGTGCGGCCACCATAGGACCAGAGGAGGGAAGTGAACTGCACTTCCGAGTCCCAAGACGGGGTGCCGATCTGCATGCCCCAGCCCCAGAATTGGTTTTCCGGATCATTGATGGCCTGGGCAATGGCGATCGTGTCTTCCCATGTCTCGGGCAACTCCAGGCCGGCTTCGGCCACTTTGTCCGAACGGACGTAGAAAATCTCAGTCGAGCTAAAGCTGGGGATCGACCAGTGCTTGCCATCGGCGGTGCGCCCGGCCAAGAAGGCGCCATCGGTGAGTCCGCCAGCCTGCTGGTTGAGCCGCTCGATCACTTCGGTGGTCTCGACCAGGTCGCCGCTGACGATGAATTTGGGCAGGTCGTTGAGTTCAATCGCTGCACAATCAGGGAATTGCTTGGTCTCGATGGCCGTCTGCCAGCGGGGGCGGCGTTCATCCTGCGACATGCGGGCGATCTCGATCTCGACGCCATTCTCTTCGCCCCACTGTCGCATCAGGTCATCGTGATAGGCATCGGCGTCGGGCGTAAAGGTCACACCGACCCAGACGGTAAGCTTGGGGCGCTCGGTCGGTGCGCCCTCACCGCCGGCAGCGGGCGCACCGACCGGGGCACACGCTGCGCTCAACAAGGCCACGACTAGAAGCAGGGCAAGGGGCTGCCACTGCCTCCGAGAGTTTCCAGGGTGTTGACGAAACATGGACTCTTCCTCCTCTGCAAAGCTGAAGACTTGATGTGGAAATTGGGTTGACGATGAAAAGGCCGCGCTACGTGCGGGACAGGCGTGCGTGCGGTCATCGCCGCCATATTGCTCGTTGTTGAGGAGTCTTTAACTCTTGTTTTGTTTCGCTCCGCGAAACAAGGAGACCCTGACACGAACAGATACTTTACTACAACATACTTTGTGACCTTTGTCAAACGACCTGTTCGGAGCCGTTTGGTCAGGGTGCGTCCAGGATTGGGGCCGAAGTGGCGGCGCCTGCATTCCAGGCAAGAGCGAGAGACTTTCCGGTCGTTCGATGCAATGCGGCCCTTTCCCGGAATGCGAGTCATCCAACCTGCCCCAACTTTCGGACACACCCATTTGGGGCATCTACTACGCCCCTGGCAGGGTATCCAGCTCGACGCTGCAATTCTTGAGCACGTTCATGAGCGCAAAGTCCCCTCCCCAGGGCACCATCTGTGCACCCATGGCCCGGAAGCGCTGGATCTCGTCCACCGAGCCAGCGGTGATGCCCCAAATCTTGTTGTGTTTCTGAGCCGCCGCAGCGACGATTTCGATGGCCTTTTCCATAGTGAGGTTGCTGCCGGCCGGGGCATTGGTAATGCGTAGCCCCAGGTCCGCCGGCCCGATGAAGAGGCCATTGATGCCCTCAATCGAGGCGATCTCGTCGGCATGGGCCACGGCCTGTAGGGTCTCGACTTGGGTGATGATAAAGGTCTCGCGGTTGGCGTCGTCGGTGTAGGCGCTGCCGGGGAACCAGACATCGATGCCGTAATCACCATCGAAGCCTGCGCCGTCAAGCCCGCGATTGCCAATGGGGGGATATTTGATGGCCTGCACCAGGTCGTAGGCCATCTGCGGGTCGGAAACCAACGGCACGAGAAAGCCGGCCGCGCCATCCTCCAGGTAGCGATAGAGCTTGGTACGCTCCAACGTGGGCGAGCGCACCATGCAGTCGATGTCGTTGTACTTACAGAGGCCGATGAGCATCTGCACCTCGCGCGCATCCATTGCACGATGCTCCAGGTCAAGCCAGATGCCATCATAGCGAAAGTGCGCCGCATAGCGGACAAAAAAGGGCAGATAATGGCCCAGCCCACAGACACGGGCAAAGCCGCCGCTACGAAACTTGGCGAGCATTTTGCTCTTGCGCATGAAACTCTCCTACAGTTCGATTTGTCAGGATCACGATACCGCACCACCATCAATTAAAGCCCTAGAGCCGGCCCGTAATATGCGCCAACCCCTCACCCACGTGGACACGATGCAGCCGGCGCAACATGACCACCACACCGGCCTGATCGGCGCGCACCTCCTGCACCACTTCACCGGCAAAATCCTGCACCACGCCCAGCCGTTGGCCCACATCCACCTCGGCCAGCAGTTCCACTTCAGCGCGGAAGTAGCCGGCAGCCTGAGCACTGATCACGCTGTCCAGGTCGCCATGCCCGATGAGATGATGCGTCACGGGTTGAGGCTGCGGGGCGCCGGTCAGCATCCCCAGGTGGCGCATGATGTTGATAACACCCTGCGTAAAAGTGGCGACATCCACGGAGCGGGCATAGCCACCGCCGGGCGCCTCGGTATAGAGCGAAGGCACGCCCAGGTCGGTGGCAGCGGAAACGGTGCGTCCCGGCGCAATGGGCAACGGATGGCCCCAGAGCACCGGTACGCCAAAGGCGCACGCCCCGGCCAGCGACGCCTGCCCCAACGGCCCGTCGTCGCGGATATAGCCGATGAGCGTGGGGATGTTGTAGGCAATCCCACCGCTGTGCAGGTCGATGTAGAAGTCGGCGTGCTTGAGCAACTTTTCGGTCATCCAGTAGGCGATGCGCTGGGTGATCGTGCCATGCCGGTCGCCGGGGAAGACACGCGCCAGGTTGAGCCCGTCGATAGGGCTGCTGCGCTGGGCGCTTTCGTAGGCCGGCAGGTTGCAGACCGGCAGCAGCGCCAGCGTACCCCGCATCTCTGCCGGCTGCACCTGGCGAAAGAGCCGGGCAATGGTCTCCACCCCCTCGTACTCATCGCCATGCACTGCGGCCGTGACAACCAGGGTGGAACCGGGTGCGCTCCCCGTCACGTATAAAAAAGGGAGACGCCATTCGCCACCATCGGCGCGCGGGGCAACCGTCAGCCAGCCGCTTTCTTTGCGCAGCCGGGGCAGTTCTGAAAGCTCAAATGCTTGAACGTGCATGGCATCCTATCCCCTGGTTCGTGCGTTGGCAACAGAAAACAGCGGCAACACAGAGCAAACTCGGCGCGCGCTGTTTTGCTTATCGGTCTTGACACTCCAGTTCCCGTTGCATAGCCGATAGCAGTGTGTCCACTTCGTCCGCCGTGTTGAAGGCGGCGATGGAGACGCGCAGCCCGGTATGCTCTGGCTGAAACTTGATGAGAATACGCTGCTGCCGGTAGAGCCGCTCCACCAGCGCCCGGCAATCGTCGGCTGTCCAGCCGTGGACGGTAAAGCCGACCAGCCCGGTGGTGCGC
>QEUW01000816.1 GCA_003577005.1 Chloroflexota bacterium | reverse complement strand
AGCAGGCACAGAGAGGGGCATCAGGATCTGCCAGAAAATACGTAGATAGCTGGCGCCGTCAATGCGGGCAGCCTCGTCCAGGTCGAGGGGGATGGTCATAAAGAACTGGCGCATCAGGAAAATCAAAAAGGCGCCGCCGCCAAAGAAGGACGGCACGATCAAGGGCCTGAAGCTGTCCAGCCAGCCGATGTTGGCCAACAGGAGGTAGAGGGGGATCAGCGTTACCTCAATGGGCAACATCATGGTGCTCAGGGTGATCATAAAAATCAGGTCCCGGCCGGGATAGGTAGTGTCGTGAGATTATCTCACACCCGGCATGGGTAGATAGGGGTGAGCAGGACGTCTTTGACGAAAAGAATACGATGGGCTAGACCCAGAGCCATGGCCGGTGTCCGTTGCTGGTACTTTTTTTCGCCACAGGCTCAGGCAGCTCCTGACGGAGAGAACGATGCGGCCGACACCAGTTGTAGACCGTAACGCCCCACCAGCCCAAGGCTGCTTTGGTGTCCGCCCGGCGAGAGAAAGCCAGCGTCCTGCGCACCTGATGGGCACTCATACGACGAGCCGTACCGTTGCGGCGCTCGACAGCCGAGGTGTTGGGGGTGGTGTAGCCCAGGTGCTCGAGCACCTGGCTGACCCGTTTCTGGCTGCCATGGGTGTAGCGAAGCTCGATGTCGACGATGCGCTTACCTTGCCTATGCTTGATGACCTGGACGTGCGCCAGGCTGCGGGGGATGCGGAAACGCACCTTGGGCAGTCGTCCCCTGGTCCCGTTGCGGCTGGGGCGGTAGGGTCGGCCAAAGATCTCAGGAAACAGGGTGGCGTAGCTGGCCTCGCCATCGGTCAACAGCACCAGGTCGTGGCGGTTGACCAGCCGATCAGCGCCATCCGTGAGCAGACGGCGAATCAGCTCTTCGTTGCGTCTGCCCTGCACGTGGGCGAGAACGAACTTGCTCTCGGGATCCAGAAGTTCCGCTTCCCAGGCAGGTTCTCCCTTGTCGCTGGCGTACCCATACCGTTCGTCTGCTTCCAGGGCTTCTGGCTGGACCGCCTGCGCCCGTTCATCATGAAAGGCTTCACCATGCTCGCCCAGTCGTTGGTTCAGTCGCCGCACGGTGCTCGGGTCTACCTGCACCAGCCGGGCTGTCCCCTTCAAGGAGCAGCCTTCGGCCAGATGTTCGCCGACTGAGATCGCTTTGGCTTCACGCACTTTCGTGTTCCACAAGGCGGTGTGCTTGCGCTCGCTGAACTCTGCTCTACAGACCCGGCAGCGCAGATAGCGGATCTGGTCTGAGCCGTACACCTTGCGCACAGTCAGATTCTGCTGACCGGCTTGCCCGTACAGTTCGCACCGTTGGTTGACGCATGCTACACTATCCAGGGGAGAGCGTGTGAAAAGAGTCTTTGTTGTGTCCATACAACCATTGTACTCAATTCATCCGCATCTCCCTCTCTTTTTCGGTCGGAGATAATCTCACAGCACTACCGAAATTCGCCTATCCTTTGCCAAAAGAGACCACAATGAGCCAGGATATCGAAACCGCCACGCTCAATCGCCACCATCCACTCGCGCCGGCTTTTCATAAAGCCTATGGGTCTCCCTTAACAATTGATGATTTGTCGCTTATTTTAGGCCAAAATTAGGTAGTGAGACCACTCCCCAGAAC
>QEUW01000223.1 GCA_003577005.1 Chloroflexota bacterium | reverse complement strand
GGAGACGTAGATCCGCTGCCCCAGGTGGCCGATCGCCATGAAGTCGTAGCTGCCGTCGGGCTTGAGCCTGCCCCACCACTGGTACTTGTAGTAGCCGATTCCACTTGCATTTGCCTCTCGCCAGTCGCTGAACCAGGTGTTGGCGCGCCAGGCGATGTCGCCATTGGGGTTCGGGTAGGGCGAGGTCGACTCCTTGACCCACTGCTCGGAGATGATCTGCTTGCCATTCCAGTTGCCGTTATGGAGGAAGAGGCGACCGAACTTGGCGAAGTCAATGGCGCGGCCATTGAGGCAGCACAACGTCGCCTCAAAGCCCGACGCTTTGCTGTCCAGGCTCCACGACGCGGGATACTCCATGCCCAGTGGCTCCCAGATCTTCTCCTGCAAGTATTGGGCAACCGGCATGTGCGTGGTCCGCTCCAGGATGATGCCGAGCAATGTCGGGTTGTAGTTGTTGTAGTTGAACTCGGCGCCGGGCTGCTTCGGGAGCCCTTTGGGCGCGGGCGCCACCGCCAGCGCCTGGCCCCGCAGGTTGGGATAGTTGTACGATAGACCGTCGTCGCTGAAGGGCGAAAGCTCTGCCAGCCCCGAAATCTCATCATCCGACACGTACTTGATGTCCGAAGCCATCAGGAGCAGGTGGCGGATTGTCACGCCGTCGAGCCCTTTGCCCCTCAATTCGGGGAGATAGTAGACGATCAGGTCGTCCACGCTCCCGATCCGGCCTTCATCAATGGCGATCCCGACCAGCGCAGAGGTAACCGATTTTGCCATCGAGAAGGAGGTGACGATGGAGTCGCGGTTGTAACCGTTGAAGTATCCCTCGTAGAGGATCGCATCGTCCTGGATGACAATGAAGGAGGTCGTCTGGGTGGACTTGAGGAGCTCCTCCAAGGTGGCCTGCTTGACCTGGCCGCCTTGCTTGTACTCGATGGTCATGGTCTGGAACAGCTCCGGGCGCAGGCTCTGCTTGAACTGGAAAGCGGGCGGGGCGTTATGGACCGCACGCTCGGGGAACTTCTGGTAGTCCCACACGTCCGACGGGCCCCAGACAATGTCCCTGGCCAGGAAGAGCGCCGGGTCGGGGGAGGAGAGTGTCCAGGTCACGCCGGCGACGAGCAGCAAGACGAGGGTTGAGCCGATGACGAGGCCCACCATCCGGGCCGATGCGAAGAACCGGGCAACCACCCAGGCCAGCGCGCCGGTGACCGCCAGCAGCACCAACGCTACGACCATCGGAGAGGGGTCCGCATCCGCGCTCGGTCCAGCGCCGAGGAGCACCATGCCGAGCAGGATCCATCCCACGCCAAGGGCCGTGAGCAGAACCGCTGCCATGAGCAATATCCAACTGACGCTCGCCAATAGCACGCGCAGGGCATTCCCAAACCGTAGCGGAAACCTTGATGTGGTTGGGGGCGAAGGTAGAGTGATAGTTTTCATCGCTAATCTCCTTGCAGCAGGTTTTATCTATCGAGCAGTGCGCTGCATGAGATAAAACACACCTGAAGTCAAGGTTTTTTGAATGGAACCTGGCATCAATAGAAAAACCCCAGCAGGGGTCCCTGCTAGGGTCCTTTGGCCGTGTCCCCAGGCAATCCTTCATGACAGGAAACTGCAAGCCCGCCGATTGTCGTACGCTAGCAGGTGGACAACATCACCAGGGCTGTTGCCTTCAGCATACCACAAAGGCCACGCCGCGACACCGGTGTGCTGGCCGGAGATGAACCCGGCCAGATGGCTAGATGTGCGCCGCCTCCGCATCCATCATGCAGAGCGATGTAGCATCGTAGGTCATGCCGGAGGTGGCGGCGGGCTCGCCGTGCGTCGCCTCTGCTGGCGCTGTTGCGGCAGGGGCATTGGCCTCGGCTTGGGGTGATGCCCCAGGAGTTACCGGCACAATGCCGGTGCAGCCGGCGACAAGGACGCTGATGATCCCGGCCCCTAACCAGGTTGTCAATCGCATGATAGAACTCTCCTTGTTACGATCTCGCGGGTGCTATGCCCTCACGTTGTCGGGCACGTTGTCGGGAACATGCTGCTTCATGGCTGCACGTACACTCGCTAGCTCAAGAACCGAAATGGCCTCAGCTTTGCCCGCAGAGAACTCGCGCCCCTGGACCGGCCCCGCGGCGATCAGCGCCAGGAAGCGTTCAACTTCGTAGCGCGCGGCCTGGGCCGGTGACGAGATCTACAAACGCCGCGCCGCCCAACTGCTGGTCAACCGGGCGTGAGTTGGGGCGAGCCGATAGTGGCAGGCGGTTGCCCTTGACGCGAAAGATGCCCGCGATTGGCCACAGCCACTGCGGCCACGACGAGCCACAGTACAGCGGCCAACACAAAGTCATAAATGAAGAGAGGCGCCCCCATGTTTCCCACAGGCGTCAGGATCCGGATGCTGGCGGTGAGACTCACGTGCATGAGCATCGCCACGAGCAGGCTCCCGGTACGGTCATAGATCCACACCATGAGCACCCTGAATGGCAGCAGGGACCCGACGAGAACGTTGACGAGGATCAGGGGCAGGAAGAAGGCCAGGGAGAGCGTCCCCCGGACGGTTTCGGCTGCCGCGACATTCCCCAGATAGTGCCACCCCCCCCACAAGACGCCGGCGATGATCCCGGTCGCAAATACGCTGTAGCGCCGCCTCAGCGCGGGCACTGCAAACCCTGTCCAGCCGATCTCCTCAAAGAACCCCGCCACCAGCGCCACGGCGAGATTGAACAGCAGAAAGCCAATTTTGTCGTCCGCCCTGGCTAGGCCGGGAAGATAGACCGGAGAGATGCGCGCAAGCGCCAAGCTGACTGCCGCCACCACGAGCGGAGCGATCAAGAGCGCGACCGCGTACCAACGGACTCCCACCCGCCACCGGAACAATCGCGAGCGGAAGTCACGAAAGCCCGCCTTGCCATAGACAAGACCCGTCAAGAGGAGCCCGCCAACGACGGGGCCGGCTACCATCGACAGAATCGCAATCGGGGGAATGTCGACCACCGCCATCGCGGTCGTAGGACCGACCGCAAGCAGAAAGCCGCCCCATGAGATACCAAATACGACCACGTAGAAGAGCAGCACCGGGTGCCGCTTGATTAAGGTGTTGACGGTCGTCATCTTTTCGCCTCCGTCTCCAGCGCGCCATTCGCCTCGCTCGTGAAGTCTGACTGTGGCGTGGATCGGCAGGTTGTAGGACAAGATGGCATCTTGTCCTACCGCTTACTCCACCGACCCGGCAAAGAATGCCTTGCCCAGGGCATTCAATCCCAGTAGGATGAGCGCAATGGGGAAGATCGGCAGATCCACCCCAAAGATGCTGGCGAGTCCGGCAATCAAGGCCAAAGCTCCTAGGAACAGCGTGCCCGAGCTCATGGGGATGTTGATGAGCGAGCGGGCCAGGTTGAGCCCGAGCATGATCAGCCCTACGCCGACTAGCCAGGCGCCCTCCGGCACCAGCGCATCGGGTATCAGGCCGATGCCGCCGAGCATGATGAGAAAGAGTGCCCAACTGATCGCCTCAAGACGCTGGTTGAGCGCCTGTTTTTCACTTCCCTCGCCAGTGGATGTTGGCAAATTTTGAGTTGTCATAGCAATCTCCTTTTATGGCCGGCGCATGCGCTGCACAAACAGAAACCGGAGACGCAAAAAACAGACCAGCAGGGTGCTGGTCGATTCCAGTATACGCTCAAATCATTTCGGATCAGCTAGTCAACTGGGGAGTTTCAAGCCTGGCCGATCACAGAGTCTTCTAGACACAGACTATCGCTAGGTCCTTCGCAAGGTGGAGTTGGCGCCCCCTGACGGCGCGGCAACAGGAGCAGCGGAGACGGCACAGGTGTGGTTTACATTTTGAGGTGCAGCATTCCGGGAAAGGGCTATACGCATCTGGTCGAACAGAGCATCTCCGGTCCTTTCCCGGAATACCAGGCAGGCGAACCGCACCCAAACGTCGCGATAGGGCCCGCCGGTACATACCTTGTGCCCCCGTTCCGCCTGAATTCGCACGGTGGCGGCGAAGTAGGCATTGGTGATCATCGCCCAACTAAAGAGGGTAAAGCCCACGGCAAAAACCGGCAGTGGGCCTGTCCACCCCAAACGCTGATCAAGCCCGGCAACCACGAGCAGCACGACAAAATAGGTGACCGCCCAGGCGCCCCCGACCCACTTGTCCCACTCCTTCATGCCCTGGGTGCGGGCGCGTTCCGCCACCGTTGCGGGGCTGTGGCGCAGCAGGAGGATGGCATTGGCGGTGGCGCCAATGAGATTTAGACCGATGAAAACCCAGGCCCAGACACAAGCGAGGCGGCTCGCTGCCAGAAAGAGTATCCCTGCTTGTAGAAGGTACAAGAGGACCGCAATCGGGACGATGGGCAAGAGATGGATGAACCCGCTGGGATCGGAGACCATCTCTGCGATTCCCCACCAACCCCAGAGGACGGCAAAGCCCACGAGGAAGATCAGCCCAAGCCACTGCAACACGCGAGTGAGCCGGTACCGCTGCACCAACTCATCCGGCGGCTGGCGCAGTACCAACCAGGCGATGATCACGACAAACACGACCATCATACCAGGCGATGATCACGACAAACACGACCATCATGAAGGTAAGCTGCATCATCGGCTGCTCCCCTTTTCCTCCTATCCGGCAATGGCTCCCGCCTGTAGAGCAGGCGGAGAGCATAGACTGCTTCAAACAGCCGGCTGCAACTTCACCTGATAGAGCCAGTCAGCCATAAAGAGCAGCGCGATTACAAGCGGCGGCCCAGCGATCGGCCAGGCTCCGATCAAGTTAGCGACCAGCGGATATGGTCCCCACGACATGACGAGATACCATACACTGAAGCCGGCAAATAGCAACGCCCCTGCCCACTCCCAGCGCCAGGCGACAGCCAGCGCAATGAGCCCCAAAGACATCGAGCGCAAACAGACTGACAAAGAGCGCAAAGAGGATGCCCAGCACCCTGGGCGCCCAAAACAGGATTCGTTTCATCGTAACCTCCTCTCGGAGAACTAGCGACCGATCAACTCCAGACACCCCATCCAGAAAGCGGGGTGCAGGTTCGGAGATATGATCGGAAACAAGTCTAGTAATGCGGCGGCAACTGCATGGCACTCTGGATGCCATAGACCACCGCCGCCACATGCATGGCAATGTGGCCCAGTACGGGTGCCAACGGGCTGCGCGTCACAAGATAGGCCAGGCTCATGACGCCGACGCCATAGACCGGCCACAACACCGCAACCCCCTGAAATTCCGGATAGCCCAGATGATAGGCGGCGGTCACCACCAGGCTGGCGATCAGCGCCAACAGGCCGGCAGCGATCTGGCCCGGCCAGCGCTCTGTCCAGCCAAGCACAGTGAATGCCTGCCAGGTGGCCGCAATCGGCAGCACCGAGAGCAATAGACCATCGATTGCTCCGTAGATGAAGCCAAGCCATACAACATTGAACAGCAGATCCGCTCCTTGCGGCGTCGGCGAACGCGGCTGCAGCAGGACTGACTGGACGACAAACCAGCCCACGACCAAGGCGCCAAACAAGCCCCAACGCCAGTTGTGTCGGAAATGTGCCAGTGGATCGATGCCACTCCAGCGCACATAGCCGAACATGAAAATGCTGGTCAATAAGACGTAGGGCACGAGGAAGAGTGGGCGGGGCAGCGCAAGCACGCCCGCGAAGAACGCAGCCACGGCCCAACCCAAGACAGCTGCCCCTACCACCCAAAGCAGGTGCCCCCACCACGTTGTCTGAGCCTGGCGGTAGGATGCACCGGCAACCGGTAAGCCAGATCGTAAGGTAGTCATTCGATTCTCCTTTCCGTTCAAAAGCGCCAAACAGATAGGCGTGTCAAGAAGTCAGGCTCTGGTGAAATTTGATTTTGGGCCAGAGAAAAGGGAGGCGTTTGTCATCCTGTCCATAGCGAGTGCCTGGAGAAAGAGCCTCGCTTTTGGCGAATTGTCAACAGAACCTAGAATTCCCTCCCTTCAAACTACAACAAAAACTCCCCAGCTACGCCGGGTAGCTGGGGAGTTCCTCGCCTGGTCAGGTGAACAGTTTTGAGAGCGAGCGCTACGATCCTTTCCGTTTGCGCCGGGCGATACTCTTGGCAACCGAGCGGATCGTCGCCGCGATCCAAAAAACCGACCAGGCTACCATCAAGATTCCGGCCAGGGGAATGCGCGTTTCGTCGATGATCGGCTGGAACTTTACCTCCTGCGGGGTGATCCGCACATAGCCGCGCGGGGTCGCCCGACCACCGCCACCGCCGCCACCGCCACCGCCTTCGCCCCCCTGTGGTGATGCCTGTACCTCTGACCTGTTGGCTTGTTCGGCCTCAGGGGCGCGGCCATAGCCACTGCCATACCCAAAACCCATTTCGACCTGCGCCACCGGGATGATCGTGACCTCACCCTCGGTGGTCGGCTTGCCAAAGACAGCATCGACTCCCAACTTTTCCAACATCTGTTCGATCGGTGCTGTGCTCGGTACTGTTTGCTGTTCCATGGTTTGCTCCTTTCGACCCATTAGCGCCGCTGCGCCAGCCTCTGGGTCACAAACATGATGAGCCAGCAGAAGAGGCTCACCGACACTGCCGAGAAGACGATCCCGGTGAGCGCCGAACGCACCGGGTCATTGAATGGGATCGTGCGTGTTTCCTCTCCCTCGCGCACTCGAAGCTCCACCGGCCGGATACGCACGATAGCACCGCCCTGGCTAGATGTTTCACTCCCGCCGGACCATTGCCATCCGCTCATGTGCGCAACGAGTTCAATCGTGCGCACACCACTCGTGATCGGTTGTGCAACCAGACGTCTGTCGATCTTTCTCCTGGAGGGATTGTTGTTGCCCATGCGCATCTCCCTTCTTGCACTCCAGCGCAACCTATTTTGTTTACCGGACAACTCTCTGTTCGCTCCGCCCTTATCCCTGATGCGTCCGCTGGTAAACGTCAGGCCAGCAGGGGGTCTGAGCACAGCGCTGGCCTCGACACATCTGCTCTATGCTGGAACAAAAACTCCCCAAACGGGGTGACCGTTCAGGGAGTTCGATCTGGTCACATGGCGGTTACTGCGGTGTATCGCCGCCTTCAGACCGTTCAATCTGCACCTTGACGCGGGCGAGCAGTGCGGCCAACGCGCCCAAGGCGGCCAGGAGCGGGGCAAAGAGCGTCACCACGCCGCCAACGACCGCCCCCGCCGTCAGCGGGATCTCCAGGATCAGCTTGTCATCTTGGGTGCGCAGGATCAGCCGGCGGACATTGCCCTCGGCGACGAGTTCCTTGACGCGCTCGACAAGCTGGCTGCCGGCCACCTCGATCTCTTCCATCCAGGTGCGGGTCTTGGTTTCGTCCTTCATTTCTTCGTTCATCGTCTCCTTCGTTTCTTCGGCGTTTTCAACAGGTTCATTTTGAACAGGGACTTCTGACATCTTCTCCTCCTATCGGTTTTGGCAAAAATGCGCTGGTGCGACAAGTTCCATGTTTCGAAGTTACGACCTTCCTGCAACACAGTACGCAGCTTGCCAGCATAAGTCGCGCTGCATCGTACGCGCTGTTGGTGGTATGGTGACACACCTTCCAGTTGCTCAATCGCCAGGAACCGAGTCTCTGGCGACAGCTTGAACAACCATTGCCTCGGCGCGCCGCCTAATCGCCCGCAGCATCAGCCACGAGACGAAGTTGCCGCCCGGCTTGATGCCCAACCAGTAAAGCGCAAATTTCCAGCGAGCCGCCGGGCTCAGCGCATGGGTGCGGTGCTCCAACGTGAGCCGGTAGCCGGTGACCGGGTCATTCCCAGTCACCCGGAAACTCATGGCCAACTTCTGGTAGTCGGGATGGTCGAAGCGGACAAATTCCTCCGGGCTCGCCAGCGGTGCGAACTGTTGATCGGCCAGATTGTGGTATTTGCCGACCGAACCGACCACCAATTCGCGATCTGGCTCTTCGGCCAAAAGAATGGTGCCGCCGGACAGGACAAGTTGCATAAACGGCTCGCTACCTTGTGTCTCCTCCTGCATCTTGCCGGCGAGACGCGCCGGCAGATAGCGAAGTTCGCCGATCCATTTCGCCAGCGGCATATCCGCCAGTGTTACTTCGCGCAACGCTTGAAAAATGACATCAGGCGGCGCATGGATCACCACCGAAACCTGGCCGTTGAACTCAGACTTGGGCAGAAACGAGTCGATGAGCGAACCAGCCGGCTCTCCGCTAGAGCGCTCCTCCACACGGCGAGGAGGCTGGAGATACCAGCGGCCCAGGGCAAAGAGAGTAGCGCCCGCAGCGCTGGCAGCGCCCAATTGCCAAAAACGAGAGAACGTGCGACCACTTTTACCACCGGACATGGGTCTCTCCTTGTCATTAGGACAGCAGGCTGAACTTTCTACAGCGTATCGCACATTTACCGGTATCACATCCATCGCGCAGTGAGTCTTTGACCTGGTCACCCGGATAGTTTTTGAATCAGCCCAGATCTTGTCATGGTCTCTGGACCCCAGATGAAGACGACTGCCATCGCAGCCATAGCCCATAGCCCGGTTTGCAGCCCTTCTGCGCGCGGGGTCAGCGCGGCGAGCTCGCCGCTGAAGTTGACGGCAAAGTGGAACAAGACCGCCGAGAGAATACTCTGCCGGGTATTGTTGTAAAGCCAGGTCATCAAAATGGTCTGGGCCATGATGTTGGCGATGAATTGCCAGAAGAGCGGTGTACCAATGCCAAGTTCGTGTTGGTAGGCGCCAGCGATCCAAAAAAGCGGCAGGTGCCAGAGCGCCCAGGCGACACCGAGGAACAAACTTGCGCGCAGGGCGCTCCATTTTGCTTGAAGCCCCGGCAAGGCGTAACCGCGCCATCCCAGTTCCTCCGGCAGCGGGCCAAAGAGGAAGAGAAAGAGGGCAACCGGCACAAGCGTCAACGGTCGTGTGGCTATGCGCAGCGCATTCTCTGTCCACACCAGGCCCTGCCCACCCAACAGCCGATCCAGGAGCGCGGCCAGGGTAAGCACGGCGGGAGCCAGAAAGAGGATAGGCAGCCACCAACCGCCGCGAATCCGTTGCGCCTGGAACAGACGCTGCCAATATTGCCGCCAGCCTGCCGGGCCATGCAGCCAATAGACCAACAGAATGGCCGCGAGGGGTGGGCCGATGCCACCGGCGTATTGCAGCAGGCGCACCGGCCAGGTCGAAAAATCCTGCCCGACCAGGATCGCGGCAAGCCAGAAGAGCCAGGTCCAGCCAAAAGCCAACGCAAAGTAGAGCCAGGGATTGGGCTTCTGCGTCACCCCCAGCTCCTGGCGATCAGTGGCCTGCTCTAACTGGCTCATTGTCGATCTCTTTGAAGGTCAGCAAAACCTAGTGCATGACTTGTTCATGCTGCGGTTGCGCCATTGTGTTTACCGCCCAGCCGGCGGCCCGTTCCAGCTCGCCCTCTCTCAACGGCCCCTCTTTGTCCTCCACGATAAAGCCCTCCGGCGGCGCCGCTAGACGGCCACCCTTTGCCTGCAAACTGTTCGCAATGCGCCCGGCAGCAAAGCCCAAGAGGCGCATGAGGATGCGCAAGCCAATGCCTCGCTCTTGTGCTGAAATTCTTGTATCGAACGCAGCCACGTTCACATCGGCCAGGGCGCCTGACGGGATCTGGTTGACGAACTCTTGAATGGCTGGTGTGGGTCTGCCCCCTTGTGTCGGCGATCCGACGATGAGCAGGTCAATCGACTCCAACGCCGTGGCATTAGTCTCGCCCGCCCGGAGCACTGTGACCGCATGGGGTGGGGCAAACGCTTCAGCGATGGCTCTGGCGACTTTCTCCGTATTGCCATAGGCCGAATCGTAAACAACCAAAGTGTTCATGGGATACCTCCGTTCTCACGCAAAAGCCCTACCCAGTTCGCCCCAGCTTGAGAAACTTCAGCGCAACCAGGGCGAACCATGCCAGGGCCAACAGGCCACCGATCATGGCAAAGAAATAGTAGGCGATATAATAGAGCGCCGGAACAAACGTCGCCAAGACCGTGAAGATCGACAGAAAGGTAAAACCGACAATGCCGGCCCACGCCGTCACCTTGCCAAAGACCCCGCCGCGCAGCATGACAAGCGAGATGGTGATGGCGGCGATGCCTCCGAAAATCATGCCGATAAATGAGCCTGGCGTGAAATCCTCGCCACGCGCCAGCACCGTCTCTCCTGCGGCGGCGAACAGCGCCCGCTGCGCGTCCGTCGCCGCGGCTGCATACTTGCCGGAGAGGACGAACATGGGAATGGCGGCATTGTTTGCAACGTAGATGGCCATCCCAATGGCAAAGACGGTCAGCGCCAGCGCCGCGTACAGCTCATACGTGCGGCGATGCACGGCCAACAGGGCGAAGTAGAGTGGAACCATGGCCATCATGTAGACGATGTTCAAGATGCCGAGCACATACAGACCCTTGAACCAGTTCTCCTGAAAGAGCGCAAACCAATCGGTGGCGTGCATAGTCCCATAGACAAAGATGTCGGTTTCCCCAAAGCCGAGGATGACATCCAGCAGATTGGCGGCCAGCGCGACCAGCGCGGCCACGCCGGCAACAATGTACAGGATCTTCCCGCTAAAAGCTTTGCTTTCGGCGTGGGGCACCCGCTTTGGCATTTTCATAGTCGTAACCGCTGACATGATCGGCTCCTTATCTCAGAATTACCTGGGATACTCTTCCACCGGTTGTGCCTGGCAAAGGCCCGCTCTGCCGCAGGCTGTCGCGCGCAAATCCAGCCAGTATGGTCAAAAAGAGCAAGCCAAACATGCAGAGGATAAGCGCATAGACCAGGGGAGGGTTTTCCACGCCAAAGAAATACGCAAGGATGCCTGTGCCCGGCAACATGGCGAGCCAGGCCATCGAGCCGACGCTCAAAGACCAGGGCCACAACTGTCCCAACCCACGTCGCAAGCCTGCCGGAAGGTGCGTGCGCCACCAGGTCAACGGCGCATGGATACGGGTTGCGGTCAGGCCCAGGATGACACCCAAAACTGGGGGTCCGATCCCCCCACCCACCAGCAGCATGACGATGGACGATAGGATCAAGACCAGGCCACTGTGCTTCCGCTGGACGAAGAGGGTCGCCCACACGAGGAAGAAGAGCGAAGCGAGGACGGCAAGAATTCCTGTGATCAACATGTTGGGAATGACCGTCATCGCCGGCTCCCCAGCCAGGACGCGAAAAAATGCCGCATCGGGCCAAGAGAGGATCATGATCTCTTCTGGGGCGATATTGCCTTGCAGGATTTCACCGATCCCATGTTCGATGCCGGCCAACCCCACCAGGGCGCCAAAGGCTGAGACCGTGATTCGTGTCGCGCGATTCATGTTGGCTCCCTGGCCGCGCCCTGTCCTCGCTAAAAGAGCCTGCGGGCAATCAGAATGTACCAAATCCACAGGAACGCGGCCATAAAGCGTAATCCAGTTGCGCACCTTCTATTTGTTTTAGCCGCTATCCCGGACCGCAGGGGTCTCCACTTGAAAACCCCGCTTACGGCCAAACAGGAAGTAGGCGATTGGCCCCACAAAATTGACAAAGGCCAGGCCATACCACATCTTCTTGCTACCGTTGATCGCCTCCGCCGGGCGGCGGCGAATATCCCACAGCGCGGCAACCAGCAGCGCGATCTGCACGAACCCCATGACGGCAATCCGCACACGGGTCATGGTTGAAAGGTCTTTCCATTGCTTTTTCTGGCTCATGATTGTCCTCCTGATGAATCGAGACGGGTTTGGACAGAAATAAACTCTACCCGCCTTATCCCGTCCAGACCACCCTTACGAATCCGTTCTGCACCAATTCTTACGGATTCAACGGGACAAATCTGTTCAATCCGTTCCAAAAATCCGTTGTCAGCTACCGTGCCTCTCTTTCTGCGTGGCAGTGAAAGTTCTGGCAGGCGACTTGTTACTGCATCGCCTTATGTCCTACACCTGCAAGCCTCATCCCGCGCGCAGACACCCACATCCACCCTGTCAGTGCGGTGATGAGCAGGCCAAGCGTGAAGTAGAAGAGTTGCAGGTTACGGGCAAGTCCTGCCGGCGAACCGATGACCAGCACTTCCACGACCTCAAAACCCATGATCATCACTCCAGCGACGGCGGATGCCGCTACGGCTAACGGGTGACGCCCCAACATCATAAAGGTGGCAATCGCTGCACTACCCCCGACCAGCACGAGCAACGAAAGACCAGGAATAACATAGCTGGCGAAGGGCGACCCTTCCAGCAGTTCCAGCCCTGGAGAAATGTCCCCGGTCAGGAGCGCCCCCCCACCCGCTACCGCCGTCACTGACAAAAACGCAACCATCAGCGTGAGCAGAGTGCGGTCAACTCGCTTGGCTAACATAGCTTTCTCCTTACTTGATTGGCCCCAACATCGGTTCAATTTCTTCCGCCCAGGCGCGAATCCTACCCCAGTCGCGCAGATCCTGTTCAGGCGCCTTCACCAGCTTGGCGGTCAGACGGTCCAGGAAGGAGAGGCGCGAAAAATCCATCTTACCGGCAAAAAAGGCCTCACCCACCGGGTTGATCAGCGGGCGCACGGCATCCATATAGGTATTACGATTTTTCTCGCTCTCCTCGTCATCGCCCACGTTGTTCATATGGACGGTAAAAAGCGCCACCGGTACACGGTTGAGGGCCTGCTGGTGGTTTTTGATATAGTCGACCGCTTCGGGCAGCCATTGCCCCATCCGCACGGCGCTTCCGATCAAGACGGCCTGGTAGCCATCGACCGGCTGGTTTTCCGCGACCGGTTTGGTGTCCACTGTAAAACCGCGAGCGCCGAGAGCATCCCCAATCGCGGCGGCCACTTCGGCGGTCGAACCGGCGCGGCTGGCATAGGTAATAAGGATACGCTGACTCATAAGTATTTCCTCTTCAACAGGGAGAATCCTGTTCCTCCTCCAATGTGCTGCTACGCTTGTCCGGCAGCAGCGCCAAACTTCTCTCTTTGCGGCGGGGTGCTGGACGAGCGCGTTGCACCCGCCAGCAGCCAGACGATTGCGCCGGCATAGACAAACGAATCTGCCAGAATCTCTAGCGAGTGAATGAGACGTACGGACGGCGCGATCCAACTACCCGCCAGCATATAGAGCAGACCCACCAGGACAAAGAGCGCAAACCCCAGGCTTAGCCAGAGATCAACTCTGCGGCCGCGCCAGGCGATTACAACCGGCAGACAGGCAACAAAAAAGAACACACTGCGCCCAAGGAGCACAGGCAGGAGCGTGCTTAGGGCCGGCGCCGCCAATCCAAACTCACCCTGCTGGTAGAAATCGCCAACAAACGGTGCAACCATCATCCCGAACAGGTAGTAGATCGGCATAAAGACAACGGCCGCCAACAGGAAGCGCCCTGCCCACTCGCTGGCGCGACGTTGTTGAAAATACCCTTTGACTATGCGAATAATCGATCTGTCGGAACCGCGCCCGGGAAAGAGCCAGGCTGTCGCACCAGCGCACAGGAGGACAGCCGGTGTAAAACTGGCTATCGTAAACCAAGGCGCCGTCGCATAGCTGGTGAAGATGGTCGCTTCGACCACGTTGTTGACAACAAAACCGATCCAAGCCAACAACGCCAGTATCGCAGCGCGGACGAGCCAGCCGCCAGCCAGGTTACGCCCGACAACATAGAGCGCCAATACGAGCAACGGGCTGGTGACAAAGAACGTCATCATGGCGGCAGTGCTGTCGATCTCCGGTGGCAGGGTGGGCGGCTGCAGGCCGGTTACGCCTGCCAGCACACCCCCCAGAAGCATCCCGAACACAAAGGCAAGCACACATACCACCAGTCTCCAGAGAAAGCCAAAGACTGATTGAAGCATCATCGCATCCTCCGCACGTCGAATTCACCCGCCTGACTGGCGCCGGGCCCGCCACCAGTCGGTGACAATCAGGTAGATCAGCGTTGCTTCCAGCAACAGTTGCACCGCTTTGGAGGCCAATCCGCCCGGCGAGAAGAGCACGGCTGGCCGATCCTGGTACATCATAAAAAAGAAGATCATGACCAGCGCGTTGACCACGGCGCCAACGATCCACAGCCAGCGCCGGCGGGCCAGGATCAACAACCCGCCGATGAGATAACTCACCGCGGCCACAAAGACGATGGCGCCCCCCTCCTCCTCCGGTCGCAGGTCGCCGATACCGAGAACGTCCCAGGCCATCAACAGATAGGAAAAGGCCGTAATCAAGGCCAGCGCTACGGCCAGCCACAACACGCGCCCGTAGCTGGCAGTGTTGGGTCGAACGGCAATCATTGTAAACCTCCAATTCTGTACCGGTAAAGCTGCGAGCATAGATGACTCGAGTATGATCGCCTACCCGCGAAGGCTCTCAACACTGACATGCTGGCCAAATACTGCCCACAGGAGCGCGATATTCACAAGCAGCGGGAGAATAGCCCAGCCAGAGAACCAAATGACCTGCAATACAATGGAGAGCACAATGCCAGCCACGATGAGCATGCGGAACCATGTTCCCGGCACACCCCAGCCAAGGAGCGCAGCCGCCGCCAGCAGAAACAGTAGCGCGGACCCAATCCCCAGGACGGGCGTGAGCGTATTGAGCGCATCCCCTGGGGGAAGAAGTGTGTGCGTCTCCACGGCAAAGGGCCAGAGCAGCCTGCCGCCCACCCACCAGGGCGGTGGGGGATCGCCGATCTGGAGCGGGACAATGGCAGTAAGGTTGAGCTGTGCAGCAAGGAGCAGCAGGACGAGAATGAAGATCCACATTAAAACACCCTCCTCTTCTTAGTGGCTGTCATGTCAGGCCATATCTGATTCTAAAATAAAAACACGCCCGCTGAATCAGTCAGCGGACGTGTTGTTTGCCTGGTCAGGTGGGTAGTTTGGCATCGTTAAATGCCGACAAGCCCTCCGGGAGGTGACCACCAGAGACCTGGTTTAACGAGACTTCATCTGGTCACCTCCCGGAGGGCGATTCACCTCGCCTCTGCCAAGCTAACGTTTCTGTTTGGTAGGGGTCTGAACGGTAGCGATGGAGGCAAGCCGGGTGAAATCATGCGTTGCACCTGCAAAATGCACTGCACGCAAGGTGCATCGCACCTCACGGCAGACTAAAACAGGAGCAGGTCTTAGACACTATTGCGGCGGCCCGGCCTTGACCCGCGCCAGCAATTCCGCCAGCGAGCCGCGCGAGCCATAGATGCCCTCAAACCACCAGGTTGCGCCGGCGTCGGCATATTCGCGCGCCAGAGCGCCCTCTTCGCCGGCTGCTGAGACCCCATCGATGGCGACCTCAAAGGGGGCATTGCTGGGCCGGTGTTGGCGGATGTAGTCAACCTGCGCAGCGAGCTGGCGCGGCGGCTTTGTGACCTCCCCCTGTTCGTTGATCACGCCGATGATCCAGCCATCCCACTGTGCGGCGCGGCGCAGGGCCGCCGTGCTGTCGCCCCCGATCCAGATAGGGATGCGCGGTTGCTGCACGGGCGCCGGCTGCAAGCGCACCCCCTCCGCCGTATAAAACTGGCCGTGATGCGAGACTTCTGCGCCCGACCAGAACTGGGCCAACAATGCCAACCCCTCGTCGGCCATCGCCGCGCGTACTTTGGCATCTTCCGGCTCACCAAAGGGAACAAAATCAGACGGGATGCCCAGACCTGTGCCAAAGATAACCCGCCCTTCGCTCAGGATGTCCAGTGCAGTCAACATGCGCGCCAGCAGATGCGGGCGGTAGCGCGGCAGTGGAGAGACGCCCGTGACCAATTTCAGCCGGCTCGTGGCCGTGGCCACGGCGCTGAGCGTCACCCACGGGTCGCCCACCGGCCAGGGGAAGACCAGATGATCCCATACCCAGATCCCCTCCCAGCCGGCAGCCTCGGCAGCTTGCGCCACCTGCACTACCGTGCGTGGATTGCTAAATTCGCCAAATGGGATGACTTCAAGACCAAAGCGCATAGTTCCTCCTTTGTCTAGATCCCGGCCAGCAGATTCCAGTTTACCAGAAACGCCACAAAAAGCACCGCCGCTAGCATCACCAGTGTGTAGTGGATGCGCCAGAGAGTTCCCCATCCTTGTTCTCGCCAGGCCAGCACGGTGAAGAGCAGCAGCGCCAGCACGGCGGGAATGTTGATCCACCAGAGCCAGGTGAGCATGGTCGTGGGCGCCGCGGGAAAGACAAAGCTCTCGGCAAAGCCCAGCAGCGAGACGACGAACCAGCCCAGCAGGGCAGCGTTGAACAGACCAAACCCGACCGCTGTCCAGCGCGCCCACTGCGCCCACCGGCCAGGCCGCACACCGCCACGCCGCCGTCGCACAAACCAATCCACTAGCCAGATCGGCCCCGCCGTCAGCAAGAGCAAGAGCGATCCGGCTGCCATCAACAACTGGGAACCAGCCGTCTGGTAGGCAGGCACTTTGAAGTAGGCAAATTGTCCAAAGAAGAGTTGTGCCACCCGCCCTTGCTCATCGGTGCGATGGGTCAACAACCGCGGCCCATCCACCTGGCGGAAGAGACCTGGCTCGATTTCAGTGTATGTGCGCGGCCCAACGAGCAGCGTGTTGTCCGGGCCGGAGCGCACCGTCAACGACTCGGCCAGCCAGGTGGCCAGCTTTTGCGGCGAATCGTATGCCACACGCGACGAGACGTAACTGCCGCTCAGCGCGGCGATACGCTGGGCCGTATCCGCCGGCGGTTCCGCTGTTTCGACTGGAACAGCAGGGTAGAAGTGATCGACAAAACTCACCAGCGGCTGGTAGAGATCGGCAACCGGCGTGTTGTACGAGAGAAAGAAGCCGATGTTCTCGGCTGGGACCAGCGCCAGCATGGTGTTGAAGTGGGCGCTGCCGCCCGTGTGCCAGGCGATGGTCTGGCCGTTCTGCTCAGAGACCATAAAGCCATAGCCTATGCCGTTGAGCCGGGGGTCGTGGACAAAGTGCATCTGGTGCATGGAGGCGGCAGTCTCGCTCTGCAGAATCCGCCCGTCGCCGTACGCGCCGCCGTTGAGATGGGCGATCATAAATTTCGCCATATCGGCGGCGGTCGTGCGGATCGGCGCGGCCGGCGCCCCGGCGATCCACTCAAAGTCAACCGGCGCATACTGGCCGTTGCGATAATGGTAGCCCCTGGAAAGGTCGACCATCAGTTCCGGCGGCAGGGGTTGCGTGGCCGAGCTGCGGGTCATCGCCAGCGGTGTGAGGATGTGGTCTGTGATGTATGCCTCAAAACGCTCGCCGGAGACGCGCTCGACGATATAGCCGGCCAGAACTGTACCATAGTTAGAATAGGCAAAGGTTGTCCCCGGCGTATAAACACGCGCCGGCAGCGT
>QEUW01000222.1 GCA_003577005.1 Chloroflexota bacterium | reverse complement strand
TTTGGGGTCGGCAAAACCGGCCACGCTCGCCAGCAGCGGCCAGTAAAGTTCCACTGCCTGGCGCGCCAACCCGGCAAAGGTCGTCACCCGCACCGGTGGGCCAGAGGGGATCTCGCCGCTGCGCAAGGCGCGCTGGTACGGCTCAGCCAGCGTCCGTTGCGCCGTCAACACCAGGATATCATCGCCCCGTGTTCGCTCGCGGCGCAACAGCCAGCGGATGCGCTCGATGGCGAGCGTCGTCTTGCCGCTGCCAAACGGCCCGGCCAGAAAGAGTTTGTTGAGCGACTGGATCGCAGGTAGAATTGGGTCAGTCATGGTTGGACAACAGGTGGTGGAGGTGGACGGTAAACCAGCGTCTATCGTCTCCCATAAGCATGTTCAAGATCATTATAACACCGGGTGGCTGATTTTGCCTCACTCGTCAAAGGAGTCGCAATGCAGACGTACAAGATTCCACTCGTGCCTGGCCCGGTTTCCGTGCCGGAGGCAGTGCGGTCGGTTTATCAGATCGACTACGGCAGTTCGGACCTGGAAGAAGAGTTCTTTACGCTTTACACGGAGTGTGAGCAAGGATTGCAAAAGATTCTGGGGACACAAAACAGCGTCACCATTCAGACCGGTGAGGGAATGTTGGCGCTGTGGGGAGCGCTCAAGAGTCTGCTCCAGCCGGGCAATCGCGTGCTGGCCGTGGCGACCGGTCTCTTTGGCTACGGCATCGGCGATATGGCGCGCTCGCTGGGGATGCAGGTGGAGACCGTCGGTTTTGGCTACGACGGTGTGGCCGACCCGAACCAGGTACGAGCCGCAGCGCGGCGCTTCCGCCCGCACCTGGTCACCGCCGTCCACTGCGAGACGCCCAGCGGGACGCTCAACCCGCTGAGGCCGCTGGGCGAGATCGCCCGTGAGGTAGATGCGCTCTTTTACGTAGACTTTGTCGCCAGCGCTGGGGGCGTACCGGTGGACGTGGATACGAACCAGATCGACCTGGGGCTGCTTGGCAGCCAGAAGGTGCTCAGCCTGCCCGCCGACCTGGCGATGGTGAGTGTCAGCGAGCGGGCCTGGGCGCGGATACAGGAGATCAACTATGCCGGTTATGACGCCCTTGCGCCGTGGCGAGAGGCCATGACACAACGCTACATGCCTTACACCCACAACTGGGCAGGGGTTGCCGGTCTTCGTGTAGCGATAAATGGGCTGCTGGAAGAGGGAATGCAACAGGTCTATGAACGACATGAGAACGTTGCCCGCGAGTGCCGGCAACGTTTGCGCAAAATGGGCGTCGAGCTCTGGCCGCAGCGTGAGGAGATCGCCTCACCCACCGTCACCTGCGCCAAGATCCCGCAGGGATGGACCTGGGAGCAGCTAGACAGCGCCTTGCGCCAGCAGGGTATGGCCGTCGGCGGCAACTACGGCCCGCTCGCCGGCAAGACCTTCCGCATCGGCCACATGGGGACGCAGGCGAATCATGCGCTGGTGGAGCGGGGGATGGATGTGCTGGAACAGATCTTACAGTGAAGCTTGTTCTTCACGTAAATACGTGCTATACTGTTGGCGTGGAGGTTACCGATGGAAAAACAGAATGTGACCTTGGCGCTCCCAAAGGAGCTTCTGCACAAGGCGAAGCGGCTTGCAGTGGAGCGCCATATCTCTCTCTCTGGCCTATTGGTCGAAGCCTTGCGGGCGTTGGTCGAACAGGAAGATCGTTACTTGGAAGCCAAACAGAGACAATTGCGCTGGTTAGAAGAAGGTTTTGATTTTGGACTGAACGATCATATCGACTGGAAGCGCGAAGACCTTCACGAGCGTGACGCCAATGCTTGAGTTTGTGGATACCAATATCTTGGTTTATGCATATGATCGAGCTTCACCAGCCAAGCATGAGCGAGCGAAGAGTCTGGTGCAATCTCTATGGCGCTCGGACAAGGGTTGTGTCAGCATCCAGGTTTTACAGGAGTTCTATGTTACTACGGTTCGTAAGATCGCACAGCCGCTTCAGCCCGATTATGCCGCACAAATTGTAGCCGATTTGGCGCAATGGAAGCTCTTTGCCCCTGGAGGACAGGATGTGATCGAGGCAATTCAACTCCACCGGCGATATACAATCTCATTTTGGGATGCAATGGTCATCCATAGCGCACTGCGGCTTGGCTGCTCAGTGGTCTGGTCGGAAGATCTGAATACCGGACAGATCTACGAGAATGTACGTGTCCGGAATCCTTTTTTAGTATAACTTCATCATCCAGAGTTCTGTATGAACCTTCACGATCTCTTTGCCATCCCCTGCCAGCGCACGCCCGACAAGCAGGCGCTGCACTTTGTCGACGAGACGGGCGCCGAGATCCGCTATACCTACGCTGATCTCCACAATGCGGCCGACCGCCTGGCCGCTGGTCTGGCCGCCTGGGGGTTGCGCAATGGCGACCGCGTTGCCTTCTTTCTCAGCAACCGGCCCGAGTTTGTCATCGCCTATCTGGCCGTGATCCGTCTGGGCGCGGTGATGGTGCCCATCAACCTGCGCTACCGGCGGCTCGAACTCAGCCACATCCTCACCGACGCTGCGCCGCGTCTGTTGGTCACCGAGCGCCAACATCTTTTCCTGTTTGACGAACTCTTGCCCGACGACAAAGCAGCCGTGGAAGCAATCGTGCTGGCCGAGGAGCTTGCGCAGTGGCAAGAAATGAGCGATGGCCAACCGTCACTGGCCATCCAAAATCAACCGTGGCCGCTGGTCGAAGCGGACGATCTGGCGTTGATCATGTACACCTCCGGCACGACCGGGCGCAGCAAAGGCGCGATGATCAGCCACAACAATGTCATGGCGACCATGACCGGCCTGCTTTCGGCCTGGGCGTGGGAACAGGACGACCGGCTCTTGCTCTGCCTGCCGCTCTTTCATACACACGGCCTGGTTGTCGGTCTGCACTGTGCGCTGGCGATGGGCGCCACAGTATTGCTGCGGCCCGGTTTTGACTGCTCCGCCACGATTGCCGAATTGACGAGCGGTGCGGCCACGCTCTTCTTCGCCGTGCCCACCATCTATGTGCGGCTGGTCGAGGAACTGCAAAAGCTGTCCAGGCAGAACTTCAGCCAGATGCGTCTCTTCTGCTCCGGCAGCGCACCGCTGGCCGCTGATACGATGACTGTCTTCGAGCAACTCACCGGCCACACGATCCTCGAGCGCTACGGCATGACCGAGACCGGCATGAACCTGAGCAACCCCTACGCCGGTCCACGGGTGCCGGGCAGCGTAGGCACGCCCCTGCCCGGTGTCTCCATGCGGATTGTGGACGACCAGAACGGCGATGTTCCGCCCGGTGAGACGGGCGAATTGCTCATCCGCGGCGGCAATGTCTTCCTGGGCTACTGGCAGGCGCCGGAGAAGACGGCGGCCAGCTTTAGCCACGACGCGGTGGGTCGCCAGTGGTTTCACACCGGAGATGTCGCCCGCCAGGACCCAGAGAGCGGCTACGTCACGCTGCTGGGCCGGCGCCACGAGTTGATCATCAGCGGTGGCTTCAACATCTACCCGCGCGAGATCGAGGAGATGCTGGCGACCTTCCCCGGCGTGGCCGAAGCGGCGGTCATCAGCAAACCCGACCCCAAGTGGGGTGAAGTGCCGGCGGCCTATCTGGTCTGTACAGGAAGCATCGACCAGGAGACCCTCATCGCCTACTGCCGCACCCAGCTCGCCAGCTTCAAGGTGCCCCGGGAGATTCACATCGTCGATGCGCTGCCGCGCAACGCAATGGGGAAATTGCAGAAACATCTGCTCAAGTAGGCGGTCGAGCCTGTCCAACCTTGTCCAAAAAAAGCGAGGCTTCTGCGGGAAGCCTCGCTTTTTTTCGGGACAGCGCCGGTGCAGCTAAGAGCCCATCCGAATAACGGTTGCGGGTCCAACAACTACACCTGCGAGCGGAGTTGGTCGCAGAGTTATTCGGATAGGCACTAAGAAAGGCTAGACGCCCCCCCACCTCATTTCGTCACCAACGGCAAGAAGACCTCGCTACGGGCCACAGGTAACTCATTCTCCTCGACTGCCACGATGAGGGTGCCGCTATTGAGCGGGTGATCGGCATCGTGGTAGCCAAACGTTCCTTCGGCATCCAACCGGCGTTTGTAGCTCTCTCCGCTTGCCAGTGAGCCGCTGGTCCAGCCCGGGCCCGTGGCTGAGTGATCATCCAGCCCGACGTTGACCCATTCGACCACGCTGCCGGGCTCGATGGTTAGAGCTGCCGGTGCGAAGCCGTGCTCATCGATGGCGATGATGTGCGTGGTGGCGTCGTTCACCGAGGGCGTCAGCGCGATGTCTTGAGCGAGCAGCCCGTTATCGACCGTGATCTCGCCCGTGCGGTAGGGCTGATAGCCGTCGAGCGTGACGACCAGACGATAGACGCCGTTGGGCACGCTAAAGCTGTAGCCGCCATCAGCGTCGGTCATTTGTGGTTCAAGCTGCGCCAGACTCGCCAGCGCGAGCACGGTTACGGTGGCGCCAGGCAGGGGTTGGCCGGTGCCGGCGTCACGGACGATGGCGGGTGTTAACGAGTGCAGAGCCAGCACAAAACTCTGTTCAGCACCGCCTGCCGTGACGAGCAGGCGCAACTGGCTGTTGGCTGCCCCTGCTGCCTGCACACCCGGGTCGAAGGTGAAGGCGCCCGTGTAGCGACCATCGCCGTCGGGGTCGCCTAGGAGACTGGAAATGTGCATGTTTTCCAGTTCGATGGCCAGCTTCACATTGGGGTCAGACCCGCAGCGGTCGATGCCTAGGGTATAGCTCTCTCCGCTGCGCAGAAATACACCGCTCTGAGTTTCCCCAAACGAGAAGCCCAATGTCACCGGGCGGACGGTGCGTCCCTGGCTGTCGGTCAAGGTCAGACTCAGCGGGTCGATAGGCAGCTCCCCACCCACTTTGAGCAGCAGATAGTAGATGGGCTCTTCGCCGAGCATTGTCACCACGTCGCTGGCCCCAGCTTCCACCTGTGCAGGGTAGCGAGCATGGATGCGGTGCAGACCATCCCCAAGATGGGTGCTGTAGACAAAGCGGCCATTGGCGTCCACCTGGGCGATACCGGTCACCTCGCCGTCGATCACGATCTCCACCATGCTGTTGGGCGCCGCCTGGCCGGCCAGCGTCGGGTTGGTCTGGCAGGTCACCGCACGCCCGCCGATCAGTGCATCCGCCAGCGCATCATCGGCGTAGTCCATCAAGATGCCGATGAGCGGTGGACCTTGCTGCCCGCGCAGAACGGCGCTGGCCTCGTTGTTGCTCGTGTCGATGTCGCCGTCCAGTTGCACCCGGGTGAAATAGGCAGCGTCTTTGCTGCCGCCATCCATCGCCGGGACCGCCAGCCCGATGAGGATAGCGATGATGTTGTTTTGCTCGACGTAGGGTAGCAGCATCTGGATTGCATCGCCGGTGTCCTCGATGTCGCTGCTGGGAATACCCGGCGCTCGCAAGAACACAATCTCCTGGTTGCGCAGGGGTTCGGGCTTCTGGAAGGTCAGCACCGCCCCGTTGGCGGGTTGTGAACCACGGTTGGAAACCTCGATCTTGAACTGCGCCTGCTCCCCGTCGGGCGTCACCCGCCCGGCCAGCTTCACGGCCAGATCGGGCCCGTCATGACCACCGCCCTGGGGTTGGCGCAGCCTGTCCTCGGTTTCGCCGGTTTGGAAGGGCGTTGCATAGCCACGGCCATCGCCGTAGTTGATAGCGCCGTAGACAAGGGTCTTGTTCGAGACCTGCTCGCTCAGGGTAAAACGCAGCCAGGAGGGCCGGTTGGCCAGTTGCGCCGGCCAGCGCACCCGGTCCGTCTGGAAGGTGAGCGGGTGGAGGCCAGGGCCAAGCGCGATGACATCGATGGGCTGGTCGATGAGGATGTGTTCCACTACATCGGCCTGTTGGCCGGCTGGTGACTGGCAGGTGAAGCCATCCTCCCAATCGCCATCGCGGTTGTTGTCGGCCCAGACGTTGAGATAGGCGGGCTGCTCTTTTGCCTTGAACCAGTTCCACGCCTGCGGGCTGATCGCGACCAGCACCTCGACCGTGGCGGGCTGGCAATCGGCCAGATTGGTCAGGCGCGAGCCATCGTCGAAGCGGTCCAGATCAGCCACATTCGCGGTGGGTTCGATGTTGTTCTGCGGGTCCTGATCAGGGCCGAGGTCGGCTTCCACCTCGCGGCTGACCCGTTCGCCGAGGTGGAAGGGGCGCGGATGGCGGTGGCGCGGGCCTTGCGGCTGGCCCAGCGCTGGATCGAATACGGTAGGAAAGTTGCCCATCACACCGGGATAGGCGGCCATCGCCACGCCGGCATGGTTGGTGCTGTCAGGCGCGTCGCCAAGGTCGTTGGGGCGGACGGTGAAGGTGATGGGCCCGGCCTGGCCCCAGAGCTGCGGGTAGAGCTGCTGGTCGGGACAACTGTTGTCGCCGTAGTCGTCGCCGCCAGGCAGGATGCAGAAGGAGAGATTGCTGGCTACGGCGTAGTCGTCAGGCAGGCTCAGCTCGTCGGTGAATTCGCTTTCCATGCGCAACGTGTAATCGACCCGCTGCGTTGCGCCTGGGGACAGCGCCACCCGTTCCAGAAAACGTCTTTCGTTTGCCGCTTCGCCTGCCGCACCGGGCAGATTGGTCGAGCGGCTGTGGAAGAGCGCCACCGTTGCCGTGAGGGGACCATTGTTGCGAATCTCGGCCTGGAGTGGCAGACTTTGCAAGTCGAGCAGTGAGTCGAGCGCATCTGTGATGGGGCTATACTGCGTGATGACAATGCCATCATAGCCGGGGCAGGCAGCGGCGAAACTCGCCTCATCCGTGATAGCTGCGCCGTTTCTGGGGCGCGCCTCGGCCCGATTGATGATCGTCTGTGTCTGCTCGTTCGGGCCGCAAAGCGGAAGCACGTGTACATCAAAGGTCAGCTTGATCTCGCTGTTGGGTGCCAGCGTCCCCTGCCATTTGATCACCTGCGTGGGCGGTTGGGGAAAGGGATGTGTCTTTAGTTCCAGTGTCGCCAACAGCGGGCCGGCCCCTCCAGTTGGGCTTTCGACCACCGCATAGCTCAGCGCACCGTTCACGATCTGCGGGTGGATATGGAGCGGGTAGGGTAGTTCGTCGCGCACCTGGGCCTGGATCGGCTGGCTGCCGCCGTCGTGGCGCAGCACGATTTCGTAGGTGACCATGTCGCCAAAGAGGACCGGGTGGGTCTCGGTGTCCACACGCTTCTCGAGCACGAGCACACCTTCTTCGCCAGGGGGCGGCGGCGTCTGTTTCACATCCTCGGTTTCGCCAAACTGGTAGCCGCCGGGAGCATCGTCTGGATGGGGCCCGCGCCCATCGGGAAGATTGCCCGGTGGGGCAATGGCCGGCGCCTCGCTGAGCATAAAGCGCATCCAATGGGGACGGCCCTCGGTGGCGTTGAGCACACGTTCGGTGTTCACCTGAAAGTCGAGGTAACCACCCGCGGGAATGGCGGTCATATCGACGATGTAGTCCTGCACGATCCACTCGTAGCTGGCCTGGGCCGGGCCGCCATCGTCGGGCTGGCACGGGGCCAAATCGTCCCAGTCGCCGTCGCGGCTGCCGTCGAACCAGACGTTGAGAAACATCCTGTTGAGTGTGGCGTTAGGGGCCTTGCTCACGCGGACCGTGAGCGTCTGGCGCCGGCAGTCGAAGAAGCGGATGTTGCGGTTGCGCCAGCCATCGTCGCCGCGGTCGTTGTCGGCGTTGTCAGCGCCGCCGTCCAGGATGTTGTTGTGGCCGTTGTCCTGGTCAGGGCCGCTGTCGGCTTCGATCTCGCGCGAGAGATGGGTGCCCAGGATACCTTCTCCGCTCTGGTTGGCGTGGCGTGGGCCGGCCGGCTGGCCCGCGGGCGTGCTGCCCCAGACTGTGGGGAAATTGCCAGGGACACCGACATAGGCCGTGTTGGCGATGCCAAGGCTATTGCTGCTGTCGGGTGCATCGCCCAGGTCGGGCCGGGGGCCGCCTTCATCGGGCGGGATGGTGTAGGTGATCACCAGCGTCGGCTCGCCGCCGACGCTCTCGCGCGACCGGAAAGAGACGAGCGGCCCAGCTAGCCCCCGCAGGCCAAAACCATGATTGGGCCGGTTGCCGGTGTACCACTGCCGCACCAGCGCAGTAACCTCCCAGTGGATCAGACCAGCGCTGCTGACCGTCTGCACCGGGCCGCCCCAGGTGATGGCCGGTTGGGGCAGGCCAAAGGTGAGGGTGGCTTCGTCCCACGGGCCATCCACACGCCCAAGTTCGACGGTGTTGGGCACAGTGTAGACACCGGTATAATCGAGACGTAATTCGGCCGCGTCAATCGTGGCATTGGCGGGCAACACAGACAGATCAAACTGGACAAACGCATAGTGAACATTAGGATGCCCTACCCAGAGCAAGCCGCTGCCGAAATTCGTGTCTGGGCTGCCGCTCTGAGTACGGGCGTCTGCGACGGCGGTCAACTCGACGGTCGTCGTAATCGCTTGCGCCGCTGGTGCAGCGTACGCTGGCGTAACAGGTAGAAAAGACGCCAGCAGGGTCAAGAGGGCGGCGATGAACAGCGCTGCCCCGTAAGTGGAAGTGTATTTTCGGTATATCATCGTGATCTCCTTCTGGATTGCTCAAGTAACAAAGTGATATAACTGCCTAGAAAAACAGGTGAATTCCCCCAACACCCAGGATGCACAAAGTCAGGAACAGACACATGGGAAGGAGCCAACGACGAGTCGGCCGCCATCGTCTGGCTGAAGACGAATCAGCGAAGAGGTGGGGAAACTCGCAAGGCGTAGAGCGTTGAACGGATGGCCCGTCTCTGAGACGGATGTAAAATAAGGCTTTGGCTTTCATGGGTATAGCTCCTCTGCTGTACATAGTTCACCGTTACCTGCATCTGATGATAGCGAGCGGCAGAGGATATTTATGGCCTTTGCGGGTAATAATCGCGTCACTTTCGCGTCGTATTGACGCCAAACAATGCTGCACGGCGCCTAGAAGGTGCTAGAGAAAGTAAAACGGACCCCGCACAAATGGCGAGGAAGTCGGTGCGGTTTCTGGCCGCAGTGGTGGTGACGATCAAGAACGTGCGGTTAGAAACCGCACCTACGTTGTGTGTGATTTGGATCCGTTTTGTTGATAGTAAGCGCCCGATGCCAGAGGCGCACCGCACACTGCGTGTGCAACGCACCTTAGACGCAGGTCATCCATGAGCGCCTGGAAGGTGGGGAAATAGATGGCGAGGTTGGGGCGATGGATGTAGCGGCTGTGGAATTGCCAGACCGCCCGGTAGCCAAGTTGTTCGGCTGCGGTCGGTGACAGATCTGGCCGGGTACTGTGAAGCCAGTGGAGGACCAGAGGCCACAAGTACACGATGACTGCGTCCCAAGCTGCATCGTTGCATTCGCAGAACGCCCGTCGCAGCAACTCACGACAGGGTTCGCAAGCGCCACGCGGGTCGATTCGCAGACAACGGGCGCATCTCTGGCTGAGGAGATCAAGGGATAGTGGGTCCATTGGATGTGGTGGACAGCTTGCTGTGATGATCTGGCCATTAGCAATTGTCAATTGACAATTGTCAATTGACAATTGCTAATGAATCTTAGCGTGCGACCAGCGGGAGAAAGAGCCTTTGTTCGCCATCCACGCCAGTGTGAATTTCGACTGTAACTTCGTTGGATTGACCGACAAGCTCTTCGTCGGTGTTGCGGGCCAACAGAGCGAACTTGTGCGCGCCTGCTTCCAGCCCGGCCAGCGTGACCGAATTCTGATCTGCTTGAAGCCGCCGGCGCCCACTCCAGCTAATGTCATACGGTCCCTGGTGGTAGAGCCAGTAGCCGGCGGCGGAGCTATCGTCGGTCGGTGTCCAGTTGAGTTGCACGCTACCCGGGCCGCTCAAGGTCACGGTGAGCGAAAGCGTCTCCGCCTCGTCCGCCACCACCTGTTCCGGCGGGATATAGTGACACCACTGGCCGACCGTCGGCGCCAGATCGAGGTACCATTCGGCGAGAAACTCATCCCACTTCCCTTCTTTCACATAGGCGAGGCTGGCAGTGACAGTAACGGTCTGAGATGGGTCAATGGTCCAGGTGGCGGTGAAAGGCGTATCCGCCCGGTAGAGGCTGGCGCGCCAGGCGACATCCGCCGGCGCATTGCGTGGCAGCGGCGCCAGGACGGTCAACGTGTTGCCGTAGTCCCATACTTCATCCGGCGCAATATAGGGGTGACCGATGCGTGTTCGTTTTTCGACGGATTGCATGGCCGTGCGGAGTGCCTCGAGCGCGGTCGTAACCCCGTATGGATCGCCGGTCCCAAACTCGAACTGGAGGCGAGCGCCCAGGCTCTCGATGCCGATCAGTTCGTCGGGTGGGCCAAGCTGGAGATTTTGGCGACCGCATTGGGTGGTATCGACGTACTGGCTCTGGCGGACCGCGTTGGCGATCTTTTGATTCTCTCCGGCTTGGGTGGCGGTTCGGAGCGCATCCCCCAGCTCACTGACCGCGTCCGCAATGGCCTGGATATCGCCGCTGCGCACCCAGAAGATGGTGTTGGGGTGGCGGTTGTCGAGCGAACCCTGGTAGAGATCGATAATGGCCTGGCCGATCTCTTCGGGCGTTGAGGTGGGGGTAAGTTGGGTGAGGTACTTGTGGTAGGCCGCAGCCAGCCAGGCGTAATTGGGCGAGGCGACAAAAACATTGGCCGTCTGGCGCACTTCGTACAGCACATCGAGATTACCCTGGAAACATTGGTCGAAGAAGATCACATCAAAAGGATTGGCCCCATTCTCGGTAGCGGCCATGAGCGCCTGGCCAACATCGACCGCGCTCATGTAGCCACGGTTGGTGATGTCGGATGGTGTATGGTCATGTTCTTTGGGTAAGGGGGGAATGGTATTGGAAGGGCGGTCCCGTTGAGCAGCCTGCACAGCGGACGGCCCCCAGACAATCTCAGGCGCAAGCGCAACCCCGTGACCGATCAGCGTGACGATGGAGCGTTCCGCCGGGAACTGGGTGCGACCGTGTTGCAGGAACCAGGCCAACACCGTTGGGTCGGCGGTGTCTAGTTCGTTCACACCCCAGTGTTGCATAACCGCATCACTTGGTGTAATCTGGCCGCCGGCAATCTCCAGAACGTGTGTATCGCCATCCTGACGGCCATCGATGAGCAGAACCACCTGGACATTGGGGTTGAGATGGGTGCCAAGACGGAAGCGCTCCACCACAAAGTCAATCTGGTCGGCCAGATCGTTGTCGGCGGCGAAATAGCCGGCGACCAGCACGCGCCCGCTTGTCGCCGGGGTGACACCAACGAGCCGGGCCGGATTGCTCCAGACTGCACTCGGTTGGTCGCCGTGTGGCGATGTGTAGGAACGCACCGTTAGATAGTAGGTGCGGCCTGGTTCAAGCCCGGTCACCAGAAAGGTAGAGCTGCTCTTGTCGATTGTCTGGCCTTGTACGGTGAAAGGGCCAGTGATGGCAGTGGCTACCGCAATCTCATAGTAGCCGCCGTCAGCGCTGTAAGGAATCGGCGTCCAGGCGAGGCGCAGCGCATCGGTGAAGAACTCTGTGATCCGCAGGTCCGTCACCATTGTTGTCTGCGTTGCCGGCCAGTCGTTCTCATGCGGTTGCAGACAGCGTTCCACACTCGCCCATCTTGTAAAGAGTGCATTATAGGCGAGACTGAGGTCGGTCAGGCCCGGAGTCAACTTGCAGATGGTTGGCGGGATACGCCCTTTTAGCGCGTTCTTTTCCAGCCGCAACCGCGTCAGCCCATCCAGGTTTCCCAGCGAAAGGGGGAGCGTGCCACTCAGTTGATTGCTTGCCAGCGCCAGCTCGCTGATACGGCCTTCGTGGCAGGTCACACCGTACCAGTCGCACGGCGCGTTACCGCTATCGAACACCAACCAGTTGCTGTTGCTGATCCAGTTGGTGCCGTCAGTTTGGCTAAAGAGTTCCACCAGGGTGATACATTCCTGGCCAGGAACCGTGGTTATCCCGGTACACCCAGGGTGAGTGTCTCCACCCGCATCCGCTTCAACTGCGAACGTGGGCTTGGCCGCTGCTACAACGAGAAAGAGCTGCAACGATAACAACAACACCCCGCCTATGAGAAAGCTGACAACGGCTGGGATCAGCCCTCGAAGCGGGTGCTGCCTGTGACGATTGAGCTTCATGTTCGCCTCTCCTTTTGCCCTACGGTATGTGGGTCAGCCGCTTGTGTCTGTGTCCTGGGACACAGCCAGCCTGTGTCTTGCATAACATGATTCTTGATGCATTTTTGATATAGTATAGAATATTCACCAACATGAGAACGAAACTTTACGGGATGAACACAACAAGACCTCCGGGAGGTGACCAGAAATTGCCTGGTTGACAAAGTTGATTCTGGTCACCTCCCGGAGGTCTTGT
>QEUW01000221.1 GCA_003577005.1 Chloroflexota bacterium | reverse complement strand
TGTTCTTTGACTACTTGCACAGACGAACTTCACCATCCTTTGCCTGTTTGATAGTTTGGCCGAAGCCGATTCTATCACTGACTTTTATCATACCAGAGCGCAGAGGGAACACAGAGAACACCGAGGAGAACGCGATGGCTCGTTCTGTGGACAAAACCCTCTGTATGCTCGGCGTCTCCTCGGTGTTCTCTGTGTTCCTGCTGCAAATCAATGCAGCCTCGCATTGACCAGATTCAGTCGCCTGGGGAACCCTGCAAAAACGCCAGCGTGCGTTCCCAGGCCAGGTTGGCCGCCGCTTCGTTGTAGGCATCGGCGCGGTCGGGTTCAAAGAACCAGTGCCCAGCGCCAGGATACCGATAGAACGTCACCGGGCGTCCAGCCAGCCGCAGGTCCGCCTCCAACTCATCCACATTGGCTTGCGGCTCATACTCATCCTCTTCGGCAAAGTGACCGAGGTAGACGGCTTGCGAGCGGCTGAAATCCCCCGGCCCCGTCCCGTAAAAGAGAACGACGGCGCGGATCTGTTCGGGTTCGGCGACCGAAAGGTCGAGCGCATAATATGCGCCCAGCGAGAAGCCGATCACAGCCAGGCCGGGACGCCCTTTGGCCCCGTTTTGCCCAGCCAGTTCGTTGAGAAACCGCATTGCCGCTGCGACCTCGCTCTTGGCCTGGAGGTGGTTGGCGTCGAGCGCGCTGCCCAGGATTTCCGCCCCGGCTATGGTGTCGGCGACCTGGCCATGATAGAGATCGGGGGCGAAGGCGACAAAACCGGCTTCGGCCAGGCGCTCACAGAAAGCCTTGATGGCGCCGTTCAACCCCCACCAGGCGTGAAGGACCAACACACCGGGCCCCTTGCCGGCGGGGGGAAGGGCGAGGTAGCCGTCGGGTTGGGTGGGGGGCCTGCCTATCTGCTCAGATTGCATTTGATTCCTCGTTTTCCCTACTGGATGACGCACCACGCTGGTCGAATCTCGCCCAGGGGGTGAGCAGGACGCACGATGGCTGCGCCGTGGCGAAAATAGCAAGCGCCATTATAGAACGTTTGTTCCGGTTTGTCAATGACGAAACCAGGGGCGGGTGTGTCCGAAATTTGGGGCAGCCGAACAAAGACCTCCGCGCCCAATGGGCCCCCGTGGCCGGCGAGATTCGGGACATTCGGGAGCTCCTGCGGCCACCTCCCGGAGGTCTTTGAGGCGCAAGCTGACTCCTTGTGGCAGCGAATCAAGGCATGTCTGAGGGCCGGTCATCTGCACGCGGTTGAGCCGCTTCGAGTTTGCGCAACCGCGCCTCAATGTGGCGTAGCCACACCAGGATCTTGCCAATCGCCTGTGGCAAAGTAATCTTCTCCGTTTCCCACAGATGGATGACCTTTTCGAGCGGTTCGACGGACATAGGACTCTCCTTCTGATATGTGGAATGCTTTGTACGGATGAACAGTACACCTATACCATAGCAGACTTCCACAGGATTGTCAATAAATAAGTTCAAAATGTCATATAAAACAGAACATTGGTTGTGTATAATGTTTCTATATGGCGAACAATTTGTCCGTATACTTGAACAAAGAACTGGACAGGCGAGGCTGGTCACAACGGGAGTTGGCGCGCCGGGCTGGGCTGTCACCCACGTCGATCTCAGAAGTCATGGCGGGCAAGCGCGGCCCCGGCAAGCGGTTTTGTCAGGCAGTCGCCAAAGCCTTGCACGTGCCGCCCGAGCGGATATTACAGGAGGCCGGCATCATCGAACCCCCACCTGATTCGGCACTCTTTCACAAGTTGACCACCGTCGCAAAACGACTCAATGAGCAGAATCAGCAAAAGTTGGTCGAGTATGCGCAATTTCTGCTCCAAACCGAGCAATAGGGGCAATTATTGCGACGCGCAAGGAGTCGTCAAATAAGACTATCGAATTGCGTCCAGCTCTGATTTCAGATCATTTACTGCTTTGATGGCGCTTGCCAATTCGGTCTTGATTTCGTGCTTTTCGGTGTTGTAATGGCTGAACGCGTTGAGGACGAGATTACGATAGGTTTCAATTGCAGACTTTGTAGCAGATGAAACAACAGGACTGACTTCATCCCAAAAATCCTGGGGGTCATAGTCTTTTAGTTTTGATTTGAAGGCAATCTTCTTCTTTTTCCGCTCACAGAAGCTGCGTATGATCTTTTCAAATGCCGAGCGGGTATAGACCGCTGCCGCTTTGTAATCCGAATTATTGAAGTGGTAGCTGGCCTTGGCCAGCAAATCCTGATTGTCGAAGACTGGAGCAGAACGATGGTGACACCCATCACGGTCACATTTTCGGGAGAACTGGCCGAAAAATGCAACAACTGGCGAACATGCGCCAGCAAAACATCGATGATTTGGTTGAGACGCTCGTCAACCAGGCCTGGCCGGACGAAAGCGAAGAAATCAACGAGCTAGCCGGGTCCGATGCAGCAGCAACGCCTGAAATGCAAACCTACATCGCCTTGCACCCGGTGCTCAAAGAAAAATACTTTGGCCAGTATGTGGCAATCTATCAGGGCAAATTGATCGACCATGATCCCGACCACGAAGCCCTCTATCTGCGGATTGATGCGCAATACCCTGATGAGTTTGTGTGGATTAGCCGTGTTGAGGAAGAAGCGATTCCAACACTGGTGCCCCGTTCCCACCCCACAGCACAGTATAGTACAATCACAACTGGATAGTTGACATCTGCTTGGAATTTACCGGAGAACAGTATGACCTATTACGTAACAGTAGAAAATGGTGCGGCGCATCGCTATACGGCAACTGTCATCGGCTGGCCCAATTGTATGGCAGAGGGCGCAACGCGCGAAGAAGCCATAGCCCGTGTGAAGCAACGTTTTACAGAACGTCTCCAGCAAGTTGAAATTGTCCCAATTGAAGTAGAGTCAACAAATCTGGAGCTAACTATACTCAACACCCAACATCCTTGGGCAAAGTTTGCCGGCATGTATCAGGCCAATCCGCTCTTTGATGAAGTGCTAGCTTCAATTCAAGCCTATCGCCGCGCAATCGATGAAGATGAGACCGTGGTATGACGCTGTATGTGTGTAAGCATCGTTGGCGGTCAAATTGGGTTCCTACACCCTCGTTACTTCAACGACTCCTGGATGATGCGCACGACCTCGACGCTGTCCAGCGTCTCCAGGCGGTTGCGCACGGGGTGGCGGGGGTCGTAGAGCCGCTCGAATTCGCGTTGGATGACGCGGTAGGTAGCAGCGTCGCCATTGAGCGCATTGTCCAGATAGTGGATTAGGCTCTCCTGGCACATATAGTGGACGATCTCGCGCGGGGTGTAAAAAGCGCCTTTGCTCTTGCGCTCGGCGATCTCCAACATATTCTCGAAGACCTTGCCCAACATCTCGGGGTCAACCGCCACCTCTTTTTCCAGTGGTTCGTCTTCTTTGATGATAAAGTTGTAGCGGTCAAAGACATCGAGGATGCCGGTCCCACGGTCACCGGCCTTATTACGCTCGTCGTTGCTAAAGAGTTCATTCGGGATGGTCAGCCGCTCGTTGCGCCAATCATAGTCGGCTTCAAAGAGACCGCCGTTGAGAAAGGGGATTTTGCAGTTGAAGCGCGGGTAGAAGGCATCCACCCGTTTTTGGGCCAGGGCTTCGTAGAAGAGATATTGGAGCGATTCAGTGTAGAAATTTTTGTTGTTGCTGGCAGCCTGGTCAAAGAGAGTGCGTAGGAAACGACGATTGCCCTCACCCCACTGTCCGTCTGGTGGCACACCCAGCCAGCCCTTTTTCTGCACAAAGTAGAGAAAGACAATTTGCCCCAGCAGCTTTTTGGTAAAACGGGTTACATCCAGATTGGCTCGGGCCAAAATCGCCTGCACCGACGGCTCGCGGCTCAAATGTTCGGAGAGCTTGAGGTATAACTCCTTGTATTGTTCAAAGAATTCATCGGTCACCTTTTCGACGCTGAAGGCAGCCTCAAGTTCTGCCACCGTCGGGTTGGCATAGTCTCGCTCCAACAGCGGCAGCAACTGGTTCTGGGCCGTATAGGAATGTTCGTATGGGCCGACCAGATAGGAGTAGCGTTTGGCGGGCGAGAGCACAGATCGAAGCCTGACCTTGCCCTTTTCGTCCTGCTCGGCTTCCTGCTCGATCTTGACAAAGGAGAAACGCCAGTCTACACCGTTGTCCTCTCTTGCATAAAAGGCAACGAGCGCTGCCTCTTTCTCAAATTGTTTGAGGTGGCGGACGACAAAATTGCGCAGCGACGTGCGGGCGCGCTCTAGCTTGGCCAGGCTTTTGGTTTCGACGATCAGAATGTCGAGGGTTTCACCATCAGGGTCGGTGTATCTACCAATGCGCCAATATTGAGAAACGTGTTCACGGTAGGCTTCCCAGAGGCTAATGCCCCGGTAATGATTGTCGCGGGGTTCGATGTCGTTGAGCAGGTTGCGGACAAAGTGGGTGAATCGTTCCTGGTCAAAAGGCTTGTCGAGAATCTCTTTGATGTGATTTCGTGCCTGTTGTTTATCCACGGCCAATCCTTCAGATCACTTGCTGCTCATGGTTTCATGCCGATGCCAAGCTGTAAGCAGATGGCTTGTTCGATCTGCTGCATTTCCTCGTTCGACACCCGACCGGCGTGCTGGATGAGGCGCTGCTTGCTGACCGTAGCCAACTGATCGGCCAGCGCTTTCCCTTGTTTGCCAGCAAATTCGACAACGGCTTCGCTTGGATAGACGCGCCCAAGTTTGGAGGTCAACGGCACAACTTGCACCCGATTCAGATATTTATTGGCAGCATCGTTGCTGACAATGACGGCTGGTCGCTGTTTTTGAATCTCGCCTCCCACGGATGGGTCAAAGTTGACCCACCACACGTCACCACGTCTCATGGTTTACATCCCCAACCAATACTTCCGCCCATTCAAGCGCCTCCGCTTCGCGCGCTTCATCTCTGGCCATCTCGGCATAGGCGGCATCCAAATTGGGTGAGATCACGTACGGTCGCACGAGATCTTCAATAAAGCGACTGATGCGACGGGGACCGATGACTGTATACAGTCCCTCATAGACTTCTTCATCAATCGTAATGGTCAGCTTTTTTTGCATGATCTATCTCCTGCTGGCCGGTATACAACGCAACGCTACACGTGTAATACACGTGTAGTATTATATCATGTATCCGCATCCAATTCAAGCAGGATTGAGATGCTACTCTGCCCGGAGATAGCCCGACAGGATAACTTCGCGCTTGACCTTGCTGTTGCGCCTGGCGCCTTCCGCCGTTTCGACGGTGCGGATGCGGCGGCGCAACACCCCCAACACTGCCAGCGGGTCGAGGGTGGTTTCGATCTCTTTTTTGATGGTTTGCGCCACCTTTTTCGCCAGCAATCCCTGCGCCAGCATCTGGCGTACGCCATCCAGAAATTCAAGATCGTCGTCGGTGAATTTGGGGTATTGGCGGAAGTTTTTATCTTTGAGGCGACCTTCAATATAGTTTAGATTCGAGCGACCGCCGCCGAGACTCTTGCCGATCTCCGCTTCCTGAGTGGTGTCCAGATGAAAGCGCTCCTTGTTGGTCTCTAGCAGGTGGTAATAGGCAGCGGGGATCGCGGCGCGCAGGGTTTCGGGCGCGCATTCGAGCAATTTCACTGCATCAAAAAAGGTGATCTCTTGGGCGTTGCCTTGCCGATTTTGGTAGAATTTCTTGAGTTTCCCCAGGCGGAAAAAAGTAACCAATTGCTCACCCTCGCTCAGCGCCGTGCGGTGGCCGGAGCGCGCTTTCTTGGGCAATTTGCGGATGCGTTCAAAGAGGGCCGGTTGCTCATCGCGGATCTGACGGATCAATTCGAGGTACTTCAGCTCTGAATCGCCCTCATCGTCTTCACCGGTATAGACGTTCTTCTTATTTAGCATCTCGAAGAGTTGCTGGCTGCCAATCTCTTCGCCATCAGAGAGATAGCGGGCATCTTCCCCTAAGATGTCGTGGAACATCTGAATCTTGTTGGTGATATTCGCCTCTAGCCCCAAATGGGCATCAGCCTGGCTGGTGGGAAAGAAGTTAAAGATAAAGACCTTGGGATGGTTTGCGCCCAACCGGTTGATGCGTCCCGCCCGTTGGAGGACGCGCGTTGGATTCCAGGGCAGGTCGTAGTTGATCAGAATGTGGGCGCGGTGCAAGTTGATGCCTTCCGCCAGCACATCGGTTGCAATCAAGATGCGGATTGTGTTGAGCGGCTGGCGATGGTTGGGGTCGAAGTTCTGTTGAACAAGACCGCGCGCAAGCGCCGGGGGGCAGGTAATCACTTCCTGGACACTGTTTTGGTGCCTGCCCCCCTGGCTGCTAAAAAAGAGCACTACACCCGGGAAGGCAGCGTTCAAGTGTTCGAAGAGGTAATCACCGGTCTCTTTGGACTCGGTGAAGATCAACAGCTTGTTATCGGCCAACACGGGGTTGCCACGCAAGTTGCGGATCAGTTGATCCAGTTTGGGGTCCTCGTGAACCGGTTGCCAAAGCGCATACACCTCACGCAGCATCGCCAGATCATGGAGCAGATCAGTACGAAAATTTGTGGTGAAATCGGTTGCAGCGTACTTTTGGGCTTTGCCTGCAAGGATAGCCTCTTCGAGCGTTTCAATATCGTCGTTATCCAGCAGGGTGTAGACGTCGACCTTATTGCTAATATAAACCGTGCCCTGATCGAACATCTCGATAAATCGCTCATAAGAGAGGATAAAGCGTTCCAGGCTTTTTTTGAAGGCATAAAAACTGCTTTCCAGCCGCTTGATCAGAATGCCTTTCATAAAACCACCCACATTCCGCTGTTGCTGCTTTTCAAATTCGCTCAGGCCCTTGCTCCCCACATAATAGAGCAATGGAATATACCGGGCGTAGCGAAATTCCTGCAACCGGTCTACTGTCTGGTTGAACACATATTCAACATGACCATCAAATTCATAGACCAGCTTTTGAGGGTCTTGCACTTCCGGGAAGACAAGCCCCTGCGCCTGCATGTCTTCCTTGAAATAAGTTAACACGTCCGAGCGCGTACGCCGCACCATCACATGTTTGAGGATTCGCTCGCGAATCTCACGCGAAACCTCCGCCATCAACTGGCGGTATTCTGGGTCGCGCTTGTCCAGATGGGCAAAACGTTTGCGCAGCCCTACAAAAAACCTCTCCAAATTGGGAATGCCTGGGATCGTTGAGTTTTTAGGGGGCTGGAAGAGTTTCAGTTGAGCGAAGATGTCATCAATTGTATTATTGATGGGGGTAGCTGTGACCAGAATCACCTTCTTCCCTCGGCAGATGTCGAGTAGATCGGCGTATGACTGGGTGGCTTCATTGCGAAAGCGATGCGCTTCATCGACCACAATGTAATCAAACCGATCTGTCCCACTTCGGATAACGTGCTCCAGCTTGCCCAGCGACTCCACCTTTGCCGGAACCCGAAAATCCTGTAAACTTTCTTCCCAATACTCTTTGAGTACCGGCGGGCAAACCACCAAAATGCGCCCGCGCAGTTGTTGTAAGATCTGGGCCGCAATAAACGTTTTACCCAACCCCACCACATCAGCCAGAAAGACGCCGTTGTACTCATCCAATTTCTTGAGCGCCTGGATCACCGCCTGGCGTTGATACTGCAAATTCATAAAGCCTTCGGGCAGAAATGGCTCAATTTCGTCCTGGAGATTGATGTCCTCTTGCAGATACTCGTAGAGCAGCTTGAGATAAAGTTCGTAGGGGGTAATCGTATCGTTGAGCCAGGTTCTGTTTTCGATGGCATCCACAAATTCTTTGGAAACCTCGACCGACTCTTTCCAGAGTTCATTAAACTGCTGCAATGCAAATTCTACATCGCGGCGCTGGCGGAGTTCTACGTTAAATTCACGATTGGCAACCAAACCCGCGTAAGAGAAATTGCTGGAGCCGGTGATAACAAAGCCGTAGTCACGGTCATCGGGGTGAAAACGCCCAATATAGACTTTAGCATGGATATTCCGTGAGGGATAGGCGCGAATCTCCAGCTTTTTACCATTGCCTCCCTCTTCTCTGTCTCGCTCAGGATCTCTACAGTCTGTCTTCAAAAACTCGATAAATTTACGAACACCCAACTCTAGTCGCTGATCTTGTTCGGGCGACTCCTCTACTTCCTGAATCAGTTCATCCTGGAATTGCTTTTTGGCGTTGCTGTGCGATTCAAAGTCCATCACAGTCTGGGCATAATGACCGTTCAGTGGGCTACAGCTATTCAGTGCCTGGTAGGATTCAGTATCTATGCCTAATCCAACCAAAATCCGTGTCTTTTCGATTGGTTCCAGTGATTCGTACAACTGATAGAACCCACTCGAACGGAAGTACCCTACGAGGACATCAAATAGATAGGTATCGCGCAGCGTGCGCGTAAATCGATCCAGCAGCGTATGACCGTCTTCATTGGTGAAGAAAGTCAAATCTGTACTATTGTTAGCGCTCTCTGCCGTCCGATAGGAAACCAATTTAGCTCCACTCTTGTATTTGTTGCAATGGAGTTGTTGATAGAAGCAGCGTCACGGCGATTGCTTCAGATGGCATCGGCTGTTTCTGTAAGTTGTGGCAGCGGGCCATAGACCTTCGCTGCCAGTTCCGCACCTAACAACCGATCCGCCAGGAGACGCTGTACTTGCTCGGCAGTGGCGTGCGGATACTGCCGGCGGATACCACCTAAGGCCAGCGTGCGCGTCATCTCATTCAACTGGCCCATCAATTGCAGTTTGCGCCAGACTGGGGTTTGGCGCAGCAACTGCACAAGCACGGCATCTGCTTCGGGTGTCGTGTCGGTGAGTGTGTTCATACGGGAGGCTGCTGCATGGTAGCCTAAACTTCAAACACGCCCTGCTCCGCGCGAGTCAACGGTTCATCGGCCAGAGCGCCATAGGTGCGGTCGAAATAGCCCTGCGGCCATCCCTGCTGCCGCGCCCGCGCTACCAGCGCCTCATACCGCTCGTAATCGAGCAAGACCGCAGCCGGGCGGCCATGTTGGGTGATGTAGACCACATCCCCTTCTTCTTGAACGCTACGGATCACCGCGCTGGTCTCGCGGCGCAGATCGGTCACAGGCATGATTTTTGTGCTCATTTTGACACGCTTTCTGGTACAGAATTCAGTGCATAACACCAGTATATACCAGAAACCAGATCAGGGAAATGTCGCTATGCCCCAGAGCGCACCAGGATTTGGGGGCGAAGGATTGGCGCTGCCTGCATTCCGGGAAAGGGCCAGAGAGACTTGACCCTTCAGCGCGATTGCGGTCCTTTCCCGGAATGCGGGCTTCACGCTACATCGCATAGAGCCGGCGCTGTAAGTCGCCCAACGTCTGGCGTAAACGGCCCGGGGCGCCGCCAAAGCGCCGGATCACGCCGCGCACATCTCCCATCTGGCTGAAGGGGGGCACCCGAAAGATGCGCGGGTCGGTATAGCGCAACAGATAATCGACCCGGCGCGGCGGCTGGCGCTCGGCGCGGTCGCCGCGCAGCACTACGCGCCCGGCCGTGTACTGGTAATCAGGCCGGTAGAAATGCTCGCGGGTGACCTGGCTGCGCGTCCAGCCGGCGATATTGAGCTTGGGGTCAATGAGATTGGCGCGGGTATCCGCTTCATTGTAGACCATCGAGCGTCTGCATATTATCCAGCACGTTTGGCGCCAACAACCGCTTGGAGGCCCCTTCTGCCAGCCAGGCGGCATGGGACCAGAGGAAATGGTGCAGGTGTATTATGCCAGAAAGGCCGCTGTTTGACGAGGATAGCAGGCGCTTGTCCGGGATAATTCTCGCTTACGTTGCTATACGCATGACAGCTTCTCGCCCTGTACGCGTATCAAGGCGAGCAATAGACGTCACTGGGTAGAGCGCAAGCGGTCAATTTGCGCTTGCAAGGCAGCAAGATACTGCTCTTGAGCAGCGATTGTCTTCCGCAACTCGTCAATTTGTAATTCCAAAAGACGATGTTTTTCTTGAAGCATTTGCTGTAGTTGCTGGCCCAAGCGGTATTTGACCAGCTGCGGGCGGTTCAAGCGGAGCGCGGCAATGTGAAAGCGGCCGGTTGCGGTCAGTCCCTCAAGCCGCCCTGTCTCCTCATTTGGGTGAAGATGGATGTCAAGATCGTCCAGCAACGGATGAAGGATACGGTGTTGGTGGGCGAGGTCGTCGGGGCCGGGCCAAAAGTCATGTTTGAACTGATTACATTTCCAACAGGCATAGACCAAATTATCCAATTCATCACTGCCACCGGCGACGCGGGGCATGAAATGATCAACTGTCATTTCGCTGCCGACAGCTGATTCTGTGACGCCACAATAGCCACAGGTTTGACGGTAGAGTCGACGAATGACCTCAAACTTAGGATGTGGCATTAGCGTCCGACAGCAATGGATAGCCGGTCAACTGCTGGTATGTTTGCTCAAGCGCTGCGATTCGACTACTGAGTGACTCGGTTTGCTTGGTTAATTGAACGAGGCTCTGGGTCAATCGCTGTACCTGGTTGCGCAGTTCCTGTAAATGCGCCAGTGAAGCAAGCTGCAGTCGCTCGGCCTCTTCCCGATCAAGTTCGTCCATCCCGGCACGATAGAGCGCCTGTTCTGTGTCATCGAGCGGTTCACCGCGAGCCACACGGATATGCAATTGCCACCACTGTTGATATTCAACATCCGTCATTTTTCGCCCTCTCTGCACAAGCCATTCTAGATTGATGATTATAGGATAGCATAGGTCGGGCAAAAGAGACAGGCCAACCGGCAGCCAGAGTGCGTCCTGCAACAAAACGAGTCCAGTTCTCGGTGCAAAACTCGTGTAAAATGGTATACTATCTGGCATGGAAGAACGATTGAGCCGCGCCATGCAACCACAGACACACATCCTGCTGATCGAAGATGACCCCGCCATTGCCCGCGCCCTGGTGGAAGCCTTGACGCGCGAGGGCTACTCTGTGACGTGGAAATCTTCCGGCGCCGAGGGCGAAGCCTACGCCTGTGCGCACCACCCTCATCTGATTATCCTCGACGTGCGGCTGCCCGATGGCTCTGGCTTTGACCGTTGTCGCCGGTTGCGCCAGGCCGGGCTGCGCCAGCCGATCCTGATGCTCACCGTGCGTGCCGACGAGGTGGACAAAGTGGTGGGGCTCGAGATGGGCGCCGATGACTATCTGACCAAACCTTACAGCCTGCGCGAACTGCTCTCGCGCATCCGGGCGCTGTTACGCCGGGCCTATGGCGAGTTTGCCGGCGACGCCAACCTGCTCTTCGCCGCCGACCTGGTGATCGACCGGCAGCGCGGGCAGGTGATACGCGGACGACAAGTACTCAACCTCACCCCGCTGGAGTTTCGTCTACTGGTCTATTTTGCCCAGCACCCTGGCCAGGCGCTCACCCGCAACCAGATCCTGGCTGCCGTTTGGGGCTATGACGGCGATGTCGAAAGCGACAAAGTAGTCAACGTCCACATCCGCCGGCTGCGCCAAAAGATCGAACCTGACCCCGACCGCCCCACGCTGCTGCTGACCGTGCCGGGTATTGGCTACCGGCTGGTGGCCTCGTAACTATACCAAATCCCTCTGTTCACTGGACATAGGTTCTGAGCTATTGCCCTAAATCATTGTCCAGTGAACAACCGGATTTCGTATTACAACTCTGTAACCTCGGCTTCACCCTCGCGCAACCTGCGCCCGCTATATTGGTGGGCATGAAACGCACGATTTTTCTTGTTCTTCTGATCGGTGGGATTGGGGTGGCTGGTGTGGCCGGCTACCTCCGCTACCACGCGCTGGCATCGACTCAGGCGCAAGCCGCCCTTGTCCATACGCCCGCCACTGTCACAGTCACGCGCGGCACGGTGCAGCAGACCGTCTCCGCCCCTGGGACGGTGATCGGCACGCGCGAAGTTGCCCTTGGCTTGCCAATAGCGGGGCGGATTGCCGAACTGTATGTGCGCCCTGGTGAACGAGTCCAGGCGGGCACTGTGCTGGCGATGCTCGACCCCGGTGAGCTCCAGCGTGAGGCAGACCAACGCCATGCCGACTATCTTCAGGCGCAACTGAGCTACAGCCAGACCGTTCAAGGGCCGGACGCCGCTAAAGTGCAGGCTGCCGAGGCGGCGTTGATCAGCGCACGGGCGGCGTATACTACCCTGTTGGCGCCGCCCCCCGCCAGCGAGATCGCTCCGTTGGAAGCGGCTCTGCGCAACGCCGAAGCCACGCTGCAACAGGCCCAGCGCACCTATCAAACCTCAACAGACCGGCCCGCGGCGGAGTTTGGGCTGGAGCAGGCGACCATCAACCGCAATGCCGCCCAGGCCGCCTACGACGCCGCCTTTGCCCCGCCCGAAGCGAGTGCCCTGCTCAGCGCCCAGGCTCAGAACGCAACTGCCGAGGCGCAACTGGCCGCGCTCTACCCGGACGCCAACGCCATAGCCCAGGCGCAGTTGGCGCTCGATCAGGCCCATCAACGCTGGCAAGA
>QEUW01000815.1 GCA_003577005.1 Chloroflexota bacterium | reverse complement strand
ACCAGAGCGTGGCCTTGTCGTCGGCAAAGAGCACCACGTCGTCCACAAAACGCAGATAGGCCGGACACTTGAGTTCCCGTTTGACGAAGTGGTCGAGCGGGTTGAGATAGACATTGGCCCAGAACTGGCTGGTGAGGTTGCCGATGGGCAGGCCGCGTGGCCGATTGATGGCAAAAAGGTCGTCGCCGGGGAAGTAGACCATGTCGTACTCTTCGCCCAGCACGCCCACGCCGCTGGCGAGGATGGTCTGGCAGAGCCGGAGCAGGTCTGGGTCGACGATCACCCCCTGGAGGGTCTCCACGAGCAGTTCGTGGTCGATGGCGGGAAAGAATTGCTTGACATCACCCTGCAAGGCGTAGCGGTAGCGCCCGGCGAAGTGCTGGCAGCGGTCGAGGGCGGCGTGGGTGCCCTTGCCCATGCGATTGGAATAGGAGTCGTGGATAAAGCGGCGTTCGAAGAGCGGCTCGATCACGTTGCAGAGGGCATGGTGGACGACGCGGTCGCGGAAGGGGGCGGCGCTGATGAGCCGGCGCTTTGGCTCGTGGATGGTGAAGCTGACGTAGGCGCCGGGCCGATAGCGCCGGGTCGCCAGTTCGTGCTGGAGGTCGAGCAGGTGTTCGGCGGCGTTTTGTTCAAAGGTGGCGGCCGGCGGGCGACCGCGTTTGCCCTTGCGCGCCTTGCGCCAGGTGAGGAGCAGGTTTTCCCAGTCGTGGACCTGTTCGTAGAGGTGGCGGTAGACTTTGGTCATAGTAGGTGCTCCGGTGCGATGCACCCGCAGGGTGCGTTGCACCTGTGGATGGAAAAGTTCTCCCGGTGCGCTGCCCTTGTGAGCGGTGGTGCGCTCACAGGTGCATCGCACGCTTTGCGTGCAACGCACCGGGGCCGGATCGCTGCGCTCTCACAAGGAGAGCGCAGCGATATTCAGAATTCAGAAGGCCAGAAACCAGCAGCCAGCAACCAGAAATCAGAACGATGCACGAGAGATGGGAACGACCACACACCGGAAACCCAGATTGAAGTACCCGTCGACAGGGCTGAGCCCGAGGCGAGCGGCCGAGGCGGCCCGGTCCGCTTCCCAGAGCCATGAGCCGCCCTTGAGCCACGGCAAACCGTCTGTGTCCACATCATTGGTCCATTCCCACACATTGCCGCTGAGGTCGCAGACACCCTCAGGAGTGGCAGCGGCGGCGTACATGTGGACGGGGGTCGTCTGTTGCAAGTTGCTCTCTTCAGTGTTGGCGTTGGCAGGAAAAAAGTCGCTGCCCCAGGGGTAGTCCCGCCCATCGTGGCTGCGGGCGGCCTGTTCCCATTCGGCCTGGGTGGGCAGGCGCACTTCCTCTTGCACTGTGATGGTGCCGGCCTGGCGCAGGTCGTGGGTGAGCCAGGCGCAGTAGGCGTTGGCCTCGTACCAACTGACGCCGACCACCGGCTGCGTCGTGCGGTTGAAACGCAGGTTATCCCAATACCTCGGTTTGGCCCAGTTCTCCTCATCACGATAGCGACGGCCCTCCTCATCCTGCCACCAGCGGTCGTCGATGTAGCCGCCGGCCTCGACAAAGCGTCGGTATTGTTTGTTGGTGACGGGATAACGGCCAATCTGGAACCCCCAGCCGGGCACAGTGACAAAGTCGTCGAGGCCGGGCGGGTCGAGGTCCAGGTCGGCCAGGAGCAGGCCGGCATCGAGGCG
>QEUW01000220.1 GCA_003577005.1 Chloroflexota bacterium | reverse complement strand
TTGCCGTTGAGTGCCTCACGGATGCGCAGGTTGAGGTCAAAATAATAGCGTTGCGAACCGGTCATGACACTGTAGCCGAGAATATCCGGCTCAAAGTCACGGGCAACCTGAACAGGGTCCTCCTGTGCGGCGATGGCCAGTTCTACCTCGTGGCCGGCTTGCTTGAGGACAGACGAGAGCTGCATGATGCCTTGCGGCTCATAGGCGATCTGTTGCTCAACGAACAGAATGCGCATAGATGAGTTCTCCTTGTTCTGGTGCAGCCAATCGCGCACAGGGCGCAACTATCAACTCCACATGGATAACCGTATTCTTTTTAAGAGGCTGTTTGAAAAGGGTCGGTGCGTTGCACTCGAAGAGTGCGATGCACCTGGGCCGCCAAACATCATGAGGTGCAACGCACCTTGCAGGTGCATCGCACCAGCGTGGGACCCACCTTTTCGACAACTTCTAACAACTACGTGTGCGACTCGACGGCCTGACCCCCTGCGAACGAGGGGCTGCTCCGTCACCGGGTGAACGAAAAAGCCGAGGGCGCTACAAAAACATGACTGGGAACGATGACCAATCCCGACAATAGCATCTATTCTATCGGATCGAGGGTGTGCAATATATGGGGGAAATCCCTACCTGTTGCTGACTCCAATGCTGCTCATTCACGGCCTGCTACCAGTAACGCCCAGAGGCAGAGTGGGGTTCCCTGGCCTGAGGGCTTCAACGAATGATCCTTACGGCCAATAGCGCCGCCAGTGCTGCCGATAGTAGGCCACCGTCTTCTCCAGACCGGTTGCCAGCGCAGTCGTTGGCCGCCAACCCAGGGCTGCCTCGATTTTACCATAACTCGAATAGACATCCCCAATATCGATCTGTTTGCGATCCGCCGGCCAAGGGACGAGGCGAACGCTGCCGCGCCCGGCGATCTCCACCAACAGATGGGCCAGGTCGTAGAGACTGATGGGCATTTCGCCGCCCAGATTGTAGATCTCGCCGTTGGTCGCATCGGTTGCACCGGCGCGCAGAAAGGCATCCACTACATCATCCACATAGTTCAGGTCGCGCAGTTGGCGGCCATCGCCGTAGAGCTGGATCTCCTTGCCTTCCACCGCCAGGCGGATAAACCAGCCGATAAAGCCCTGGCGATTGTGTTTCGTCAACTGGCGCGGGCCATAGGTATTGGTCAACCGCAGCGAGGTCGTCCGCAACCCATAGGCGGTGTGATAGACGATGTGATACCACTCGCCGGCAAGCTTATTGACACCGTTGACGTCAATGGGGTGTTGTAGGTGGCGCTCATCCAGTGGAAGATAGTCGGGCTTGCCATATTGTTGGCGAGTGCCGGCGTAAATCACCTTGAGGGCCGGGTTTTCGTGCCGGCACGCCTCCAGGATTGTCAGTTGGGCGCGGGCGTTGATCTCCAGGTCGGCAAAAGGATCGGTCATCGAATCGATGTGGCTGACCTGACCGGCCAGGTTGAAGAGCACCTCTTGCCCTTGCACCAGCGCACGCATGGAGTAAGGATCGCGCACATCGGCAATGTTGACGCACAGCCGATCCTCATAACTCGCAATGTTGAAGCGATTGCCACCGTAATCGGGGATGAGCGAATCGACCAGCGTCACCCATGCGCCCAGGTCCACCAGCCGGCGCGCCAGATTGGAACCGATAAAGCCCAGCCCGCCGGTGATAAGGATGCGTTTGTTGGAATAGAAAGAGAGAGAATCCATTCGACAATTCCAAGAAAATTCTTGTACAATCTGGTAATACGAAAGCCGGTTGTTCACTTTCAGTATGCACCGCCGCTTGACTCTGGTGCGTACCGAAAGTGAACAGAAGGATTCGGTATAAGATGTCCACATAGCCAATCGACCAGTGAGTACGATGTTATCATACTTTGCGAGAACTCTGGAACATCTTTGGTCTTGACTTGGAATGGCCCATCACGACCGAACAGCACGAGAGGATACAACGATAATGGGCGAGGAAACGCCAGGTAATGTGGCGATAGCGCCGGCCGCAATTGATCGCGCCGTTGAGGTGTTTGTGCATGGCTTTGCATACACACGCAGCTTTACGCACCCCTACCTGGCCGAGCGAGTTGGGCCGGTGTGGGTGTTGCGCGACGCACCGCGCAAGCGCGGCGACTACCGCGGTGAGGAGTGGGTGGCCCACAATGTTCCACCCGAGGAGATCGACTATATTGCCCGGACAGAGACGCGCGGCCGCTTCTCCATCTGCATGATCTGTGCGCTGCAGGAGCCACAAGAAGCGTTGCGCGCACGGTTTAAGGAACTGGACTACCGTCTGCTGCGGACCGAACCATTGATGGTCCACCCGCTGGCGCAGATGCCACAGGTTGAGGCGCCGGCAAGGATCGAGCGCGTGCTGACGGCGGAGCTGGCCGCACGACTGGCGAAGGCAGCCCGTTCGCGCCAGATTCTGCCGGAACACTTTGCTGCGGATGCGCCGCTGCGCCAGTACGTAGCACTGATCGATGAGGAACTGGTCGGCTGGGTGCGCAGCATCGTCGTCAGGGAGGCAACCTGGTGCTCGAATATGTACGTAAGCCCGCCCTATCGCCGTCGCGGGATCGCCCGCGCGCTGTTGTGCCGCATGTTGGAGGATGATCGCGCCGGGGGCGCCAAGAGTGCCGTGCTGCTGGCCAGCCACACCGGGGCAAAGCTCTACCCGGTCGTTGGCTACCAAGAGATCGGCGAATTGCTGTTGTTTGCCCCCAAGCAGAGATAGGTCTTGCGCAACAACGCTCCATCTCAGCGAGAGGGATGAATAAAGAAAATGGCCGTTTGCCTCGATGCCTGGGTGGGTCGAACTCGGTGGTGGCGTAATTGAGCAACCCCTACGCCTTCATCTTCAAGCGCTCAAAACACTCGATATAACGCCGCGCCAGATGGGGCCAGCCTAGTTCGGTCTCGATGCGGCGGCGAGCTGCGGCGCCCATCTGCGCCCGTAGACCGGGATCATCGACCAGCCGGGCAATGGCCTGGGCCAGCGCCGCCGGCTCCTGCTCCGGTACGATCAGCCCGGTCTCCCCATCCACAATCGCCAGCGGGTTGCCGGCCACGTTCGAGCCGATCACTGGTTTGGCGCAGCTCATGGCGTCGAGCACACAGACATTGAGCCCGTCCGCCGGATTGCTGACCGCGGGGTTGATCAACACATCGGCCAGGTTGTAATAGACGCCGATCTGGTCCTTTGGCACGTTGCCCACCCAGCGTAGCCGCGCTGAGACGCCAAGTTCCTCGGCTAGCTGTTGCCACGCGGCTTTGTCATCGCCCTCGCCTACCATGATCGCTACCACTGGCCGGTCGCTCAACGTTGGCTCGGCCAGCGCCCGGATCAACACATCAAACCCTTTTTTGGGCACCATGCGACCCACGCAGAGCAGAACGGTAGGGAGACCGGAGGCATCACCCGTGGCGAGTTGCAACCGGGTGCGGAGCGCCTCGACGCCGGCAAGGTCGGGCTTGAGGGCGTCGGGGTCGGTCCCGTAGATAATCAGATCGAATTTGCGCCGTAGCTCTTCCGCTGCTGCCTCTGTGTTCTCTATACCCCTCCGTGTCCTCTGTGAACCAATCGTTACCACCGCCTCACGCAATTCAGCGCTGTTAGCAGTCACTAGGTCAGCTTGGCGCAAGGCAAAGCGCGCCATCGCCCGGAAGAGCGGGTTCTGGCCGGCCACATGCGCATCCGAACCAGGCACCGAGATGACCAGCGGAATGTCAAGCCGCCGTGCCGCCACTGCGGCGATAAATCCGTTGGGTAGCAACCAGTGCGCATGGAGCACATCCGGTTTGTTCTGCTGCGCCTCGCGCACCACCCGAGCGATCCCGGCAGCGAACATACCCGGGCTGAGCAGATAGGTGTTGACCCGCAACGCCAGGTCCGACTGCATCGAACGCATATAACCAAGCTGGTGCAACCCATCCGGCCAGACGTAACGATAGAGGCGGAGATCAATTTGGGATTGGGACACGCCCCCCTGTTCTACGTTCTGCGCTCTACGTTCTACGTTCAATTGGTAGGCTGGGTCATACGGCGCCCAAACCGTAACCTGGTGGTGCTGGCGCGCCAGTTCCAGGCAGAGCGCTTCGACAAAGGTGCCGCTAAAGTCGCCAGGGAAACGTGGATAATTGTGGGTAAGTACACCGATGTGCATGAGTTGATTCTAACCGAGGAACTGTTCCGCAAAAAATTGGGACGGGCTGACGGAGGGAAAGCCGCCAGCTTATCTACCGTTTTCGTACAGGACCACCGCAGTAACGGCCACTGCTATGACCTTGATCGGCGAAAGCCGGGAGGCAACCTACGGAAATCAAGCGAGATTGTGGCATACTATCAACCCAACGATCTGTTGCCCGACAAAGCGAGGCTCTCTGTTGACCATCGACCAGCGCAAGGCGGACCATATCCGCATCAACCTAGACGAGAATGTACAATTTCCCCAACTGACGACTGGTCTCGAACGGTATCATTTCGTCCACCAGGCGTTACCCGAACTCAACCTGAGTGAGATCGACACCAGCCTGCATCTGTTTGGCAAACAACTGGCGGCGCCCCTGCTCGTCAGTTCCATGACGGGGGGGACAGCCGAAGCGCAGCGTATCAACCGCAACCTAGCGCAGGCAGCACAGACGCAGCGGCTGGCCATGGGGCTGGGCAGCCAACGTGCCGGCATCGAACAGGAGGAGACGGTGGCGAGTTTCCGCGTGCGCGATGTGGCGCCCGATCTGCTTCTCTTTGCCAATCTGGGGGCTGTCCAACTCAATGCCGGCTATGGGGTTGACGAGTGCCGCCGCGCCGTCGAAATGGTCGAGGCCGATGCGCTGATCCTACATCTCAACCCGCTGCAAGAGGCGGTCCAGGCTGAGGGAGATGTCAACTGGCGCGGCCTGGCGCGCAAGATCGAACAGATCTGCCGCTCGCTGCGGGTTCCGGTGATTGCTAAGGAAGTGGGCTGGGGCATCAGCGTACAGACCGCCCGGCTGCTCATTGAGGCCGGTATCGCTGCCATCGACGTGGCCGGCGCTGGGGGAACCTCGTGGAGCCAGGTGGAGATGCATCGCGCCCCCACCGAGCGGCTGCGCCGGCTGGCCGCCGCCTTTGCCGACTGGGGCATCCCGACTGCAGAAAGCCTGGTGACGGTCAAAAGAGTCTGCGCCGAATTAGGGCGCACCGACCTGCCCCTCTTTGCCAGCGGCGGCATCCGCACCGGGCAGGAAGTTGCCAAATGCGTGGCGCTGGGCGCCGACCTGGTCGGCCTAGCCTCTCCATTTCTCAAACGGGCTGTAGATTCGGTAGAAGCCGTGGTGGACGAGATGGAGACCCTCATTGCCGAATTGCGCATCACCATGTTCTGTAGCGGCGCTGGCGCGCTCGACCAGTTGCGCCAGCCCGGCGTGCTTGTTTCCACGAGACCGTCTATCGTGTAAGTGGCGTAGAGGCGCCAGGTGGGGCGAGTCAACATCTGGCCAAAAGATGAAGCTCGCTCCACCTGGCGCCCTTACAGTACCTGAATCGTTATGAGTAAGAACGAAACGAGGAATCGACGTGTATGACACCGAGTTGAGTGGGTTTTTGGGTCACTGGTTACCGCGTATCGAGACAGAACTGCGTGCCATGACATCACACACAGGGACAGACGAGGAACCAGCCGTCGCGCCGTTTTACAATATGATGCGCTATCACATGGGCTGGATGGATGAGTCGTTCCGCGAGCAGAATTTCCCAACTGGCAAGCGGCTGCGGCCTGTGGTTTGTCTATTGGCCTGTGCTGAAGTAGGCGGCGACCCCGCCGGTGCGATGCCCGCCGCGGCTGCGTTGGAGATCCTCCACAACTTCTCACTGATCCACGACGACATCGAGGATGGTGATGAGATGCGCCGCCACCGGCCCACGGTGTGGAAGCTGTGGGGTATCCCCCAAGCGATCAATGTTGGCGACGGTATGTACACGCTGGCCTTTGCCGCGCTACAACGGTTGGCCCGCCGCGGTCTCCCCGCCGAAACGACACTGGCTGCGTTGGATCTGTTTACGCAGACCTGCCTGGCGTTGACCGAAGGCCAGTATCTGGATATGTCATTCGAGCAACGCTCTGACGTCACCGTGGCCGAGTACATGCGTATGGTAACGGGCAAGACAGCGGCGCTGGTTGGCGCTAGCGCCGGCATGGGCGCCCTGATCGGTGGCGCGACCACCAGCCAGGTGGCAGCCATGCAGCGTTTCGGCCAGTCGATGGGGCTGGCCTTTCAGATCCAGGATGACTTCCTTGGTATCTGGGGCGACCCGGAAGTGACCGGCAAGCCAGCCGGCAACGACATCCTGCGGCGCAAAAAGAGCCTGCCGATCCTCCATGCGCTCAACCACGACCGGGTTGGCGAACACTTTGAAACGCTCCTGGCCGCCGAACCAGGAGATGACCATCTACACCAGGCGTTGGTATTGCTCGAACAGGCCGGCGCGAAAGCATATGTCGAGGCCGAAGTGCGGCGACAACACGATGCCGGGGTCACAGCACTGCACGAGGCGCTGGGCGAGCGGGCGGCGGGATCTGCCCTCCTGGCTCTGGCGGAGAGCCTGTTGAACCGGCGGGCTTAACGATGCTGGGGGTATCATCTGGTTTGAGCCGGCGTTCCGATTGCCGGCCAGTCAGGTGGGCGAGGTAGCTTTGCTCCGCACGGGCGATATGAAAGAGCGTGGCGCGGATGCTGCCAAATGTACCAGGTGTGCTGGCACCGAGTTGCTCTTCGTCCAATGCCGCGCATGTATCCAACAGGCGGAGATTGGCCCACAGGTGATGGTGAAGCAGCTCGGCCAGCGGCGTTTCGCCTCTCGGCCTGGCCGTGATCAGTCTTGCATCGTTCTTCATGGAGTAGCTCCTGGCGCTTGGTGACGAGGTTGATTTGTCTCTTGCGTATCTGCTGGTCGACTCAGCGACAGCTATTATACAGATGGAACATTTGTTCTAAAAATTTGCCCCATGTTGGCAAAGTGGGCTCGCTTCTAACCGGCCAACAAAAGCGGCCACTCGTCGTCCTGGCGGATTTGCGCTAAGATAACGGGTGGCCGGTATAACTTGGTTATGCTTTTGTAATCCAATTGGATGCGCGAAGTGCGCCGATTTCTCTTTTCAGTTGCCAAGCGCGAGGGCAGCCACAGTCACAACGCTGTTAACTGAGGCCCGGCCGCATTTCAGCCCGGTGTTGCAGCCGTTCGCCAGCGTTTACGAGCAGACGGCCCAGGCTTGTCAAAAGATGGCCTAGAATGCTGGGCTGGCGGTGTGCAACCTTGCGGCTACGGCGCTCCATTTCGGCCCGTGCCAGACGTTCTTCATATTCTTCCCGCGCAAGAGTAACCATGGTCAGATCAAACATGTCGCCTCCTTTCGTGGCGCCCTCATCTGTTAGCCAACGGGACCTCCGTTGGTCTGGCGCCGCCACATGTTGAACCAAACCACATCATAAACGCAACCGGTTGCATTTGGGTTGCAGCTGCCGAGTAAGGCCCTTAGAACCTATCCGAATAACGGTTGTGGGTTCGACAACTACACCTGCGAATAGAGTTGGTCACAGAGTTATTCGGATAGGCCCTTAGTTGCCCACCTCTTCAAGTTTACGGCGCGCCTGCTCGATGCTGCCCACAAAGGCAAAGACCTCCTCCGGCCACTCATCGTAGTGACCCTTGACCAGCGCCCGGCAGGCAGCCACCGTCTCTTCGACGCTCACCCACTCGCCCGCAATGCCGGTCCATGGCTCGGCGCTATACTGGGGCTGGGTGAGGAAGCGGTCCAGCTTGCGCGCCCGGCCAATATCGTGTTGGACATTGGGGTCGTCGTAAATGTACCAGAGCGTGTCGAGGCCCAGCCGATGCATCTCCATGGGTAGACGCAGGTCGGCGTAGCGGTGGAGCAACCGTCTCACCGCCGCAGCGACTTCCTGATGTTCCGGCGCCAGCAGAGCGCTCTCCAACAAGCGCGAGGAAGAACGCACCGGGTCGATGGCAGGGTAGAGCCGGTAGGTAGCACGCACAAGGTCGAAGGTAAGCACCGCATCCAACCCTTGCAGTGGTGGAGGCTCCAGCCCCACGGTGTGGTGGCCGTAGAACAGCGTCGTGATGGCCGCTGCCGCCGTGGATACTGTGTTTGCCCGCAGGTAGGTCATGGCTCCCGTCACACTAGCAAAGCGGCTGTCGATCATCAGGAGGACATCGTTGCCCTGTCGCCGCAGTTCCTCAGCAATCGTCAGCCCGGTCTCTAATGCGATCAGTTGCCGGTAAGGTTCATCCTGCGCATGGGCGACAATGGTGATCATCTTCTCGTCCACCCCCAGTTCGCGCCACGACAGTTGCTGGTCAGCGGCGCGGTGGTCCGGGCCTTCCAGCGTGAGATAGACGGTAGTTCCGCCGTGCAGCGCATCCACGCTGTCGATCAACTGGCCTATAACGACCATGAGGCCCACCCCGGCCAGGGGCGTAAAGACCCCAGCAAAGCCGCCGCGCGGGATCGGTGCGAGCAGGTCGATGATCTTGATGCCAGTCACAAGCTGCACGGGTTTGGCCGGTGTTGCGGAGGCAACGAGGGGACGCCGTCCACCGGCGGGAGGCGGCTGCTGCCCATCAAGCGGTTCGCCGTGTGCATCAAGGATTCGACCTCGCAGAGAAGGCCCAGTGGGAACGGTGCGCAAGGTGGTGGTTTCTCCGTCTGGCCCTGGTTCAATAGGGAGATGAGGAGATTTGGTCCCACGATGCGAACTCAAGAGGTCGATCAATGCCTGGTTACGGCGGATCATGGCCCAGTCGAGCGGTGTCCGTCCCGCGTGATCGGTCGCATTCGGGTCAGCGCCGTGCTCGATCAGCAGTTGGGCCAACTCAAGGTGGCCGCGCAGAGTGGCGTGGTGCAGTGCTGTCTGGCCAACAGAATTGGCGGCGTCCACAGCGGCGCCGTGGGCGAGGAGCAGCCGTACGCTTTCGGGTTGGCGCAGGATGGTCGCCAAATGGAGCGGCTTCATTCCCGCCGGGTCCTTGTCGTTCACATCTACTGGCTGAGTCAGTAGATAGGTGAGCAATTCGGTAGCTCCGGTCGCCGCGGCCAGGTGGAGCGCCGTCGAGCCGAGGGGCCAGTAGTGATGGCCTAACGCCATTTGCCACTCGGTTTTGGCCCCGAGTAATTCGGGGTACTGGGCGACAAGTTCCCGCACCTGGGGCAAGTCGCGCTCGCGCAAGGCAACAAAAAAGCGCACTTTGGTGGCAAATTGATCATTCTGTGAAGGCCTGGTAGCCTGGAGTTCGGTCTGTACCATCTGTAGTAACCTTTCTTTAAGTTTCTTTCTGGCGTCAAACAACCGCTTCTTGACTGTCGTTACAGGTACTTCCAGAAAGCCGGCAATCTCCCTTTGCGAATAGCCCTCGATGTAGAAGAGCGCAATGGCCAACCGTTGGTCCGCTGGCAGCAGTGCGATGGCGTTTTGGACATTTGCTTGAAGCTGCGCTTGCTCGACCAGATCGACTGGGCCAGGCACTGGCGAATCCAGCCCCACTGCGAACTCCAGTGGGACAAAGGCCGGCTGCCGGCTGCGGATCGCCCGGTCGCTATGCTTGAGGATGATGCGCCGGAACCAGCCGGGAAAGGCGGCCGGCTCGCGCAGCTTTGGCAGGCTCAGGTAGGCATCGATAAACGCCTCCTGTGCTGCGTCTTGCGCCAGCCAGGGATCGCCCAGCATGGCATAGGCGCTGGCGTAGGCCATGTCCTGGAAGCGGAGCACGATCTGGCCAAAGGCTTCTTTGTCCCCGCGTTGTGCGGCGTTGACCAACGAACTCAACTCCCTCATCCTGCACTCTCTAACACTCACTGCAAATGCGAAGGCCTTCTGCTAGAAAGTCCCATTTTTGAGCAGAAAGGTTACAATCAAAAAGGCAGGCCGCCCGGCCTGCCTTTTTGCACTCCCTATTTTTGTCCTGAAGAACATTGTCTAATCAGAAATCTCAGCTTGATGGATGGCAACGTATTGTTCAGGATAGCTAGCGTACAGGGTTGAATGCATGGCGCGATAGGCCGCCTCCTCGCTTGCCATCGCCTGTTGCGCCTCGACATCCTCAGCTGCGGGTTCGGATGCCACATTCAACACAATTGCTTCTGCCAGCACATCAGCTATATCCTGCTTTGTCGCCTTTGCCAGTGACTCCGCCCGACTGTATAGCTCGTCTGGTAGTGTCAATGTAACTTGGATACTCACCGCTTGATCCTTTGTATACACCGGGGCGTTCTGCTATGTTGCATCGCTCATCACTTCCAATTCTCCAGCGCTTGCTTCACCGCCGCGCAGAAGGCATCGGCTGTGGCGCCATCGAGTACGCGGTGGTCGTAGCTGAGGGCCAGCGTCATCATCGGTTTGAAAGCGAGGTGGTCGCCCAGGTTGGCCTCCAGCGGGCTGCCGCTGCTGACCACCACGGGGCGTTTTTCGATGGCGCCCGTCCCCAGGATGCCTACCTGGGGCTGGAGAATGACCGGTGTCTGCGCCCGGCTGCCGGAGGTGCCGTAGTTGGTGAGGGTGAAGGTGCCGTCTTGCAGATCTTCATTGCGCAGTTTGTTCTGGCGCGCCTTTTCGGCCAGGTCATTGACCGCCCGCGCCAGCCCCATGAGATTGAGGTCGCCGGCATTCTTGATCACCGGTACGATCAACCCGCCCAGGCCGTACTTGTCAGCCGGTAGCGCTACGGCCATGCCGATGTTGTAATAGCGCTTGATCAACACACCTTCCTCTGTCCACGAGGAATTGGCGGCGGGGACGGCCTTGAGCCCGGCGATAGTTGCCTCGATGAGATAGGCGGTCACCGTCAGGTTGACGCCAGCGTCGGCGAATTCCTTTTTGTGGGCTTTGCGGTGTTCGAGCACGGCGGTCATGTCCACGTCCCAGAAGGTAGTGACGTGGGGAGCGATGAACGCACTTTGCACCGTGTTGCGGGCGACCGCTGCCCTCATGCGCGAGTGGGGGACCAACTCCTCGGCGCCTTTGGGTTGGGCCGGAGCGCTGGGGGCGGGCGCTGGTCTGGCCGCGGGCGCAGGTTGCGGTTCTGGGGCGACTTCCGGTTGTGGCTCTGGGGCCGGGGTCTGGAAGCCTTCCGGCGGCAAGAAGCGTGGCTCTACGGAGACCTGCTTCCCTTGCTCCCGGCTGGCGACGGCGTTCAACACATCGTAGCGGGTGAGCGTACTGAGCGGGCGGTCACCGGCAATTTCCTTGAGGTTGATATTGTGCTCGGCGGCCAGGCGTTGGACGCTCAGTTGCGGCACGTCCGCAAGGTCATCGGGCAGGGCTTGGGTTTCGGCTGGCGGCGTTGCAGCCTCCGCAGCCTTGCCATCGGCCGCGGCCAGCACATCTTCTTTGGTGATGGCACCACCGCGGCCCGACCCGCTGATCTCCCCCAATGAGACACCTTTTTCGGCCGCGATCCGTTTGGCCACCGGTGTAGCCTTGACCGCCTGCCCGTTGGTGGAGGGTTGCGGCGGGGCGGGAGCCTGCTCCTCGGCCTGTTCGGCGGCTGGCTCCTCTTCGTCCGGCGGAGCGGCTGGTTGGGGCGCCGAACCGTCCTCCGCACTTTCCCCTTCGGCGCCGATCACGGCCAGGACGGCATCGAGCGCTACGATTTCGCCCTCGCGCGCATTGATCTTGAGCACCTTGCCGTCGGCCGGGGCGTTGACCTCGGTGTCAACCTTGTCGGTCGCCACCTCTAAAATAACGTCACCCGCCTTGACCTCATCGCCCTCTTTGACGAGCCAGCGGCTGATGGTTGCGTCTTCAATGCCTTCGCCCAGATCGGGCAGCTTGACTTGGGTTGACATGGGTCTCCTCGTTTCCTATTCCGTAATGCGTAATGCGTAATGAGCAAAGCCTGTTACAGCGGATCAGGATTACGCATTACGCACTACGTATCACTCATTCAGCCCAGCATTTGCAACACAGCGGCCTTGATATTGCGCTTCCACGGCAGGAGCTCGTCTTCCAACGGCTGGGAGACGGGGATCGAGGCGGGGGCCATGCCGAGGCGGCGGGCTGGCGCTTTGAGCAGATGGGGCGCCTCTTCGTAGATGCGCGCGACGATCTCAGCGCCTATGCCACAGTTGGCCTGTGATTCGTGGACAGCGAGCAGGCGGCCCGTCTTCTGCACCGACCCGTAGACCGTTTCCATGTCCAGCGGGACGATGCTGCGGAGATCCACCACTTCCACATTGATACCGTGTTCGGCCTTGAGTTCTTCGGCGGCGGCCAGCGCTTCAAGGACGCAGTAACTGATGGTGGCAAGCGTCAGATCGTTTCCCTCCAGCTTGATATCAGCTTTGCCTAGCGGGACGGTATATTCTTCGTCGGCGTCGGGAATGGTGCCGCGGGTAAAATAGAGCATTTTGTGTTCGAGAAAGACCACCGGGTTGGGGTCACGGATGGCGGAGATGAGCAGCCCCTTGGCATCGTACGGTGTGGCGGGTGCGGCCACCTTGATGCCAGGGAAGTGAGCAAAGAC
>QEUW01000219.1 GCA_003577005.1 Chloroflexota bacterium | reverse complement strand
GGCGGCAGCGCGATGATCTCCTTCACCGGCAGATACGGTGCGGCGATGACCGGGTTGCGCACGATGGGCGTATTAGTCGGCGTCGGCGATGGGGGCATCGGCGTTTCGGTCGGCGTCGGCGACGGTTCCGGTGTATCGGTCGGTGTCGGTGTTGGGCCCGATGGCACAAACGGTGCAAAATAGAAGTCGTCGATCACTTCGGCGTTACCGGCCTGACCATAATCAAGCGTGACACTGGAGATGCGACCGGCCGTGTCGTGGACGCCGATGAATTCGGCCACGTTAAAGGGTACGGGGCTGTTGGTCACCTGGCAGATCAGATTGCCGGCGCTGTCGTAGGCGCTCAGCGTGCCGGGGATCGCTGCACCGACCGCGCCATTGCCCATGTAGAGGCCCACGTGCGTCTTGAGCGAGTCGAAGCGGATCAGCATGGGCGTGGTGGATGGGTTGGCCGCATCGTTCCGAGCCGTGTTGGGTCGCGAGTGCGAGAGCGGCAGCCCGGTTGCGTCGGCCACCGTCAGCGCCCTGGCCGCCGCACTTTCCTCGAAGAAGACGCCATGCGTCGGGCCGTAGTGATCCTTGATCACGGTGGCGTCGGGCAGGTCATCAAAGTTGATCAGGCCTGGTGCCGGGATCTGCGTCGGGCTGAAGAGTTCGGTGCATTGGGGCGGCGGCTGATTGGGCTCCAATACCGGCACAAAGCCACTGCTCGCCGAGGCCAGCTTGTCGGTGCCAGCGAAGAGGCAGAGCGCCTCTTTGATGTCGGGCTCGCGTGAGTAGATAAAGCCCTCGAACGATCCATCCTGGCTGACCTGTACAGCACTCCACGCCGGCTGGCGGGTGATGAAGTTGCGATTCTCGTCCACACCCTGGATCATCACCTGGGGCGGGTTCTTCTCGTCGTAGAACTTCTCCCAGTTTGGCGAACTCAGCTTGCCTTGCACCAGGATTTCGCCGTGGTCGGTGGCCTTGCATTCGATCTGGGGCCGTTCGAGCACGCGCGCCTCGACGCGCACCCCACCCAGCGGCTTGAACTCGATGTGGATGTCATTCGGGTCCAGGTCGTTGACCAGTTTGCGCTGGCTCGACGCCTGCACATCGACGCCAAAGATGCTGCCCACCACCGCTGGCCCCTGCGGCTTGATCACCACCGGCAGTTCGCGCACCTCGTTGGGGTCGAGCATGACGCCCATCTGGCCGTTAGCTGAGGAAGAAGAACTTCTTGTTGACCAGGTCGTCGTTGCGCAGGCGGATGACGTCGTTGTAGACCGGCTCACCGCCGCCCGGCTCTTCCGCGACCTGGAAGTAGCTGATGTTCTCCTGTTCCAGGTCGCCATCCTGGTTGCCCAGCGCCGTCTCGCCCGCCACCGGGTCGATACGCACACGCAGACAACTGTGGAAGGCAAAGGTGCCTTCGGCGATCTGTTCCTCGGTCAGCGCGATATTGGGTGTCCATTCGACGTAGACATCGACAAAGGCGCCGGGCGCAATGCTGGCCAGACCCGGGAACTGGTTCTTGTCCACGCTGCCGATGAGCGCCCAGCCGTTGGAGCCGGCAATGCCCACCCCCAGCGGGTCGGTGACATCAAAGTGGACTTTGACATCCGTAGCAGTCTGCGAGCCGATATTGCGCACGCGGGCATAGACACGGTTGACCATCCCCACCGCCGGGTCATCGCCGTTGCCACGCGGGGCCAGGTTGCCGGTCAGGTCGTTCCATTCGCCATAGCGGTAGGTGTCGTAGCCGTTTACCGGGCTATCGATCCAGATATCGGTCGTCTCCCAGGTGTTGCCGGGCGGCGAGCGCCACGGGTGGAGCGCCACATCGGGCTGGTTGGCGGCCTTGGTGTAGCGGATGGTCACACAGTAGTTGTCATCATCCACCTTTTTAGTGATGTGGATATAGATGCCGTCGGCATTGTCCTCGTACTGTTGGCCCTCTTGCCAGAGCTTATTGCGGTCACCGCCGGGACCTTTGAGCACCACCCACGGGTCTGAACCCTCGGAGACGCGCTCGATGAGCACACCCTCGTCGGGGATGCCGCTGGGGAACTGGCCGTTGAGGTCATCGCCCAGCACGCGGCGGCGGACGCTGACCATGTAGTAGAGGCTATCAGTGATCTTCGCCTTGACGGCCTGGAAGTTGGGCTGGCCGGTGGGGTCATACTCCATGGCCCAGAGACAGACCATCTGGCCGTCTTGCAGCGAACTCAACTCGGCGTACTTGCCCGGCGGCAGCCAGCCGGGGAAGCCGGTGTGGTTCTGCTTCTCGAAGACGCCGGTCTGGCCGGGGTAGTTGGAGTCCATCAACTCGAACTCGCTGTTGTAATTGCTGGGGTGGGCCGGGCCGCCATCCTGGAAGGCGTGGCCGATCTCGTGCGCCCAGCGGCCCCAGACCTGGCGGTCGGTTTCGGTGGGGTTCTCGCTAAAGATGGCGCAGCCCACATACTTGGTGGCGCCGCCGGGACCCATCTTGGCGTTGCACTTGATCGCCTCGCCGCGGTGAAACTGCGACGGATCGGTCTCGGCCATGACCACCATCACGGCATCGATGTCCGTCCAGTCGAGGCCGGCCGGCGCGTTGTCCACGGCGTCGGCGATCACCTTGTAAAACTTGCCCTCGGAGAGGTCGCCGGTGGCGTAGTCGTTGACGTATTCGCTGCGGTTGTCGGGCAACTGGAACTGCTCGGAGACCTGGTAGTCGATGTTGATCTTGTTGTACGAGGTGTTGCGCCAGAGCTGGTCCAGTTCGCCGAAGAAGCCTTCGACTTGGGCTTTGGTGTAGCGCGAAGCGTTGACATAGTCGTTGAAATAGACGCGCAACACGACGACCCGCTTGGGACCCAGCACATCGGCGTCGAGCGCGGCGGCCTGGATGCCCTGCATTTCCTGCCACTGCTCAAGCCCCGCGACGGGCAGGTCGGGCGGGCCGCCAAAGTCAACGACGACGGGGCCGGTGTCAGCCTGAGCCAGAACATGCTCGTGATCCGCATGGTCATGGGCCAGGCTGGCCGCGGGCGCCGCCTTGAGGGTGGGAAGCATCAGAAAGAGAGCAGCGGAAACCAGTGTGACATCGGGGTTTTGAGGATGAACTGTTCATAGCACGCTCCTTGAGAAGAATCAGCCGGTTGTTGTGAGGCGCAATGTGAGCTGTAGTTGGCTTGATTCTATGTCGCAAGAGGAGTGCTCGCTGTTGCGCATAACATCGGCGCGCTGTGTTTTTCTTCACAGGGCAAACCGCGTCCACCGGCGGGCTATGAGCAGCATCCGCAGAATCGCACGCGAGGATATACCGGTATCCAGAGGGTTCTTGCCTCAAGGTTCACTGGATACGCTGTCTGCATTCACGTTAGCCGTTGCTGGATCAGCGGCGTTTGAGCCCGACGGGTGACAGGTTATCTTTGTAAGCAACCGCGAAGGTATGAGGGCGATCTACCTGATGAACAGCGATAGGAGAATCTGCAAAATATGCATACCCCTAAGCGAAGCATGTATGATCCAGGGGGTTATTCAAGCTTATCGTCAAGGCCTAACTCCCTCAGCGCCGCCTGCATTTCCGCTATCTTCTGTGTGGATACCCCGCTTGGAGCGCTAATCTCGACGTTCAGTCGAATATGGATATCGTGCTGACCGGCAAAACGTGTCAGCACTTTCATATAGAAGTTCATCCACTTCTGATGCGGCAATTCACCGGTCCACTCTAAACTTTGTCGAGGCGTGGTTGTCACTGTCTGGCGGGATGAGGATGCGGTCGCAGTAGCTTCAGTTGATAACGGCTTCGTGGAGTCCGTCGGCTCGCTCAGTGTTGGTGTCGTGTCCGGCCCATAAGAACCGCGGCCATCGTTGAGTGACTGTGATGTCTTCTCCCCTGGCGAACCTGCTACGGACGAAGCTGTGGATTGAGTTTGCGCTTGGGATCGCCAGTATGCCTCGGCAGACTCAGCTGTAATCACAAAAACGTCATCGCTGATCATCACGTCAGCGGCTGGGAATGGCGTCTGGAAGTAAAAGGATACATAAGCCCCATCGGTGAGTTTGCTAACGACTGCCAGAATACCGTTAGTAACACCCCGTGCTACTGCCTCGCGGACAACCTGATCGTCGGTGATGCGGGGGAACTGGGGAGCGGCAAAAAATGCATCGCGAATGGCTTTCACACTCCATTCTTTGAATGCCGGCCAGTTCCGCACCAAAAACGTGGGACTAATTCCATCAACGATGTCATCATACTTGCGTAACTCACGCTCGACCAGCTCCGTGAGACTCGTCGCCGCACTGGAATTGTGACGCCCCAAATCTAGCTGCCGCAACGTGTTGTCCTTGTTTAGAAGAACTACCAAATGATAGACGCGCCAGACGGTCTCGCGTAGTTCGCCCTGTGCCCGCAGTAGATGTCCCTCGATTTGTCCTTTTTGGTCCGGGCTAAGTTGTAACTCATCTCGATCTCGATCAATCTCTTCCCAGGCGCGCACTTTGCGCGCCGCTTCATAGAGGGGTGTGCTATCATCCGCAACTGCCCAGACCAGGGCATTCTTGAAGGTGCGTGCAGAAGCGCCATATTCGCGCGTATAGCGGTCGATCATCGCCAGGGTGGCGGGTCCATCGCGCATCGATTGCTCAGGCGCCACGACGACGAAGGTCAGGGCCGGCGCATTCGGGATGTCGTTGCTGCGCTCTGGAAAGTAGATCGGCTTATGTGAACTCTGGCGACCAAACTCCTGTTGAACGACTTCTCGCACCAATTCGCCGGCATCGGCCTGGGTCACCTCCTCTTTGCGTCGCGCTAGCAGACGTGTAAGATTAGGGCGCATACTGAACCAGTAGCGATTCTGCTGCCCATCCAGATAATAGCAGAGACCATCGGGTGGGGCGAGCGCTTCGATCACTGTTTCCACATTGCCGATGTCCAGACCAGGCTGGCCCACCGCCAGACGGATCTCTGGCAGACTGGCTTGGGCTTTGCTCAGGCTTTGGCCACCGTTTGATTCAAAGAAGATAGCCGTGGCAACTTTACGGTGGAGTTGCATTTGTTTGATCGCCTCGTTGCTCGCTTCTTCGTCCAAGCGGGCGGCATGGGCGTTCCGGCTGCCAAAGATGTCCGTCGTCACTGGGGTTTCCAGATTGCGTTCACCGAGTTGCGAAAAGATGTCCTGGCGAAAGATAGGGTCGTCAAAGGGAGCAGACCCCATGGTGAGCAAGAGATCTCCAGCGCCGCGGCGTCGATGGTAGCCTTCATGATACGCATTGGCGACCCATAGCGCGAGCATACGCAAGACGCCTCTCGTCCGTTGAAAGCTGGGCAGTGACTGCCACTTGCGCTCGAACACAGAAATCAGCGCGGGGTGAAACGGATAGGTGGCGGCGAATTCGTTACGCGCATTGTCCAACGGAAACCAGGTGGGCAACAAACTTCTATGCTCTTGCAACCAGTTGACATAAGCCTGGCAAGCATCGCTTGCATCCCGGTTGGAGGCGATGCTGATACGGCCTTCGCCGTTGAAGTATTCCGGCCCCCAGTCAAAAAGGCGCCGGCGGATAATCTCCCCGGCATCGGATTCTACCGACATGATCACCGATTTGCTCAGGCGGTCGAGTAGATGGGCAATGCGCCGGTAATCGGCCTCGTCGTCGGCGCTCATCTCGCCCACTGACCTTGGTAAAGAAATGGCTACCACCACCCGTTCACGGGCGCGAGCCTCTTCGGTCAAGTTCTGTAAGAAGTTGTAGAACTGGGTGCCCAGCCCACTACTCCGATAGCGGCTGATGTAGTTGATCACTTCGTCCATCAGGATCAGCACAGGCTGGTTGACCAGGTCGAAGAGCCGGGCCAGGGTATCGCCGCCAGGTGCGTTACCCTGTTGATCAAACTCGGCCATCAACTCATGGCCCTCTTTGCCGCCCAAACGCCAGGCAATTTCGCCCCAGGGTGTACGGCGCAATGGCGCGCCATCGTCGCCACCGCGTGGGTCAAAACGCTGGCCGACAAAGACGGCGATCTTGGCCTTGGGTAAATCAGATAGCCCGGCGCGCTTGAGGATGCGGTCAACACCTGTCCATTGCGCAGCTTCAGGTCCGTTAGCGGCCAGATGGTAAAGCAGCGTAAGCGCGTGCGTTTTGCCGCCGCCAAACTGGGTAGTCATGCTGAAACAAGCCGAGGTGGCGACGTTGATGCCGGCCAGCCGGCGGGTTACTTCAGCAGCGAAGTCAAGCAGATTGCCGGTGAGAAAGGTGCGCGCAAAGAATTGGTCAGGCCTGCAATATTCAGCCGGGCCGCGGCCAAGGGCAACCTCATCGAGATGCACGGCGAACTCAGAAGCATCGACTGCGCGGTGGGCCTGCAGATCGGCCCGTGGCTGGACGACATAATACCATGGTTTTAGCTTCATATCACCCTCCTAAAATCCCAGCGCCTTCTTGCGCCCCAACACACCATCCACCCAGCGTTTCTCCTCACTCTGTTTGGGGTAGAGCGCCGAGAGCACCTGCGCCAGCCGCCAGAACCGATCATCGGCGCCGGTATCGTCTTCGGTGAGGAAGCGTTTCAGCGCATCACTGCGCCCGGCGCCAAAGAGCAACATGGCCTGATGTATACGGTCAAGCGTTGTAAGCCCAGGATGCACTTGCTGCTCGGGGTCAAAGACCCATTGACTGCCCCGATATTCCACCCTCTCTTCAAAGAGCTCCATTTGCATAGTTTTTGGCCGGCGCGCCGGCGTCTGGCGGGCAAACTCTTTGCCAAAGAGATAGCGTGTGCGCTCACTTACCGGCAGCAAACGGGCGTTGCCCCCTTTGATCTCGACGAGATGGCGTAGCTGTTCCAGATGAGCGCCCAATCCTTGGGCAATCTTGCGCGCAGCGTCATATTCCAGGGCAAACCCGGCCGCAGACTTTTTGCCGTTGCGCCCGTTGCCTTCCTCGCCATCTTCTGATTCATGGGGGCGCCCATTCGTGGGCGAGCCATTGGCGCCGCCGCCGCCCGTGAGGGTCCACAGCCACATGGCGGTGAGGCGGGCATCTTCCTCGAAGCCGGCGGTGTCGGCGCCGGCAAAGACCATATTGAGCGCCTCGCGTGAGACGGCTGCCCAGACATGTTCCAGGTATTCGCTGAGGGTGACGACCTCACCGCTGACCTTTTCGACGCGGGCATAGCGGGAGAAGATCTCCAGTGCCGGGCCCAGGCAGGCAAAGATGGCGTCGGCGCCCACGATGCCTTCGGCAGCCAGCCGCGGCAGCCAGGTGTGGATGCGGAGGGGGAGTTCTTGCAGTACGTCGCGCCAGTCGCCGACGATTGTCGTGAGTACACCGTCAGTTGATTCGCGGGGGCGACAGACAAGATGTACTGATGAACCTAGGCGAGCCTGACCCTGGGCTGCTACTCTATTCGAAAGTTCAGTGTCAATCGGCCATGAGCCGGTAATTACCCATCCCGCTTCAACTACCGCTTCCAGAAATGCTTCCCAACTGGCTGTTGTCTTGCTGGCAAAAACAATTGCTCCTATACCATGAGGTTTTGTTACCCGTCTAGCTTCACTGAGAGCCTTTGTTAGCGCACGCTCATAGAAAGCCATGTCATGATCAGAGGTGCTAAGCCGGTGAGAACGAACAACCACTATCTCCTTATCTTTAGGTACTTCTGGTTTCGCTAGAAACTGAGGAAATAATCTAAACAAACATCTGCGTAACCATATGTAAAAGAAGTCTGAGAGATGGGAATAGGGTACAGCATCATAGTATGGTGGATCTGTGATTAATGCTTCTGCAAAGTGATCAGGAAGTGCGTATTCAGTTGTCGAGATCTGCTCAACAGCGCCAGAGACTGTAATTGCAATGGACTCTTGCTCTAGAACTCGAAGTATCCATTCGACCGCTCCACCCCAATCTCCGCTTGCTTGAGCCAGAGGCCCCACCTCCGCGAAATCCCATACCATCGGCAAAGCTTGTCGTCCAAACGTGCTTCCGATGTTATCGCTTCCTGTATCCCATCTCGTAAGGCAGGATGATCTGTCGGCAACCCGATCTACAGCAAGTGAAAGGCATACCTGTACTGCCTCTGTTATGCCACCAAAAGGCATTTCAAAGTCTTGAAGCAGTTGTGCAGATTTATCTACCAGTCGCGCAAGAGTTGTCAGCGTTAAGCACTGGCGTGGCGTATAGTAATCACCCCAAGTTGTCATCCCATAAATCAAAGGACTAATCCGTCTAACTTCGTCGAAGGATATCTGCTCGCGCGGCACTGGATCGAATGGATAATTGTCTTCTTTTTTAAGCCGGATGAGCCTTTGTTCCGCGTCTTTAGCAGCATTTCCATCTTGGCACGATGGAAGCCGGAACACTCGTCCTGGCCGTCCATCCTTCGTGGTTACCACGCCGTACAGACGTGCGTCCGCTGAGCCGCCACGACGCGTACGCAACTGAGCACGCACCCGTTCGACCGGTGTAGTATATCCACAACAGGGGCAAACCGCCGCTCCTCTATGCACTGTGCCATCATTGAACTCGCGCCCGGTGGCGCCTTGAACGATTTCAAAATCTACGCGCTTCTCTGCGTAATTGGGCATTAGACGTAAGCCCACCGATTTGGTTCGCGTCCTTGCTAACCATTTGGAGCGCATCAACGGCACCTCAGCGCCGCACCCTGGCCCTTCGCAGATGATGGTGCGCGCCCACAGATAAGCGATCGGCGTAGCGCCGTCCGGGTCTTTGGGGTAGAATGGGGCCAGTTCTCGCTGCGCCTGTTCCTTGACCCAGTTGCCCCAGTAGCGAACGGCCTCTGCCAGCCCCTGAAAGGTGACTTCCTCCCCGTTAGCGTTGCGCATACGCAATTCCGCCCTGCCGTACTTGGGAATATATTCGAGCACGACCTTGTTGAGCAGCACAGCGACCGGGTTGAGGTCTGAGGCGAAGGCATCGGCGCCGATGCGTAGCGCCTCCAGCGGGATCGAGCCGCCACCGGCAAAGGGGTCTACCACGAGCGGGCGGGTACCGGGCAGACCGCCGAGCGCCTCGTGTGCTGCCTGGGTCAACGTGCGCGCGGTTTCCAGGTAAGCGGGATTGGTGCTGTTGTCCCAGTTGGCAAAGTCGGCGATGAAGTCGAAGAGTGCCTGTTGCAGGTGGCTGTCGTCATCGAGTAGGGCCGGTTCATTGGCCAGGTGTTGGAAACGCGCCTGGCTTTCAGCGCCTAGCAGCTTGAGGCGCTGGTTTGCGGTCCACTTGCGCATTTCGGCGCGCGCCACCTCCCGGAATGAAGGTGGGCAGAGCGAATCGGCAGGCGCCGGCCAGAGCGCGGCGCAGAGCACAGCGCGACAGGCTGCCAGCGGTCGTCGCGCCCACCAAATATGCAGCGTGGAGATGTGGCCGTGGCGGATTGATTTTTCACGGCGGGCATGGGCAGAGATACGTTTGATGGGCAGATCGATCTCGATGAGACGCTTGGGGTAAGCCATCGGTCACAGTCGATTCTATTTGGGATTGGCGATTCAATTAGGTCGAGCCCAACAACAGTTACAACAAAAACCATCTTCATCCAGCCGGACAAGTTCAAACACACCTACAACGTGGGGCGCACTGAACAACCGTTGACGCCCAAACGGGATGCTTAATTGGGGTGATCAAACCAGGGCCAAATCCAATTCAGCGGTTGCTACCAGCTCCGAATCCTGGCCCGCCATACCCACCATCTGCGCTAGGGCGACATTGACATAGGTGTTCAAGCTAACACCGTCGCGCGCCGCAGCAGCAACCAACTGGCGATGCAGGGAGCGTGGGACCCGCACGACAAATTTGCCGCTAAAGGCGTCGGCGGAACGTGGCACAGGCACCGGCTGCCCATCTTCCAGAGCAGATTCAATCCACACGCGCATGGCGTCTTCGATCATCTCACCCAACTCGGCAAAAGTGTCGGCCTGAGTCAGGCAGCCAGGCAGTTCGACGACACGCGCCACATAGCCGTCATCTCCCGACGAACGGTCGCGTATCACTTCAATGGTGTAGGGCAATGCCAAATACTCTTCTACTGTTCGCGCATCCATTTGCGCCTCCTGGAAGAACCTTACTCTTCGATCTCGTCCAACAAGGCTAGCAACTGCTTGACATAAACAGCCTTGATAAATGGTTTCCGAAACGGCACGGTAATCCGGCGTGCGCCCAGCGTGTAGACAGCATGGCTCGTGCCGGTTTGCCGTTTGGAGAAACCAAGACCGAGCAAAATCGTATCAACCTCTTCGAAACGAACATTATGCGGATTACGCCGCAGCCGCTCAAGCAGTTTGTCGCGCTTGGCCATGCCTATGACCCCAGAAGATTATAAAACCAGACAAGGCTAGTACCAAATACAGTACTAGTGGTCTATACCCTATCCTGACGACTAAACCTTCTGCAGACCCATACAGGAGCGGGCTCTCTTGAGTAGCCCAATCAACGCATGTAGCTCATCCATCGTCGCCCGCTGGCGGACGAACTCGGTTAGCATGAGCTTGTAATCAAGTTTTTGACCATTTACCTCAACTGGCTTACCCTGGATTACAACCTTGTGTACACCACTGCGCTGGTTGTGCTCTTCAACAGCCTGCGGGTATTGTTGGATATACGATTCTAATAACGGCCACGGTAGCATATCTTCAATCTCGACATCCCAACTCTTGCCACCTTTATCCTTATAGTCAGGGCGTTCCAGTTGGAAGAAGTGGCGATTCCGTTGTGCCCCAAAACGGCTCATGGCTTCGGCGGCCATCCGGCCGGAATCATCACCATCGAGAATAGCGACGAAACGGATACCCTGTTGTTCGAGCGCCTGTAAGAGGCCAAAATCTGGCGCAATGCGCTTGGTGCCGCGCCCGGCGATGATCCGCACGCGACCACCTTCCAGCAGGTCAACGTTGTGTTGCTCTCGGTAACGCTGCGCTGCTAGCTCGAGGTAGAGCTTATCACTGAGCCCTTCGACCAAGATGTTGAACTCACCGACATCGCTGAGACGACTTTGCCAGGCCTCCCGGAAAGCCTGAGCAACGGCAGTGGGCGGCGTCCCCTCGCTGGCTGCGGCTTCATCCATGATGGACTGTGCATCTACCCGATACTGGATGACTTCCTGCATCGGCTCCCAGCGTAGCCGGACGGGATCACAAACACAGAAGGGGTACGGATTAGGATCGGTAGCACAATTGAAGACGGCATAGAGCCAATAGTCGTGCTTGAGACGATATGCTGTGCTGTATTCATGGCCGCTCAAAGCCACTGGGCCGACGTGAGCGCGCCCTTTGACCTCAATGTAACGTACCTCCACCGCTATGTCTGGCTGGTCGGGCTTAAGGCGACGCGAGATCAAGTCGAAGCCCTTGTTTTCCGAAGCCACATTTTCGACCTGCCAGCCACGGGCTGTTTCAAAACGGATGACCGCCTTCATCGCCATACGCTCGATTTCGTCGTCACGCACCATGGGGGCAATATTGAGCGCTGTGCGCTCTGGATGAGGCAACACCCAACAACGTCCGCGGCGACGGATGTCACTAATCGTAATGTAGCGTTCCTGCTCCAGTTCACTTTGCCGACGTTCCAGGCGTGCGGCCAACTCATCCAGCCGGTCTACTGCCTGTTTCAGATTAGCGGGCAGCAGTGGATCGGCATCGCCAGCTTGGCGACGAATTTCAAGTTCCGCCACCCGTAGGTTCTGACGGTCCAACAATGCGTTGAGGCTGACTTCGACATGGCGGCTGACAACCTCGATTTCTTTCAAGCGTTCAGCACGTACCTCGTCTAGAAATGAGGTGAGTTTCTGTTCAAGCAGCGCACGCTCTGTCGCGTGCGCTGCCGGCGGCTGGAGATCGGTGGGCAGCAAGGCATTCGGCGGCGCCGGGATCAAGTCGAGGAGCAGAGTGGGTTGGCGAACAGTCATGGTGCCATCCCCAGCAGTTTCGACAATAAAGAGCCGTTCATGCAGTGTCCGTCCACGGCCATCTTGAATAGCAGCTGTAAACACATCTAGACAGGCAGGGGCCTGGCGATGCAGGTCATAGAAAAGAGCACCGCGTTCAAGGTCTGTCTGCACCTGTTCCCAAATCTCGGCCCTGATTGCCTCGAATAATGGATGGCCTGGCGTCACCCATTCCAGCGCGGGGTCTTGTTGTAGTTGTTCTTTGGCAAAGGTGAATCGCCTGTACTCCTGGCCCAGACGGCCAAAACGAGATTCAAGTTGTTCACCACGGTGCAGGATCAGGCGTGGCAAGCGATCGATACGGAATACGCCGTTCTGCCGTTCAAAGGTGCGTGGCAGCACGCCCACCACCGGCCCTGCTTTTAGAAAGAAATCTTCAATCACTTCGGGCACCAGGCGTCGCTCTTTGGCTTCCGCCTGTTTGCCGACGATGACCGCCAGGTTAAGTTCCCGTTTCGCCAACCCCTCCAGCGCCGAATGGGTTATCTGACGAAAATGGTCAAGGTTGACCTCTTGCACGATGCGGTCCTTGATAACTTCTTCAGTCAAATTACGCGCATACATTTCACGGACCATTCGTTCCAGCTGATTCGCTGGAAAAATATCACCCAATACATTGAAGACTGTGCCGACTGCGTGAGGATCAAGGTCACTCTCAATGGCGCGCACCCGTTCAAATAATTTGGCGAGAACGCGTCCTTCCGCTGTGTTAGTCGCCACAAAATTGATAATCAGGCAATCGCGCTCCTGTCCATACCGGTGGATGCGCCCCATACGCTGCTCTAGCCGTACCGGATTCCAGGGAATGTCATAATTGATCATGAACCAGCAGAATTGCAGATTGATGCCTTCGCCGGCTGCCTCGGTTGCCACCATTACCCGGCACGACTCATCGCGAAACTCGCTCTCGGCGTAGATGCGTGTTCCTGGTGTGTCGCGGTCACCGATCTTCATTCCGCCGTGAATCTGCGTGACAGTAAGTCCCCACTCGCGCAGCTTACCTAAGGGGCGACCCTCACGACCATCGCCCGCCAGATAATCGAGCGTATCCTTGTGCTCGGTGAAGATCAAGAGCTTCATCTTAGGGTCATCAAATATCCCTTCGCGCGTAATTGTTTCCTTCAACTTGAGCAGTTTTGACTCAGCTTCACTATTCTCAAGCTTGTGTGCTTGTTCAATTAACCTGGTCAGGGCTTCAATTTCTGCATGGAGGGTGTTGGGGTCGAATGAAAGAACGCTGCTCTCTAACTCTTCGAGAATTTCCTGTTGTTCTTCTTCTGGCAATTCATCGAAGTCGTCGGGAATCCGTCGAGCAATCTGCTCTGCGCGAAACTTCTCTGGGTCGGCCAGGATTCTTTCGCGGCGCGCCTTCATGCGTTCCAGCGTACGCCGGGCGGCATAGATGCTGGAGGCAAAACGACGTTGCAACATTGCCATAGTGAAGCCGATTGCCCGGCCACGCGCGGTGGCTTCTTGGGCGGCTAACACCGATTGTTCTTCAACGTAGCGGGTAAGGGCATCATAAAAATCCCACTCCTCATGATTGATTTTGAACTCAATCGTACGCACCTCGCGGCGAGTAAAAAGCTTCTTCACCTCGCCGGTATCAGGATGCGGGAAGGTGACGAGCGCTTCTTTCACACGCCGTAGATAAAATGGCGCCGATTGGCGAGCAATGGCGGCGTGGAGACTTTCAACGTCGCCATAAACATCAGCGTCCAACAGGCGAAGAAAGAGCGCAAAGCTACGTGGGTCACCTTTATGTGGGGTTGCCGTCATTAGCAGGTAGTGGTCTGTTCGTTCGGAAAGTTCTTCACCCAAATCATAAGCCAGTGTTTTGCTGTCGGCATTAGCGGCGCTCATCTTGTGCGCTTCGTCTACGATCACTAAATCCCAGCGGCTGCGGAGTAGGCTAGCTCTGGCATCTTCTACCCGTGACACCCAGGAAATCGAAGTAAGGATTTGATCATGTTCCTGCCAGGGATTTCGACCATAGTTGGTCCGCAGCACAGCGCTGTTAAGGATGTTGAACTGCTGACGGAACTTATCCTTTAGTTCGCGCTGCCATTGAAAGGTCAGATTTGCTGGGGCAACAATCAGGATACGCTTCACCAGACCGCGCGCCTTGAGCTCCTGGATCAGCAAACCGGCCATAATTGTTTTTCCTGCGCCAGGGTCATCAGCCAGCAAGAATCGGATTTGAGGCGATTTAAGGAAATAATCGTAAACTGCTTCGAGTTGATGAGGCAATGGATCAATACGCGCAATCGACAGGGCAAAGTAAGGGTCGTACTCATAGGCCAGACCGAGACGCATCGCTTCTATGCCAAGTCGAAAGCGAACAGCGTCGCCGTCATATGGCTGTATCTGAGGGGACACTTGCAGTGTAGCCAGCTCAGAGGTTGACAGGATCGGTTGGTATGCACGTCCAGATTGCACACCGGCAGCAATTAACTTCAACTGATTGCCTACCGGCACGGCTAAGATTATTTTTACCGGTTCGGGAAAGACAGGACTTCGTACAATTACATCAGGCTTGAGCTGATCAAGGATGTCTGTAAACACGATGCTGTCCGGCTCCGAGTTTATGATCAAGATGTGGTGCCAACAGGGGAGTAAGCAGGAAGGAGCGAAAGAACAAGTTGGCTTGAACCGATTGTACCAACGATGCGCTATACCGGCAAGCGACAAAAGTTGTGCATACGATGCTTTCCGGTATCTCTCCAAAGAGACCCGGCTCGTTGCAGCCGGGTCTCCAGGGGAAGGATGGGGGCCGGAGCCGCCAAACGGCTCCGGAGGATGGGGAGCCCCCGCCGCCAGGCGACGAGGGCTGAGAGGCTAGTTGCTTACCACCGGCAGGAAGAGCTGGTGTTGGGCTGCGGGTCCGCTCGTGTCGCCCACAAGGGCAAACTCGGTCAGATGATCCGCCGTGCAGACGACTTTGTTGCCGGCCGTATCCACCTGCGAGTCGATGGGCTGCCACTGGCCGGTGTCGTCCAGGTACTGGCAGCGCAGCGTCGCTTCGTCGATACCCTTTTCGGCCAGTTCCTCGTCGGTGTAGCCGAGCGTCAGGGTGTAGGCGCCGTCGAATTCAGTCACCTGTTCCACGTTGCCCTCGCTGTTGGTCTCGGTGAAGGCGTCGATGGAGAAGTGGCGCAGACCCTGCACAACCTGGCCCAACGGCTGGCTGGGGCTGGTGAGCACGTTGTAGAAGAGATCGGTCTCCACCCGCACCGAGCCGTCGCCAAAGGCCATCTCGAACTGGCTGGGCGCATGTTCGACCTTGCCGCCGCCCTGTGGCTGCACCTTACCCTGCGCATCGGCTGTGCCCAGCAGGGCGCCCGTGCCATCGGGGTTGATGGCCGACAACTCGATGGGCGTGTCCGGGTCCACGTCGTTGATAAAGTCGAGCAGCACCTGGCCGTCCACCACTTCGCCGCGAGCCACGGGGTTGCCGTCTTGCAGGGCGGTGATGGTGGCCCCGTGGACCGGGTATTCCACCTGCCACTGTTTCGGGTTGATTGTCAACACGTTGTAAACATACCACGGGAAGACGCATCGCTGCTGACGCTGCCGGCGGTCTGCGCCTGCCCCACCTGGCTCACCATGTAGGCCTTGCCATAGTTGAGAATGTCACCCAGCCGTTTGATAGAACTGTTGGGGCCGTAGGCCGGCACTACATTGGGGAAAGTGGCATCGAAGAGCCCGCGGGCGAGGGCGCTGTTGGCCCAGGTGGGACTATTGCGCGTGTCGCCGATGACGCCCACTGCACCGCCTTCCATGCGCAGGATGCGTTCGGCCCAGTAGGCGCCGGTGACAGTGGTGTTGTAGTTCCAGTCTTGCAGCGCCGGGTCGAGCGTCTCGTTGTCAAAGAGACCACTGGCGCAGTTAATGCTGTAGACCACCGGCGTGCGGTTGCCGTTGCTGAGGCTGGCCAGATGGCTCGAGCTAAAGCTGGGACTGCCCCAGCCACTGGGCCCACCGTGGCCGCGGTGCATCATCAGGAAGCGACCGGCGTTGATGGCGTTGATGATGTCGGTGCTGGCGCCGTTCCACGGGTAGCCGGACGAGGCGCGCAGGTCAACGGGCAGCAGGGCGCCGTTGTAGTAGCGATTGGGCGTGGTGCTGCGTGTGGAGCTGTTATAGTAGC
>QEUW01000218.1 GCA_003577005.1 Chloroflexota bacterium | reverse complement strand
AGCCTGGATGACGCAGGCGCTGAGGCTTCAACCGGGAGAAAAGACGTTGGAGGTCGGTACGGGCTCGGGTTATCAGACGGCGATTTTGTGCGAGATGACAGCCCAGCCAGGTGAAACATCGGGCCAGCAGGTCTATTCCGTCGAACGCTTCGCCACGCTTTCGCAGCAGGCGGCTGTTGTGCTTGCTGAACTTGGCTACCACCCCCACTTGTTGGTCGGCGATGGGGCGCTCGGTTGGCCCGATGCAGCTCCCTTTGACGCCATTATTGTTACCGCAGCGCCCGCCTTTTTGCCGCGCCCGCTGTGGGACCAACTGGCTGAGGGGGGGCGAATGGTGATCCCAATCGGTCGTGAGCCCGAAACACAATCACTCTGGTTGATTGTCAAAGCACGAGGACATCTGCGCGCTCGCAACCTGGGCGATGTGCGTTTTGTACCACTTGTATCGCCCTATTTGAACAACCCGGCAATGTGGGTATCGGTACCATGAGAAGCCAAAGGAAAGCGTCTTACCGGCCATGCATCTTCTGTTGATCGGCAGCCGCGGCCAGTTGGGCCGGGCGCTAGAGGATATGTACTGTGCTTCTTCCGGTGTCCGGGTGACAACCGGGAACCGTCCTCAACTTGACATCGCCAACCCAGCGATCGCTGAACAGATAGCTGCGCTCGCCCCCGACGTGGTGGTCAACTGCGCCGCGTGGACCGATGTGGACGCTGCCGAAAGCAACCCGGAGCAGGCGTACGCCGTCAATGCGCTGGGGCCGCACTATCTGGCCGAAGGCTGCCGTCGTTGTGGCGCCATGCTGGTGCAGGTCAGCACCAACGAGGTCTTTGCGGGCGAGCCAGGCCGGATCTATCGTGAATATGATGAACCGCAGCCTGGCTCGGTCTATGCACGCACCAAGCTGGGCGGAGAGCGAGCCGTCATCCAGCGGCTCGATCGCTTTATCATCGCCCGTACGGCCTGGCTCTTCGGGCCTGGTGGGACCAACTTCCCCAGCAAGATCACTGCTGCGGCTGACAAATATGGCGCGCTGCGAGTTGTCCGCGATGAGTGGGGCAACCCCACCTACGCACCTGATGCCGCCGCTGCCATTGCCCAGCTGATCGACTGGGGCTGGAGCGGCATCTATCATATCGTGAATCAGGGCCAGGCCAGCCGTTTTGAGTTCGCCCAGATTGTATTGCAGGCCAGTGGCCGTGGCCATATCCCGCTCACACCGATTTCGCACGCCGAATGGCCGCGCGCCACACAGCCGCCTCTCCACGCGGTGCTGGCAAACCAGGCCGCCGCTGCCCTCGGCATCCAGTTGCGACCCTGGCAGGAGGCGGTGAAGGAATATTTGAGGAGTGATAAGTGAGTTTCACTCCTTACTCCTCAAATTCAACAAAGGTTGGGAAACAAGAGCACACTTATGTCTGACAAAAATTTTAAGCCCAAGATCGACCCGTCCAAATCGGAGGAACGTAAGCCGGCGGCCAAACGCCAGGCGCAGATCCGCCAGGGCAAGGAGCGGCTACAGAAAGGCGCGGCAGGGCGCAATGCCAACCCGATTACCACCGACGAGACTTATGGCGGGCTACGCGAAGAGAACCGGGTGGTGATGCGCCACCAGATCGCGCTCAATCTTGATTCGTTTCGTGCGGCTCCGGCCGACTTCGTGGCGCGGCCTGTGCGCGATTACCCGCCGTTGCGGACGGTGGCGCCTCCCTTTTTCTCGGTCATCATCCCCAATTTCAATGGCCGGCGTTTTCTGCCGGGCTTGCTGGGCGCCTTGCAGCGGCAGACCTTTTCCGATTTTGAAATCATCTTTGCCGATGACGCCAGCACCGACCACTCGGTGGCCTTTGTGGAGGAAAATTACCCTGCCGTACGGCTCGTGGTCAACCGGCGCAATGAGGGCTTTGCCCGTACCTGCAACATCGCCGCCGACGCTGCACATGGGCGAATCCTGGTGCTGCTCAACAATGACACAGAGCCAGAGCCGGGTTTTCTGGCTGAACTGGCGCGGGCTGTCTGTGCTTACCCGGAAGCGGCGATATTTGCCGGCAAACTTCTCCTCTACGATGAACGGAATAAACTCCACACCACCGGCGACCTCATGGGTGTGGATGGGACCCCGCGCAACCGTGGCGTCTGGGAGGAGGATCGGGGCCAATATGACCAGGCTAGTTCGGTCTTTGGCGTCTGTGGCGGGGCGGCCGCCTTTCGAAAGGAGCTCTGGCGGCAACTTGGAGGTTTTGACGAAGAAATGTGGATGTACCTCGAAGACGCTGATTTTTCCTTCCGCGCTCGATTGATGGGCAGCCAGGCAGTCTTTGTCCCCGGCGCACGCGTCTATCATCATCTGAGTGCCACTGGCGGCGGCGTCATGGCGAGTTACTACGTGGGGCGCAACACGATCTGGACGCTGGCCAAAAACATGCCGCGCAGCCTGCTCATCCGCCATGCACCACGCATCATTGCCGCACAGCTGCGCGTGGCGCTCGATGCCCTGCGCAACATCCGCGGCGAGGCGGCCCGGGCTCGTCTGCGCGGCCAGGTGGCCGGCATCCTGGGGCTGCCCCGCCAGTTGCGCAAACGGCAGATCATCCAGATGCGGCGGCAGATCGAGGATGCCGATCTGGCCCGGCTCCTGTCGGAAACTACCCGCTAGCGGTTGATCAACGGCAGCAGAAGCCGTGTCAGGGCCGGTTCATCGGTCCCATCCCCATTGGTGGGCGCCAACACCTGGACTCGTATGGTTGCGGTCGCCAGCGCGGTGCTGCTACTCAATGACGCCGCGGTGATCGTCACACTCTCTGTCGCACCCACCGGCGTTGCAGATGGAACGTGGATGGGCACTGCAACTACCGTAGCGCCCATCGGCGCCAGCGGACCAACCGGCGCCATCTCTCCGGCTTCCCACGCTGGTGGCGACACGTTTATGACAAAGCTGTCGCTTGCGATGCCTGTGTTGGTCAGGGTCAGCGTGGTTGTAAATACCGTGTCGGCCGCGACCTGATAGTCGACGGTCGCTGGCTCCAGGTGTGCGCCATAGGGTGAAGCCACCACATCGACAAAGACTCCGGTTGGTGCGCCCCAGTTTCCCGCCTGATCCTGGCTTTCCACCAGCAGCAGATGCCGGCCTACGGGCCAACCGGTTGTATCCACCGTGGTCTGTACACGCTCCACCTGCCCGTCAAAACTGCCATCGGCGGCGGCCATCCCATAGCTCTCTACACCTGTGATCCACGACGGCGCAGCTATCGTGTAGCGTGCAGCGGAGATCGGTTGGCTTGGCTCGACGATGCCGCTATTGCTGGTATGGCGCGTGTCATCAGCCAGCGCCGTCAATGTGATGGCTGTGCCACTCAGAATGCGTGCAGGTGCAACCGCCACTTCAACACTATCTGGGCCGGCGGGTGTTTGATAGGGGCGCCGGCTGTTCTTGGCGGCATACCAGAGCGCCGGCAAGTTGGATGGGGCAATGGTCTCTTCAAAGACGCTGCAACTTTCAAAAAAGGCCTGACCCAACTCAAATGTATAGGCGGCCACACCCAGTTCCCCATAGGCCCAGTCGTCAGTGGTGCCGTCGGTCATATAGATACAGCCGGGCGCGCCCGACTGGCAGACGCGATAGCCATTGAAATAGCCGAATTTGTTCCCCAATGTCTGTAGTTGGTCATGATTGGGGCTGGGGGTAGCCCGCCATCCCCAGGGGAAGAGCACCAGTTCGCTATAGCTGTGGAGCGAGATCAACAGGCCGCTGGCGTCGTCGGGCGCCGGGTCGTCGTCGTCCGGCCCGCGTTGATCGGGGAAGAGGCTCCGAATATAGCTTTCGACCGCCTGGGTCTCTGGCTCGGAAGCGGGGCCCGAGCCGCGAAAGGTGTCCCGGCAGGCTGCCGTGCTCGAGCAATTCTGCCCCTCGCATTGTCCCCACTTAAAGCCGCTATTGCGGTTGAGATCGACGCCATAGTATGAGATGAAGGGGCTGGCATTGGAGCAGCCGTCGTTGCGATTGGTGTTCTTGCGCCAGTAGAGCAACTGTTCGGCCCACTTGCGCCCATCGGGGTTGGTGATGGGCAAGATGTGGACTTCAGTGTAATCCAGCAGCCACGTTGCATCGGGGTGGTGGCCGTAGCCGTTGACCAACGCTTCGGCAAAGCGAGCCGCCAATTCGGCGGTGGTCATCTCACGGGCGTGGATGGCGCCCATGAGAAAAAAGCGCGGTTTGGGGCCGGGAATGGTGCGATTGGTCAAGACCAGTACCCGGAGGTCGTGCCCGTCGCCGTTGCCGGGGTTGAGTTGGTTCCAACTACCCCCGATGGTGATCCACTGGGCCAGATCAGGTTGGGCGGTGGCGAGCGCGGCCAGAGCAGTGTATGTTTCTTCTACGGTGCGATAACAGGGGTAGCCAGCGATGCCCCCCGTTTGGCCGGCAGCAAAAACCGGCTGCTGGTAGAGTGACGCCGTCCGCTCGTCGTCGATTTCGGTGCGCAACCCAACGGTCCGAAACGCCTCAACTTGGGCCAGCGAAAGCATGGCGACAACATAGTGGTCGGCCGGCGTGGCGCCATAGCGGACTTCCCACACATCGAGCGCACCTACTAGTTCGTTGAGGAGTGCTTCGTCGGCAAAATAGACGTGAGCGACGACGACAAAGGGTGTCTGCGCCACGTTGGTTGCGCGAAAAGGGGGAAATTCTGCCAGCGGCTCTGCGGCAAGAACGGGCTGTCTGCCCAGTGTGATGAAACTGACAACTAGAAAGAACGCCAGTAGCCGGCGTGGTACACGCCGTAGCCCAGGGCAGATCAGGTTATTGTCCAAAACCAAACTCCCTTGCGCTAAAATAGAGTGGGATCATCAGAACAGCGCCAACGAGGATCACCGCCATTTCCAAAAAGACCCATCCTTGCGCTGCTCGTAGTGTAACCCGGCGCCAATCTGCCGGCGCCCAGTGCCGGGCCTGATAGCGATAGCGCACCAGATACTGTTCTGCCGGTGCTACGGTCTCTAGGGGCCGCACATCCCACCCGGCATTGTGAAAAAGGCGTGGCAACGAGAGCACCAGCCGGTGCGCCAGATAGCCCAACGGCAAAACCACAACAAAGAGAAAAACCACAACACCAACCAGCGCATCGACCCAGTAGTTGCCCGTTGGCCCCACAAAATGGTGAAACAAATCCACCCACAACCAGGCTAGAAAGAGGAGCAACGGCGACGCCAGCAGCCAATGCCCAAGCGCGCCGCTACCCGGTGTCGCTTCTATGAGATCAGCCGGCACAACCCGGCGTACATACTCTGTTTCTGTCGTCATTCAACGCTCACTTCCCCAAGCAAGTTCCCGTGTCTCAACTCTTACCCCTACCGCGCCAGTCAAGCTCCGGTCGCCCCCGGTTCTGCCAGCGCCACCAGAGGCCGGCCGGATAGCCGCTCATCTTGGCAAGATCGCCGACGGCGCGGAGCAACGGCACGAGCAGCGCTGCGGCCAGCCGCTGGGTCGAACTCAAATGGGTGCCCAGTTTCGCCAGCCGTTGCCAGGGCCGCCAACAATAGAGGACGACCCCCACAAGTAGCCCGGCCCACCCCAACCAACGCCAAACCCCGCCAAAGAGTGTATGGCCCACCAGGGCCGGCAGCGCTACAAAATAGGTAACATAGCGGATGGCATGGCGTTTACGCCACAGATCAGCCTTGCCATCGCCGCGCGCATAGCGATAGTACTGCGTCCAAAACGAACACAGGCTCTGGCGCGGGCGAAAGTGGGCGACGGCTTCGGGCGCCCACACAAACGCCGTTGGTTGCTCTGGTCGCTGGTCGTTGATGGCAAAGTCAAAGAGCAGGTCTTCGCAGTAGTCAAGCCATTCAGGATAACCGCCAGCGTGCGCCCACGCCGTCTTGGTAAAGGCCACCGAGCGGCTGCTGGGCAAGAAACGCTGGGGGTCGATCTCGTCCACCAACGGCAACACAGTCGCTGCCATGGCCGTGGTGAAGAGACCATCCACATCGGGCGTAAAGAAGCCGGCCACGGCCAGCGGAGGTGTCGCACCCTCTATCTCCCACGGTGCCGTGATCGCTTCCAGCCAGGCGGGCTCCAGCCAGACACCGGCATCGGTGGCGGCGATAAGCGGGCCCGCGGCCGCGGCGATCGCCAGGTTGCGCCCTCGGCTGATATTTGCCCCAGGCTCAACCAGGATGCGAAGGTTGGGCAGCGCCCCCGGATTTTCCTTCGCATAGCGATTGATGGCTGCGACAGTCTCATCGCTGCTGCCACCATCGCAGATAATGATCTCGTCAGGTCGCCGGGTCTGGCTTGCCAGCGAAGCGAGGAGGCGCTCGATCGTGGTTGCTTCGTTGTAGACGGTTACAATCACCGAAACACGCATGACGATATTGTGCCGCAAAACTCGGTTTTGTGCATTATTTTTGAACACAGAGTAGCGCAACACCTGACCGCGGTCGGGCAGTGGAGTGCGTCGCACGGGCCACAAAATGGCTAATCATACAGGAGATCTGATGGCCCGTGCGACGCACTCCACGGTTAATTGTGGCGCTACCGAACACAGAGTTGCACGGATAAACACCAATTTTTCATAGCCTCACCCCGTAGTTATCCACGTTGCCCTGAGTGGCATTCTCTAGCGAACTTTCACTGCCAGCCTGAACTTCAGTTCAGAGCGCTGCTGCGGTATAATGCCCCTGACAAAGACTATATTCTGTTGACATTTGTCCGGCAGCCCATGACCGGGCCAGGGTGCATACGTGCGTTGCACCGGTAGGTGCGATGCACGTCTCAGGTGCAACGCACTTTTCAAGTGCATCGCACCGCTGTGTGCCCGCGCGTTGCACCTTTGGATAGCAGAGCTAACTGCGTATCCTCTAAAAGACGAGGCATCGCCAAGCTGCCGTCGTGGCTTGGGCGGTAGCGATCCAGACAAGAATCGAGAGTCCTTACATGGCCGAGCGTATCTATGTTGCTCTGGACCTGGAAACAACCGGCCTGGATGCCAATCGCGACGCCATCATCGAAATCGGGGCGGTGCGCTTCCAGGGCGACCGCATCAGCGACCGCTTCGCAACCCTGATCAACCCGCAGCGACCCATCCCGCTGCACATCCAGCAGCTTACCGGCATCCGTACCAGTGAGGTTGTTACTGCGCCCACCTTGGCCGAGATCGCACCGGAGCTATTGGCTTTTGTCGGCAGCGACGTGACCGCAATCGTCGCACACAACGCCAGTTTTGACCTGGGGTTCTTGCGGGCCGCCGGTCTGCACTTTCATCGTCCGGCGCTGGACACCTTTGAACTGGCGACGATCTTGCTGCCGCTGCGGGCGAGCTACAACCTGGGCGAACTCTGCCGCCAGTTGGAGATCCCGTTCGATGGCGCCCACCGTGCGGCGGCGGATGCCGAAGCCACAGCGCTTTTGTTTGCCCAGCTCTCCAACCGGCTCCGCGAGCTACCGCGTGCGGTGCTAGAATTGATCGTGGCAAACAGCCAGGAGTCAGAGTGGCCCTTCCGTTTGCTCTTTGAGGAAGCACTGGAGGCTGCCAACTCCGGCCGGGCGCCGACGCAGAGCCAACTCAGACAGCGGCCAGCACTACAAAGTGCATTCCCGCCCGCATTGCCGGCGGAGGGTGTTCTGCAGGTGGTCCCGCCGGAGCAGGTGGATGCTTTTCTCGGCGCGGGCGGCCTGCTGGCGCTCCAGATGGGCGATACCTTTGAGCAGCGGCCCGGCCAGGGGCGAATGGCGCGCCAGGTCGCGCAGTCGCTCAACCAGGGCGACCATCTGCTGGTCGAGGCCGGCACGGGGACAGGGAAGACGCTTGCCTACTTGCTGCCCGCCGCGCTCTGGAGCGTCGCCAATCAGCAGCGGGTTGTCATCGCCACCAATACCATCGCCTTGCAGGACCAGTTGCTCCACAAAGACATTCCCCAGGTACAGGCCTTGTTGGAGGAGGCTGGCCTTCCGAGACCGTTTGCGGCACTGCTCAAGGGGCGCACCAACTATCTCTGCACCCGCCGCCTCCATACCTGGCGCACCAGCCACAGCCTTACAGCGTCCGAAGTCAGCCTGCTGGCCAAGATTCTGGTCTGGCTCACTGTCACTGCTACTGGCGATGTAAGCGAGCTCTTGCTGGCAACGCCGGCCGAGCGCGAAACCTGGCTCCAGCTCTGCTCCGATTCGACCTGTTCATTGGTGCGTTGCGGCGCCATTGGGCATGATGAGCACGGGCTGCCCACCGGTGACTTCTTTCTCCATGCGCGGCGCCAGGCTGAAGCGGCGCATCTGTTGGTCGTCAACCACGCCCTGCTGTTGACCGACCTGGGCGCCGGCTACCAACTGTTGCCCCCCTACAACCATCTCATCGTCGATGAGGCGCATCACCTGGAAGAGGTAACCACCGAGCAACTGACCCAACGCGTCGACTGGCGCTGGCTTCAGGCGCTTATCCATCGTCTCTCCTCCACCCAACCATTGGGCTCGGCGCTGGCCGGCGAGGCGTGGCGGCGCCAGAGTTCAGTTGTCACCGCGGCTATCAATCGAGTGGCTGAACGCGCCGCGGTCGTCCGCCGTGAGTTGAACAATTTTGGCGCCTCCCTGCGCACCATCCTCGGCACAATCGAGCGCCCGCGGATGCAAGCAAGTTATTCCCAACGGCTCGCCCTGGATAGCCGCCTGCGCAGCCAGCCGCTGTGGAGCGAGTTGGAAGTGGCGTGGGAGCCGGTCAGCACAATGCTCCGTGCGTTCGCCAGCCAGGTCGAAGGGTTGGTGGGTCTGCTGGACCAGGCGCAGTGGTGGCAGAGCGAGCCAACCGCCACGCTCTTCCAGGAGGTGCGCACACTCGCCGATGAATTGGGCGCGCTGGCGCTCCAGCTCGATACCCTTCTTTTTGAGCCATATGGGCCGGATGGGCTGGTCAAATGGGTTGAGCTAAGTGATTCCACCGAGAGTATTACCCTGGCTGGCGCCCCCATTCATGTCAATACGGTGATTGCTGAGGGGCTGGTGCAACGGTGCCGGAGCGCCATTTTTACCAGCGCAACACTCCGCACGGGGACTGGATTTGACTTTATGCGCGAGCGGCTGGGGTTGTGGGAGGTGGCGACCGTGACGGTAGAAAGTCCATTTGACTATGAGGCGAACGCTCTGCTCTTGCTGCCAACCGATGTGCCGGCGCCCAACCAGCCACAGTACCAGCAGGCGGTGGAGCAGGCGATCATCACAGCGGCGGCAGCCGCACAGGGGCGGACGTTGGTGCTCTTTACCAGCCATGCCCAACTGCGCGCAACCGCGGAAGCGATCCGGGCGCCGCTGGATGAATTGAACATTACGGTGTTGCAACATGGTTCGGGCAGCCGCACCCGTCTGCTGCGCGAATATCGCACCGCCGGCCGTGCGGTATTGCTGGGGACGCGCAGCTTCTGGGAAGGAGTCGATCTGCCGGGTGACGAGCTGACCTGTCTGCTTATCGCTCGCCTGCCCTTTGCTGTGCCGGATGACCCGCTCGTGGCGGCGCGCACGGCCGGGCTCGAGGATGCCTTTAACGACTACACGCTGCCCGATGCGGTTTTGCGCTTTCGCCAGGGTTTTGGCCGCCTGATCCGCCGCGCCAGTGACCGTGGGGTTGTTGGTGTGCTCGACAGCCGCATCTGGCAACGGAGCTATGGCCGTGCGTTTCTCGACGCGCTCCCGCCCTGTACGGTGCGGCGCAGCACGCTTGCACAGCTAGGTGAAGAGGTTCGTACATGGCTTGGTTGACAGTAACCGATTCTCTTTGGCGTGGCCTGCGGCGTTCCTGGCTGGTTGTTGCGAGCGGAATTGCGCTCTTGTTGCTCTTGCTTGCCGCTGTGCTCCTCCCTCAACTGCCGGGTCAGGTCAGCGGTGATGCGACGGCAGCCGCGCGCTGGTTGGCGGGCACGAGCGCCGACTATGGCGCGCTGGGTGCGTTATTGCGCGCATTGGGGTTTTTCAATGTGTTACACAGCCCTTTGCTCCAGGTGCTGTTGGCTGTGTTGACGTTGATCCTGTTTATCTATCTGGGCGATCAGATCGCTGTGCTTCTGCGCTACTGGCAGCTGCCGGCGCTGCTCCATCAGCCTGGTGGTGAACCGGGAAAACCGCTCGATCTGCCGCCTGGCGGCCGAGTGCTCTATCGTCGCCGCATAGCGGCTCCCCAGCCACCGAACGAAGTGACAGATGGTTTGCGTCGCCGGCTCGCACTTGAATTTGACCGGGTAGATAGCACGGCGCTAACATCTTTACCTGACGACGACCGGAATGAAGATCCGCCTGCAGAGGGTTTGCCAGCACCGGAGCAACGGTTGCTGGCAGCTCGTAACCTTCGTTGGACCCCTGTGCGGCTGGTCCTCTTTGTAGGGCTGCTGCTGGCACTCTCTGCTGTCTGGCTCATCGTCATCACCGGTTGGGAGTTGAGCACCCCAATCCTCGCACCGGGCGATGAATTTCGGTCATCCAGCCACGCGATCACACTGCACTATAGTGTCACCCAGGGTACTGCCGGCATAGCGCCGCAAGTGAGAGTACAGGCCGGTTCAGCAACCGTTGTGCTGCCGGCAGCCGCGGCCGCCGGCAGTGTCTCGGGCATCGATGTGCGGGTTGAACCAGGCTACCCGGCGCTCTACGTGAGAACGGCCAGCGGCGAGCCCGCGTTGGCGCGCGCCGGTCAATCCGAAACCAGCGCTGGATTGGGCCTCACCTTCCCCAGCCCAGGGAGCGAAGAGTCGCTCATTCTGCCCAATGAAGCGATTGGGTTGCGTATCGTACGCATGGGCGAAGAGGCTGCGGTCGCGGCAGACGCCGGCTTTCTATTGGAGGTTTATCAGGGGGATAGTTCGCAGCCGGCCCGGCGCATGGCCATCGGGGCAGAGCCAGTGGAGAAGATCCCATTGAATGATACAGGTCTGGAATTGGAGTTTGCGCAATTACCTGGTCTGGCGGTGGATTTTCGATATATGCCCGGCCTTTGGCTGCTGTGGCTGGCGTTGGTGCTTGTTCTGCTGGGTGCGCTGAGTTTTTGGTTTCGACCCGCTTTTTTGTTGATTCAGGTCGCGCCGTGGCCGGCGCAACGATCAGTGGTTGTGGCCCAGAGCGATAATTCGGCAGCGCTGGCCGTGCTCGCTGCCTACATGGTTGAGAACGAGGAGGCGACGCCCTGATGCCGGTAAGCGTCCAGGCGCCGATTGCTGTCACGGTCGATGTGGGGCCAGCCGTACACCAGCGTGCAGGGCTGAGCCGCTACAGCGAACGGCTGGTGGCGCATTTGCTGGCGCATGAGCCAGCGCACGTCAAGGTCGCGCTCTTTTTCAACGCCCACAGCGGGCACCAGATACCTGATTCGCTACGAAGCGCCCCGGCCTATACAGTCAAGATGGGCCAGTTGGCCTGGCGGCTGAGCGCATTAGCCACCCAATTGTTGCGCTGGCCGCACTACGAGCGCCACCTGCCGCCCGGCCAGCTCTATCATGCAACCGAGCATCTGTTACCCCGGTTGCGCCGCCCGGCGGTGCTTACTGTGCATGACCTGATCTTTGAGCACTATCCGGCGCATCACACGCGGCGCAACCGGCTCTTCTTGCGGGTGGCGTTGCCGCGCTTTGTGGCAGCGGCAGACGCTATCATCGCGGTGAGCGAGCAAACCAAGCGCGACCTGGTAGAACACTACCGGACGCCGGCCGAGAAGATCCAGGTGATCTACCAGGGGATCGATCCTATGTTTGCGCCACCGGACCCCGCCGAGATTGCCCGTGTGCGCCAGCACTATCGCTCCGGCGCTGCCCACGAGCCGTATCGTCCCTATCTCCTGATGGTTGGCACGCTGGAGCCGCGCAAGAATCATGCCCTGGCCCTGCGTGCATTGGCCCGGCTCAAGGCGTTGGGCTATCCGCACCGCTTGCTGGTTGTGGGCGGAGAAGGGTGGCTCTTTGCACCGGTGCGACAACTCGTGGACGAGCTCGATCTCACCGGCGACGTCACTTTTGCCGGCTATGTCCCCAACGCCGACCTGCCGGCGCTCTACGCAGGGGCGGCTTGTGTGCTCCAACCCAGCCTGTATGAAGGATTTGGCTTTCCCGTCTTGGAGGCGATGGCGTGTGGTGCGCCGGTGGTGTGCAGCAATGCCAGCAGCCTGCCCGAAGTGGCCGGCGACGCCGCACTGTTGGCGTCACCGACTGATGTAGACGCCTGGGTCGCGGCCATTGTGCAGATCATCGCCACACCGGGTGTACGGGAAAGCCTGTCCGAACGTGGGTTGCGCCAGGCCCGCAAGTTCTGCTGGGAGCGTTGCGCCGCAACGACCGCAGCCCTCTATCGGGAGGTGGTGCAAAGGGCCGGCGCCCCCGGTTAGGATTCGCCAGGTAGACTGTGGTGAATCCGATGCGCAACTTGCCTCCGCCATAGTTTGCGGGATTGGTAGTACAGTACGAAGTCTTCGTATGCTTAGGCCAACGTAATTTGGTGCAACACGCAAAAACGCCCCCGTCTGTTGTATCAGACGAAGGCGCTACAGGTGTAAAAGCACCCCCTGTAGGATTCGAACCTACGACCCACTGCTTAGAAGGCAGTTGCGCTATCCACTGCGCCAAGGGGGC
>QEUW01000814.1 GCA_003577005.1 Chloroflexota bacterium | reverse complement strand
GTGCAACGCACCGATCGATCAAACACTATTTCGCCCGCGCCGCTGCCAGGCTCAACGCTCGTGCAACATAGACCGGCGCCATCGCCGTGCGGTATTCGGCGCTGGCGTGGATATCGCCGATGACATCGTCGCCCAGGTCGTCGGTCACTTTGGCCGCCGCAGCCTCGATCGTCTCATCGTTGAGGGTCTGGCCGACCAGGGCGGACTCCACCGCGGCTGCCCGCACTGCCCTGGGCGTGAGCCCGCCGACACCGACACCGGCTTTGGTGCAGACACCATTTTCCACCTGCACCAAAGCCGCCGCACCTATGAGGGAGAAGCGCGAGGCCGGGTTTTCCAGCTTGACATAGGCCGACCCAACACCGTGGTTGCTGGGGCTATTCAAGGGAGGCACGCTGATCCGCTCGACAAGTTCGCCTTCCTCGAGCGCGGTGGTAAACAAGTCCACAAAGAAATCGCCCGCCTTGATCGAGCGGCGGCCACCTGGCCCGGCGACCTCAATGGTGGCGTCAAAGGCGACCAGCACCGTGGGCCAATCCGAGGCCGGGTCGGCGTGGGCAATGTTGCCGCCGATGGTGCCCCGGTTGCGCACCTGGGGGTCGCCGATACCGCTCGCCGCCTCGGGAAAGGCCTCAAAGCCCTGGCCGTTGACCTGCGCCTCGATCTGGGCGTGTGTCACCAGCGCGCCGATCTCCCAGCCGCCGCCCCGGTTGACAAAGAGCTGCTTGAGCCCATCGATGCGCCCGATATCGATGAGCGTTCCAGGGTCCGAGAGACGCAACTTCATGGCCGGCAGCAGGCTGTGCCCGCCGGCCAACACCTTTGCGCCACTATGTTGTTGAAGCAGCGCCACCGCCTCATCCACGGAGCCGGCGCGGTAGTAGTCAAATTTTGGTGGGTACATGGTTTCACCTTTCAATTTTGGATTCTAGATTTTGGATTTTTTCCCAGTGACGGCCTCTTGCACCGCTTGGGACGAGCTAAAATCCAAAATCTAAAATGCTACTGTCCGTTTGTCCCGTGCATCGCCTTCCACACCCGTTCCGGCGTGAACGGCATGTCGAGGTGTTTGATGCCCAAGGGCGCCAGTGCGTCTATCACGGCGTTGGCGACGGCGACGGTGGCCGCAATGGTGCCCATCTCACCGGCGCCCTTCACGCCCAGTGGGTTGTGCGGTGATGGCGTCTCGGTGCGCGCCGCGGTGATCATGGGGAAGCCATCGGCGCGTGGCAGCGTATAGTCCATAAACGAACCGGTGAGAAGCTGGCCATTCTCGTCATAGACGCCATGTTCCCACAGCGCCTGCCCCACACCCTGGACCACACCCCCAAGGATCTGTCCCTCTACCAGCAGCGGATTGATGACCTTGCCGACATCGTCCACTGCCACATACTTTTGGATCGTCACCTGGCCAGTGTCCCGATCGACCTCTACCTGGCATAGATGCGCGCTGTTGGGGAAGGTGAAGTTCGAGGGGTCGTAGAACGAGCTCTCCTCCAGCCCCGGCTCGATATCATCGGGCAAGTTGTGGGCCGTATAGGCGGCAAACGCAATATCGAAGAACGACTTGCGTTTGTCTGGCGAACCCTTGACATGGATGCCACCCTGCACGCGGTCAAAGACCAGGTCAGCCTCATCCACCTCAAGCTGGTGTGCGGCAATCTTGAGCATCTTCTTACGCACTTTCTCGGCGCTCTTCAC
>QEUW01000813.1 GCA_003577005.1 Chloroflexota bacterium | reverse complement strand
TCACCGTCACCTTTGACAGCGCCGCCAGTGCGGGGCTGGGTGACAATCAGGGCTATATCATCCTCGACGGCGAAACCTACGACGCCCATCTGCCGGCCTGGGCGCGCGTGATACACGCCACACAGCTCGCCGATGTGCTGATCATCGACAACGACTTTAGTGACCTGTTGCAGCCCTACGACTATCTCTGGTACTACACCAGCACGCTCGACCAGTTGGGCTACACCTATGAAATCTGGAACACCGACGACTTCGTAGGTAACCCGGTCATGTTCCCCGATGCGACCACCTTGGCAGCCTACCGTGCGGTGCTCTGGTTCACAGGTGACCACTATCAGCCCAATGGCACCTTCTCCGTTCCCACCCCCCCAACCCAGTTGGATCAAGACCGGCTGGTCGAATATCTCAATGGGGGTGGCGCGCTCATCGCCTTTGGCCAGGATCTCTCCAGCGTGCTCGATGCCGCCGAATTCGATGCGCCGGTTGGCGGCCGCAACTTCCTCTATGTCTATCGCCTGGGCGCCAACTGGGTGCAGGACAGCGTCTCCAATGAGGAGACACCCGACCAGTACATCGTGCCCACGATGGCTGCGCCGGCGCTCTTTGGCGATGTGGTCGTCGATCTGACGCAGCCGCGTAAATATGAAGCAGCCGGCCAGTTGCTGGGCGCCAATGAAGTGCCCCCGGTCACGACCGACACTACGGGCAACTTCAGCATCCACTATGACGTGGACCAGAATGAACTCGACTTTACCGTCACGGTCCAACCCACGGCAACCACGCCGATCACGGTGATCGGTGCACACATTCACGTCGGGGCCGTAGGGGTAAACGGGGACATCGTGCGCGACCTGGCTGCCAGCGCCGCACTGACCATACCGGTCTTTGTCAGCGATAGCCTCACCTTTAGCGGGGTAGTGACGCCCAGTCTGAGCGCCGCCGAGGTCGCCCAGTTGTTGGCGGGCGGCCTCTACATCAACGTCCACACCACCGCCAACCCCGATGGGGAGATACGCGGCCAGATCGAGCCCGGCCCGGTTCCCAACCAGCCCTATGTGGATGAGATCGACAATGTCTTCCACGATGGCTCACAAGACCCACGCCCCGACGCCACCACGTCCGAGAGCAACCTGGGCAGCACGTTGATTCTGCGCTACGCCGGCCCCTTCAACCGCTTTGACGGCGCCGTGGCAGTTGCCCATCGTGACCAACCATCGCTCGAACGTCCGGGCACTGACTACAGCGGGCGCAGTGTCTACGCTTCGTTTGGCCTGGAGGGGATGAACAACAACTTCAATCCGACGTTGGGCTTTACACCGACCACACGGGCCGAGTTGCTCGGCACGATGCTCGACTGGGCCTGGTCCGGAGCCGGCCGGCGCCGTGATCAGCGACACGACGGCGCCCAACGCCAGCTTGTTGACGACCTTCACCGCCAGTCTGGCCCCTAACGGGCAACCAGCCGGCGCCGAACCGGCCACAGCCATCTCGTTCCGCTGGGACTTCGGTGACGGCAGCGACATCGTCGGCCCCTTCCCGGCGCCGGAGGCCGGTCACCAGTACCATTTCTGTGGCCAGTATACCGTGCGGGTGGAGATCACCGATTCGTACGGGAACGTCTCGCTAGGGAGCCAGCGGGTGCAGATCACCGAAAACTGTAGTGAATGGGGTGTCCACCTGCCCTGGATCGAGAGAAGCGATACTCAATAGGGGTCGCAGAGTAACTGCTCCTCGCTCCCCTCAGATTGGCAATACCGGGATGAGCGAGGAGCCTGCTGCATCTCTACACGGTGACGCAAAGGGCATAGGGGTTTGAACGGTGGCGAAATGACGCTACCTCTGTTGGATAGGCCTATCTGCCATCATTCAAACCCCTACCACCGGATTTAGCCGCCCTGTACTAGCGCCCCACCAATGGCAGGTAAGTTTGCGTCATCTCCTCAGGCGTTTGCTCGTCGGTGTCCACAAACCAGCCGTCATCTTCATATAGATCGTCCTCGGCCTCGATGATCCATGTGCTCACCGCAAGCCCGCTTTGCGCAGCCGTCGCCCCAGCAACAACCAGGGTGGGGTTGTCGTGGTTGCCAAAGTAGACGTACCACACCTCAGCCGGCGCTGCCTCAAGGGTGTAACAGGGTTGGTTCTCGTGGTCAGGCTCGAGCGTCCCCGGCTGGCTGTTGAACCAGCCGGGGCGTAACTGTTCGCAGAGGGTGTACTGGCCGGGGCGCACGTTGTGGAAGTGGATCTTGCCGGCGCCGTTGGTCTTATCGCTGGCGGCAGGGGCGCCGCTGCTATCATAGAGAGTCATGAGCCAATCCTTTAGCCCTGGCTCATTTTCGCGTTGGCCGCTGCCGTTGCGGTCATGATATTTGCGCACCCAAACCTGGGCCGCAAACTGGTTGACAAAGGTGCAGGTGACGCTGTCACCCGTCGCCACAGTGATCGAGACGCTGGCGGCGGCCAGATCGACTAGCGCCGAGCTGGGGGGGTCGCACACAATGCCAGTGTGATGCCAGAAGTAAGGCACCTGCTCGCTGACTCGGTATGCACCTGGCTCGACCGTAAATGTACGCATATTGGGGATATTGGGGTGAGGCTTGTCGCCCCGATCGCTGAGCTTGAACTGGCCCAGGTCGCCAAAGAAGCGGAAGTTGCGCGGGTTGTCGGGCTGAGCATCCAGCGCAATTGTAATGGTCGCCGTGCCGGCCGCTTCACTCTCCACAAAGACAGCGGTCGTGCGGGCCGGCACAGTAAAGGCGCCAGCGGAGCTGTCGAACGCAGCCGCTTTGACCACCGCATCGACCGAACCGGCGAGCACCGGGTGCAGTGCCAGCGCTCTGCCCGCCAGCGTCGCTTCGACAAAGGTTTGCGGCTCGTCGCTGGCGTTGAAGAGCACAACAATCAGTTCGTGATTGGGGTCGAGGTCGGGCAGACCTGTCACTTCGTCCGACAGGCTCAGGACGATCAGGCCGGGGATCTGCGTCGGCCCGGTGTTGTGGAAGCGCAGCCGTACTTGCACATCCTCGGCGGTCTGTAAACGGAAGAGCGGCGAACTCTTGCGAATTGCCA
>QEUW01000003.1 GCA_003577005.1 Chloroflexota bacterium | reverse complement strand
AGGGTACTGAAACACATTGGCCCCGCTACGCTCCTGACAGGCTCTACAGGTAATGATTTCGACCCGACAGAGAGGGTACTGAAACCAGGGCGGGGATAACGAGAGACAGAACAAAACGAAGGTAATGATTTCGACCCGACAGAGAGGGTACTGAAACTACGATTGGCATCGTGACTGCTAGCCGGATCGAGAGGGTAATGATTTCGACCCGACAGAGAGGGTACTGAAACAAGCAGTTGCGGGGGATCTCGGTAAGGCATACTGAGGTAATGATTTCGACCCGACAGAGAGGGTACTGAAGCGGCCAACTTGACCTATTCGACGGCTCGCCGCCCTGGGTAATGATTTCGACCCGACAGAGAGGGTACTGAAACTGTCCGTGGCCGATGCCAGCATGGGTGAGATTTTGGGTAATGATTTCGACCCGACAGAGAGGGTACTGAAACCTGGCCCGGTGCGTGAGTATATCGTGGCGGATGATGATTTCGACGGTTAAGTGTTGCGCTACCAACCAGACTGAAAGGAGGCAAATCTTGACAATCATAAGGAGCAGTAAATGACCAAAGCTGCCGCCCATGCTTCCGTTGGCAACCGTGGGCGCAAGCGGCGCATCCGGCAAGCCCTGCTGCGCAGCGTTGTGGGGCTGCTCCTGCTGCTGGGCGTGGTCGGAGCACTTGCCGCGTTGAGCAATCTGGGTATGCCGACGCATTCACTGGTGGTGGATCGGCTGGGCGCATTGGAAAAGGCCCGGCTGGCCGAAGCTTTTCATCTGCGCCGGACGTTGGGTGATCGCGTCTGGCCGGGTTGGGGAAGCGCTACGATCCCGGCCGTTGTTTATAACGAGGGCTATGTTTTTCTAGTCGGTTATCCCGATCCGCCCGCTGGGTGGCGTACAGTTCCCGACCATCGCCAGCATGGTGGCCCCTGGGAGCCGGTTGCGAACGATCAGTTTGCCGGCGCACCTTACTATCGCCAACAATTGTTCAGCCCCGAGATAGAGCCACAATCCTTTACTGTGCTGGTCGGTGACCGCTGGGTTTCGAGTCTGGGCACCAAGGAGTGGATGGTCATCTCGTTGGGTCAGCAGGTGCGCGAGGATTTCGGCCCGCTCTTCCCATACCGGCTCTTCACCCGTCTGCTGATCGGTAGCAGCGAGACCTATATCGGCGCACTTCTACATGAGTCATTTCACGCCTATCAAGGCATGGTTGCGCCAACAAGACTGGAAAGCAGCGAGACAATCGCTAGGCAACACGGCGATCAGTACCCGGTGAACGATGCTGCGCATCAACAGGCATGGCAGACTGAACTGAACCTGTTGGCCGATGCGCTCAATGCAACCTCCCCGGAAGAGAGCAGCCAGCTTGCCCGGCAATTCCTGGCACAGCGTGCAAAGCGCCGGACAGCGATGGCGTTGACCCCTGCACTGATCGAATACGAATGCCAACGCGAGTGGCTGGAGGGGCTGGCCAAATACGCGGAACTGGCGATCTTGCGCCAAGCCGCCGCCGGCGATAGTTATACACCGTTGCCCGCAATTGCCGCCGATGATGACTTTAGCGCCTACTCGCGCGCCGAACGCTATTGGTCACAGCAGGTGGCGCAAATCCGGCGCATGGCCGGAGATGAGGGCGATGGACGCTTTTACTACAGCGGCATGGCGCAGGCTTTCTTGTTGGATCGCCTGCTGCCGGGTTGGGAGGAGCGGATCATCAGCGAAGATGTGACGCTGGAGGAGTTGTTGGACGAGGCGGTTCCGCAATCGTGATGAGAGTCGAAGGAGAAGCTACTGTGAGCCTGTCGGGGTTGTGGCTCGTGTGGCGGGTGCTCCGTTCCGATTAGCGGGGAGCGGCCTGATTGAGGTCTAGCTGGGGGCACCGTGCGGCTCCAACTAGACTGGATGATGAAAGATAGCGCTGGGCTGAGAGAACGTACCTGGACAGGCCGTTCCCCGCTGGGGGATGAATCGCCCGGCGGTCAGGCTCGCTGACAACGCTTGCTTGCACTCCCAGGGCGATTTCATGTTGCAGACAACGACATTGCTAGCCAATTTTGTTGCAGAAACGATGCGACATCGTAGGTCGGGCTGCTAGTCCGACGACTCCTATCGACGAAGCCGTCGGGCTGCTAGCCCGACCTACGATTGGATCCGGTTGCCCTCATGCATAATGCGTCGCATAATCGTGAGTGTTTGCAACGTGAAATAGCCCTAACGCACCCCCAATCAACGTTGCATTGGGGCTGTAGTTATTGTATGATATATCCGCTTCCGTTCAGAAGATGCCCGGCATATCTGCTCCCCATTTGGGTGTGCTGGAAGTCATCTACCTTTTCTGCGATTTTGCCAGACAACTATACTTCGCTCTGTTTGAAACCAGCAGTTTTGCCGGCGCAAAAACTGCTGGTTTCAAAGCAACCGCAATGTAAACACCCAGTAGTGGCAACCCGGGGCAACCAGGGCTGCGCTAGATGATGGGATCATGTCACCCGGTCCAAAGCTGTTGGCCCGCGCCGGTGGCCTGGTGATTGTCCAAACGTTTTGTACTCTGCTTTTGGAAGGGTAGTAGGTATCAACTTACGTTTCAACCAAAGGAGAAATCAACATGCAGCACGAGGAAACCGGCACTTTGCAAGAGAACGGCTTCTTGTCTCGGCGCACCTTTATGAAAGCGGCGGTGGCCGCGGCCGGCGCCGCGTCGGTGGCGTCATCGGCCTTTGCCCAACGAGACTACGGCCCCGGTGCGCCACCGTCACCCTACCCCGAACCGGATGTCATCGTGCATAACCCAGAGCGCTTCACCGCCAAGGTCGGCAACACCCCGATCATGCGGCTGCATACAGGGATGCTCTGGGCCGAAGGGCCAGCCTGGAATGGTGTAGGGAAATTCCTGGTCTGGAGCGACATTCCCAACAACGTACAGATGCGCTGGCTGGATGAGGATGGCCACGTCAGCCGCTTCCGCTCGCCTTCGGGCAACAGCAATGGCAACACCTTTGACTGGGAAGGCCGCCAGATCTCGTGCGAACACGGCGGGCGCCGTGTGGTCCGGTATGAGCACGATGGCAGCGTCACCGTGCTGGCCGACGAGTACGACGGCAACCCCTTCAACTCCCCCAACGACGCAGTCGTCCACCCCAACGGGAGCATCTGGTTTACCGACCCGCCCTACGGCAGTTGGGGCAACTACGAGGGCAACAAAGGCGAGATCTTTCTCAAAGAAGCCGTCTATCGCATCGATCCAGATGGCACGGTAGAGATGGTGACCGATGAAGTAGACAAACCGAACGGTCTCTGTTTCTCGCACGACTACACCAAGCTCTACGTGGTGGATACGGGCGCACCGCGTGACATCAAAGTGTGGGATGTGGTAGACGAAACAACGTTGGAGAACGGCCAGCAGTTTAGCAACATGACCTTCGACGGGACTTCGGTAGGCCCCGACGGGGTTCGAGCCGACATCGATGGCAACATCTGGGCGTCGGGCGGTTGGACCGGCGATGGCTTCAACGGCGTCCACATCTTTGCGCCCGATGGCGAGCGTATCGGCCAGATTCTCCTGCCGGAGACTACCTCCAACCTCTGCTTTGGCGGCCCCCGGCGCAACCGGCTCTTTATGACGGCTAGCCAGTCACTCTACGCCGTCTACGTCAACACCCAGGGTGCTCATATAGCGTAGAGCGTAGAACGTAGAACAGGGTTGCTGACGACACCCGTTCTACGTTCTGCGTTCTATATTCTACCTCGTGATGTACGTCTCCAACTGCTCGATGATAAACTGCTGTTCGGCGATGATCGACTTGACGAGGTCGCCGATGGAGATCATGCCGATCATTTTGCCCGCTTCGACCACGGGTAGGTGGCGGATGCGCCGGTCGGTCATGAGCGCCATACACTCTTCGACCGTCTGGTCTAGCCGCGTGGTGATGACGGCGCCGGTCATGATTTCGCGCACCAATGTGTCGCGCGAGGTGCGCCCGCGCAGGATCACTTTGCGCGCATAATCGCGCTCCGAGACGATGCCCACCAGCCGCTCGCCTTCGGTCACCGCCAGCGCGCCCACTTCTTTTTCGCCCATCAGTTTGAGCGCCTCATACACGGTGGCTGTGGGGGCAATCGAGTAGACTTGATAGCCTTTGCCGTCGAGCACATCCTTCACGGTTTTCATACTGGCCCTCCTCATGTAAACTGATGGTGCGCAACCGGGTTAACTCTCCATAGTGTCTCTCCATTCCGCCGTTGGTACTGCTTCCATTCTATCGATTTGTTGATTTATGTCAATAGCCTCACGGGTAGGGACCACGGCTTCTCAATAGTCAAAAAATTGCGCTGCGGCCAGACCTCCGGGAGGTGACCGGGGTGAACTTTCCAAACCAAAAACCTCACAGGTCAACTCCCGGAGGTCTTTGTCTTCGCTTCAGACATGCTCATGTGAGCAGTGCAGTCGGCGACTCCACCTGGTCATCGGGGATCAGGTGCAATTGTTTTTCGGCGGCGAGGATGGCCTGGTCGGCGCTCCAGAAGAAATGCTCGTGGCCGATGATCTGGTCCAGCCCAGCCCGTTGTAACATCCGTTGGACACCTGGCTGTACCCCGGCAAGGAGGAGCTGTCTACCGGTGTGCTCCATCTGCTCATGGAGAGAGGCCAGCGCCTCGATGCCAGTCAGGTCGATAAAGGGCACAGCGCGCATGGAGAGGATCAGCACCTCGGCGTCTTCTACATGGGCAAAGGCCTGGTTGAAGTTGCTGGTGGCGGCAAAAAAGAGAGGCCCGGTGAGATAGACCACCCGGATGTGCGGCTGGGCGCCGTTGAGATGGATGCCGCGCGCTTTGAGCTTGTTGAGATCGACCTCATGCACATCGATCTGCAAGTTTGCCACCTGGTTGAGAAAGACCGCCGCCGAGAGCGCGCCGCCGATGATGATCGCCTGGGTCAGGTCAAGCGAAATCGTTGCCAGCAACGTTACAAAAAAAGTGACGATACCGGTCTTGAAGCGACGGCTAAACATAAAACGGATCGCCGGCCACTCGTTCATGCGAAACGCTGTTACCATCAACACGCCAGCCAACGCCGCCAGCGGGATCTGGCCAAGGATGCCGGCAAAGGCATAGACCGCGGCCAGCAACAACAGCGCATGAACAATTGAAACCATCCGTGTGATGCCGCCTGATTTGATCCCTACCGAGGAGCGGGCAATGGCCGCAGTGGCCGGCACGCCGCCAAAAAATGGGATAAGAATGTTGCCCACGCCCTGGGCGATCAGCTCCTGGTTGGCTTGTAGACGGATACCTGTCATCTTGCTCGCCACTGCCCCGCACAAGAGTGACTCCACCGCACCCAGCGCTGCAATCGAGAGGACAGGCGCAACCAGGTCATTGAGGTTGCCCCAGGGGATGTCGCTCAAGCGCAACCGTGCATCCAGCAAGATCGTGCGCGGGATCTCCCCGATGATGGGGATGCTCAAGCCTGCCCCCAACACCAGAATGGTCGTTACAATGATCCCGGCCAGCGAACCGGGAAAATAGCGTCCCCACTTCCCCGGCCAGAAGATCATAGTCAGGATCACGATACTCCCCACCAGCACCGTCTGCCAGTTTGGCGTAAAGCCGCCCTGGAAATAGCTCAACAGTTTCACCAGGGTCGATTCATGGTCAAAGAAGTGTTCGAGGCTCAGGATAAAAGCATTCGTCGCTTCTGGTGTGTGGACACCTAGAAAGTTATCGATCTGCCCTGCAAAGATGATCACCGCGATCCCCGAGGTGAAGCCCGAAATGACCGGTGCGGGGATATAGGCGATAAAACGTCCCAGCCGAAAGACGCCCAACGCCAACAAGATGATACCGGAAAGCATGCCGGCCACCCACACCCCTTCGATCCCATATCGCTGGCTGAGCAGGATGAGGATGGCGCTCATGGCGCCCGTCGGCCCTGAAATCTGATATGGCGCCCCTGACAACCCGCCGATGATGACGCCGGCCAGGATGGCAGTAACCATGCCCGCCGCAGCCGTAGCCCCCGATGCGACACCAAACGCCAATGCCAACGGCAGCGCCACGGCCCCGACAGTCAGCCCGGCGAGTACATCCTGGCGGAATTTGTCCGCTGTATAGTGGGCAAATTCGCGCTTCCACAGACCAAATAACGACAGACGTTCCATAAGGCGGCATTCCTTACCTTTCTCAAAACGCAAGTTACAAGCCGGATTCGTGATGCCCTCTTCAACGCAAAACAAACCTGGTTTCGTGTGAAACCAGGTCCGTTGATCGAATAGAGGGAGTAGGCGTCGAATGTCGCTTTGCCAGGAACCAAGAATGCGACAATTGTAGCCGATGTTACCAAAGGGTAGATCGCAACGCTCCTTTTGTCAATATCGCTTGCCCGCGAACGAGGGCTATTTCATGTAGTAGGCGGTTACATCTATATCCACGATTGTTGCGCCGGGGCGTTGCACGCAAAGCGTGCGATGCACCTGAATAGACATTTAGGCTCGGTTAGGCTGAGGTGCATCGCACCAAACCAGCGAGTGGGTGTTTCGATTCGTTGTCTGTCACGAGATCCCAGCGTCTTTTCTGCTCTGTGGGCTCCGTGCAATCTCTGCGCTCTCTGTGTTGCTTCTGTTTTACCTCCTCAGAGCAGAGTTTGTTTGACAACCCATACCGCTGACCACTATACTCAACTAAAAGCGCCCCCAATCCACCCGTTGTCCCTACCGAGGAGGAGACATGACGTTGACATCCCCAACTCAGGCCGAAGCGACGCCTATCGACCCGCTGCGCATGATCCAGCCGCGCCGCCCGATCACCGGTATCTCCGCCACGCTGCTGCCCTTCCACGAGGATGGGGCGGTCGACTGGGACGGTTTCTGCGCCCATGTGGGCCGTACAGCGGAGGCCGGTCTCACCCCCGCCGTCAATATGGACACCGGCTTTGCCAATCTCATTGACGAGGAGACGCGCCACGAGGTGCTGGCGCGCACACAAGAGACCCTCGACGGCAAGCCCTTTGTCGCCGGCGCGTTTGTCACCGACCAGCCCGGCGACCCCTATCAGCCGGCACTCTATGCGCGCCAGATCGAGTTGATCCAACGCTATGGGGGTACGCCGATTATCTTTCAGTCCTATGGCCTGACCAGCCAGCCCGGCGATCAGATCGTGGCTTCGTATGCGGGGTTGGGCAAGGAGGCACCTCAATTTCTTGCTTTTGAACTGGGGAAGATGTTCGCTCCCTTTGGCCAGATCTACGACCTGGAGACCTACAAGGGATTGCTGAGCATACCCCAGTGTGTGGGCGCCAAGCATTCCTCGCTCAGCCGCCAGCAGGAATGGGAGCGGCTCGCCGTGCGCGACCAGTTCCGGCCTGACTTCAAGCTCTACACCGGCAATGACCTCGCTATCGATATGGTGATGTACGGAAGTGATTATCTGCTCGGTCTCAGCACCTTTGCCCCCGACCTTTTTGCCCGGCGCGATGCGCTCTGGGCAGCTGGCGACCCTGCCTTTTACGAGCTCAACGATATGTTGCAATATCTGGGTCATTTTGCCTTCCGTCCGCCAGTGCCCGCCTACAAACACACAGCCGCCCAGTTCCTAAAGCTGCGCGGTTGGATCGAGTCGGACGCCGTCCATCCCCAGGCGCACCGCCGGCCGGAGAGCGACATTGCTATTTTGCGCGATATTGCCGAACGGTTGGGCGTGATTGGGTAATGGGTAATACGTGATGCGTAATTCGTGGGTACGCATTACCCATTACGCATCACGTATTACCCATTATGCATTACCCATTACGTCTTCTGGTAACAGGCAATGCTTCTAAAGCGATACAAACCAGTAACGGAGTGAGCACGGATGGCTGAATTTCGCCGGGTGGCGGCATTCAAGAGCGCGCAGGACTTTGTGCGTTATGCAGAAGCGCAGGGGGCTCGCCTGCCTTTTGATGAAGAGATGGAACAGGGAGCGGCTGCCGCTCTGGCGCAACCCCATGTGTTGGGTAATCGGACCATCGGCAACCGTTTTGCCGTCTTGCCCATGGAAGGGTGGGATGGTACGACCGATGGCCGGCCCACCGAGCTAGTGCGGCGGCGCTGGCAGCGGTTTGGCGAGAGCGGCGCAAAATTGATCTGGGGTTGCGAGGCCGTGGCTGTACGGCCCGACGGCCGCGCCAACCCCAACCAGTTGATGATCCTGCCTGAAACCGCCGGCGCCCTGGCCGAGACGCGCGAACTGCTGGTCAAAGCGCACGAACAACGCTATGGTCGCAGCGATGATCTCCTGATCGGCCTGCAGTTGACCCATTCGGGCCGCTTTGCCCGCCCGCACACCAAGACGCTCGAACCCGCCATCCTCTACCACCACCCGCTGCTTGACCGTCGCTTCCATCTGCCGCCCGATAGCCCGGTGCTGACCGATGATGAGATCGACCGGCTGATCGACGATTTTGTCGCCGCAGCCCGGCTCGCCCAGCAAGCCGGTTTTGCCTTTGTCGACCTCAAGCATTGTCACGGCTACCTCGGCCATGAATTTCTCAGCGCCGTGGACCGGCCCGGTCGCTACGGCGGCAGTTTTGAGAACCGGACACGCTTTCTGCGCAACCTGGTGGACGGCATCCGCGCCGAAGCGCCTGGTCTGGATTTAGCTGTGCGGCTCAGCGCGTTTGATTTTGTCGCCTTCCAACCGGGACCCGACCGCCGTGGCATCCCCACACCGTTTGAGGGGAATGGCTACCGCTACGCCTTTGGCTGCGACGAGAGTGGGTTGCAGGTTGACTTGACCGAGCCGCTCGCCTTTCTCGACCTGTTGGAGCAGTTGGCGATCAAGCTGGTTTGTATCACCGCCGGCAGCCCATACTACAACCCGCACATCCAGCGTCCGGCTTTCTTCCCACCTTCCGACGGCTATCAACCGCCCGAAGACCCGCTGGTGGGGGTCGCCCGGCAGATCGGTGTCGTGGCCGAGTTGAAACGGCAACGGCCCAACCTGGTCTACGTAGGCAGCGGCTACTCCTATCTGCAGGAGTGGTTCCCCCATGTGGCTCAGGCCGCGGTGCGCACCGGCCAGACCGATTTTGTCGGCATCGGGCGGATGGTGCTTTCGTACCCGGACATTTGCGCCGACATTCTGGCCGGCAAGCCGGTGCAGCGCAAACGTCTCTGCCGCACCTTTAGCGATTGCACCACCGGCCCGCGCAACGGTCTGATCTCCGGCTGTTATCCGCTCGACGATTTTTATAAGACCCGGCCAGAGTTTACCGAACTTCAGAAAATCAAGGGAGGCTAGGCCGCCTGCATCACGCATTACGCATCACGCATCACGTATTACGCATTACGCATTACTCATCACTCATGTCAACCCTATGCGCACCTTTACTCATCGTATCCCTGGCCTGGTTTTGACCGGCCATGAATTTACCCTTCCACTCGACTACCGGCAACCGGGCGGCGAGCAGATCACGGTCTTTGCCCGTGAGGTTGTGGCCGCAAGCCGCGAACAAGAGAATCTGCCGTGGCTGGTCTACTTCCAGGGCGGGCCGGGTTTTGGATCGCCGCGCCCAATGGAGAACAGCGGTTGGATCAAACGGGCCGTGCAGGACTACCGCCTGCTGCTGCTCGACCAGCGCGGCACAGGGTTGAGCACTATGGCGACGGCTCAAACGCTCGCCCGCCTGCCCACCCCTCAGGCGCAAGCCGACTATCTGAAACACTTCCGCGCCGACAATATCGTGCGCGACGCCGAGTCGATCCGCCGGCAACTGGTGGGTGAGGAGGGTAGATGGAGCGTGCTCGGCCAGAGCTTTGGCGGTTTTTGCGTGACACACTATCTTTCCGCCGCACCCCATGCGCTGCACGAGGCGATCATCACCGGCGGCTTGCCATCCTTATCGTGGCCGGCCGAGGATGTCTACCGTGCGACTTATCGGCGCGTGCTGGAGAAGAACCGCCGCTTTTACGAACGCTATCCAGAGGATGTGGAACAGGTGCAGGTGATCGTCCGCCACTTGCATGAGCACGATGTGCGCCTGCCTGGCGGGGGACGGTTGACGCCACGGCGCTTTCAGCAGTTGGGGTTAGCCTTTGGCGCCAGCGACGGTTTTGAGCAGGTGCACTATCTGCTCGAAGAGGCCTTTGTCCGCGGCACTCGCCAGCCGGAGTTGAGCTACCGCTTTCTGCGCCAGGTGGAACAGATGGACTCGTTTGAGACGAACCCCATTTTTGCTATCCTGCACGAGGCAATCTATTGCCAGGGGACGGCCTCGCGCTGGGCAGCCGAGCGGGTCCGCAGCGAATATCCAGAGTTTGAACCTAACCCGGAGCGCATCGTCTATTTCACTGGTGAAATGGTCTATCCGTGGATGTTCGACGAATACCCGCAATTGCAGCCGCTGTGCGAGGCCGCTCATCTGCTGGCTGAGTTTGGAGATTGGCCCCAACTCTACGATGAGGCCGTGCTAAGCACCAATACCGTGCCTTGCGCCGCCGCCATCTATTACGACGACATGTACGTCGAACGCACCTATTCGGAAGAGACCGCCGCGGTCATTGCCGGGATCAAGCTCTGGGTGACCAACGAGTACGAGCACAATGGCCTGCGCGCTGACGGCGAAAAGGTGCTGGGCCGGCTGTTGGAAATGGTGCGGGGAGGGTAGCCAGGTTCGTTAACAATTGTCAATAGTTAACTCTTGATTTTGGGCCTCTGGGAGGCAGCAATGTTTTTCTTTTTATGTCGTGGGCGGTATTACACGTTTGATACGAGGCTGTCTGTGACATGCAATTGGATGGAGTCGGTATGGCAAACGTGCGACAAAAAGTATTGGTGCTCTATCTCGCCAATTCGGCGCTGGACAGCCGGGTGAAGGGATGGTCGATGTACGATGGCGCCGGCAAGGAGCATCACACCACTGGTGACAGCGACACGCCACCCTATGCCACCGGGCTCGACGCCCTCAAGGACGGCTGGCGAGTGATCCAGTTCCCCCAGCTCATCCCGCCTTATCCGGGTATGGAGTATACTACCTCGTTCCAGATGTACGAATTCATCTTCGAAAAGCTGGTTGAAATCGAGTAGCGCCCCTCGTTCTCGTCCTTGCCTTCGAGAACGAGGACGAGGATGATTCTGGCTCAGGAGAACAATGGATGATGGACAAGCAATATTTACTCAACTCCAAACAGATGGCGACATTTGTCGCAAAAGGGTTCTTGCGTTTTGATGAACTGGTCCCAGCCGAGATCAATGAGGCGGTGATGGCTGAGATCGACGCAGGTTCGATCAAGGCCGCACCCGCCGGCACGCCGCTCTCACAATGTTACCCGGAACCGTCGGCCATCGGGCGCATGTTGCGGCTGCCCGAGGTCCAGGGCATCATCCAGAGCCTGGTGGGGCCTGACCCGCTCTTCGACCACCACGCCGTCCATGTGCGCCAGCCCAACCAGGATTCGGCGCAGGGGCTGCACGGCGACTCGATCATCGACACGCGCATGCACTTTGACATCCAACTGATGTACTTCCCCCATGATGTGCCGCTGGAGATGGGGGGCACCCTGCTGGTGCCGGGCAGCCACTTCCGCCGCATCAACGAAATGGACATTGCCCGCTATCAGAACTTACTGGGGCAGGTGCCTATGGTCTGCAAGGCCGGGTCGCTGCTGGCCCTGCACCACGGCATCTGGCACTGTGGCCGCCAGAACAAGACAGACCGCGTGCGCTACATGTACAAGATCCGGCTCAACCCGCGCGTCCGCCAGTTGCGGCTGTGGAACACCGATGATCTGCCCGCCGATTACAGCAAACACAAGCCGATCTTCACTCGCGAAACCAACGCCATCGAGGACATCCAGACGATCCTCTCACGCCAGGAACCGTGGTTCGAGGATGCCGGCGGCCGGCTGGAGATCGTCAACCGCGTCAAGTTGTGGCGCTTTCTGACAGGCGACAACAATTTCGATGTCCACTACTGGTTGACCCGCCTCGAAAACATGCCTCAGAACCGCCTGCTGGCGGCCTGAACCGGCAAGTAAGGGTAGATGGCGTCTATCGGGTTTGTCTATAAGGTAGGTAGCTTATGGAACTGACAACCTATGTCGAGCCCGCCGATTTTTTGACGCAAACCCAGGCTGTGCTAGAGCAAGAAGAGACGGTCAACAGTCTGATGCTGGGGATCGTCGTCCGGCTGCGCGACCAGCCCGACTTCGTCGAAAGCACACCTTACCTTTCTGCCGTATTGGATGATGGCCGGCTGGTCGCGGCGGCGACGATGACGCCTCCGTACAATGTGATCGTCGCCAGCGACCAGCCTGATTACCCGGCAGCGTTTGCGCTGGTCGTCGATGATCTGGTGGCGAACGAGCGGTCTGTGCCGGGGGTCAACGGGCCGGTTCCGCTCTCGGCCAGCTTTGCCGAGATCTGGTCGGCGGTGACCGGCCAGCCGTACACGCTCCAGATGCACATGCGTGCGTTTGAACTGCAACAGGTTGACCATCCACCCTACCCCCCCGGAAAGCTCCGGCTTGCTACTTCGGCTGACAAAGAGTTGTTGGTGCAGTGGGTGACCGCCTTTGGCTTCGAAGCGCTGCACGAACCCGATCAGGACCTGGAACGCGCCTATCAAGGGGTCGAGCGTGCGCTGCGCCATCAAAACTTTTTTGTGTGGGATGACAATGGACCCGTCTCTCTGGCCGGGCGCGCCCGGCCCACCCGGCGCGGGATCACCATTGGTCCAGTCTATACGCCACCTGAATTCCGCCACCAGGGCTACGCCACAGCTCTGGTTGCCGCGCTCAGCCAACGTCTGTTGGATGAGGGAAAGCAGTTTGTCACGCTCTTTACCGACCTCGCCAACCCCACCTCCAACAGTATCTATCAGAAGATCGGCTTTCGGCCTGTGCGCGACTTCATCGAATACAGATTTGGCCAGCCGGGCCCCCCATGAACCTGGTCGACCTGCTCAGCCAACAGGCAGCGGCGCGGCCGGCGGCGCCCGCCGTGATCGAAGGTGGTCTGGGCCGCACCCGCTCGCTCACCTTTGCGGAGTTGGAAGACGCCGCCGGCCGCGCCGCTGCTTTTCTCTCCCGGCTTGGCCTGCGCCCCGGTGACACGGTATTGCTCTTTCACCCGATGGCGGTGGAACTCTACGTCGCCCTTGCCGGCATCTTCCGCAGCGGGTTGACCGCCCTCTTTATCGACCCATCGCAAGGGCGGGATCATATCGACCGCTGCTGCCAGTTGCTGGCGCCCCGTGCGCTGCTGGCTACGCCCAAGGCGCATCTGCTCCGTCTCGTTTCACCGGCGCTGCGGCGGATACCCGTGAAGATCGCCACCGGCCTGGGCGCACCGGGCGCCCGCCGCTGGCAAGAGTATCGACACTCTCCAACTGTCCTCCCTGTACTGGACTGCGCCCCGGAGACGCCGGCGCTCATCACCTTTACCAGTGGGAGCACCGGCCTGCCCAAAGCAGCCGTGCGCACACACGGCTTTTTGCTCCAACAGCATACGGTCTTGGACGAAACGCTGGCCCTTACGCCGGATGATCGGGTGTTGACCACCTTGCCCATCTTTGTGCTTTCGCATCTGGCGGCTGGTGTGGGCGTCTTGATCCCGCACGTGGACATCCGGCATCCTGGCCGGGTGAAACCGGCTCCGCTTGTGGCTCAGATCAAGGCGCACGCCATCACCTGTATCGAAGGCTCACCCGCCTTTCTGGAGCGGATCGTCACCCACTGCGAACAGACGAGCCAACGCCTGCCGGGGATCACCCGCATCTTTACCGGGGGCGCGCCGGTCTTCCCCGATCTCCTCCGTGCGGCGCAGCGGGTGGCTCCACGCGCAACCGTGATGGCTGTCTATGGCTCCACCGAAGCGGAACCGGTGACGCATGTTGCTGAAGGGGAGATCGGCCAGGCGGATCGGGAACGCATGGCGTCTGGCGCCGGACTGCTGGCTGGCCAGCCGGTGAGCGCCGTCGAGGTCGCCATTCTGCCCGACCGGTGGGGCGAGCCGCTGGGGGCGTACACCGAAGCCGAATGGACCCGCATCCGTCTTCCGGCGGGCGAGGTGGGTGAAATTGTGGTGACCGGGCCCCATGTTCTGGCTGGTTACTTGGGCGGCCAAGGGAACGAGGAGACAAAAATCCGTGTCGGCGCTCGAGTCTGGCACCGCACTGGTGACGCTGGCTATTTTGATAATGCTGGACGGCTGTGGCTCGTGGGGCGTTGTGCAGCCAAGCTCAGCGACAGCCGTGGCATCCTCTATCCTCTGGCAGTGGAAGCGGCAGCACAGCAGATGCCGTTTGTCAGACGATCTGCCCTGGTTGCGTATGGTGGCAAGCGCCTGCTTGCTGTTGAAAGTCACGAGCCGGTACAACCGGCTCAACTGCAAACGCTACGTGAAGCGTTGCGCTGGGCCCAGATCGACACCGTGATCGCTGTCCGGCGCATCCCGGTAGACCGCCGGCACAATGCCAAGATCGATTACCCTGCCCTCCGGCAACTATTGGATCGTTACACCGGCTACGGCCGTCTTCACCCGGGGCGGAGATCCTTCACGAGCCACAGCAGGTGATCATCGTCTAGCGTGATCACATCGCCCCGTTGCAACGGCGTAAACCGATGGCAGGCCCCGCGACCATCCGGAATATAGCCTCGCTTGGCATAGAGGCGCTGCGCAGGGCCATACGCGTCAAAGAGTGCAACACAAATACCGACCTTGGACGACCGCTCGCCGATCATCTGCTCGACCGCCGCCAGGACACGTGACCCATATCCCAGTCCCCGTAGTTCATAGCGGATCTCAATGTTCTGAATAAAGGGAATGGCTGCCGCACGAAAGGGTGGATAATTCGGGTTCCAACGAATCGTCACTGTCCCCACCGGCTCTGTGCCTTCGTAGGCGAGCACGAAGCTCGTCTCGGTCTCATCAAAGGGACCAAGGTTGGCCCGAGCCTCAGCTTCGCTGCCGCTAAAGAAGTACTGGGCAGCAAGACTGAGAAAGGCATCAATGGTTTCGTTGGTGGCCAGACGAAGTTCGATAGACATGACAGGCGATGACTGTAGTCAGTAACAAAGTGCGATACCCGGCGGTGACCCGGCGCCGGATGTCGCACTTTGTCGCAAGTGGTGAACGGGCTCAACTCGCTGGTTCAATCTTGCCAGATCAAGCCAGCGACTTCAGCCACTCCGAAGGCTAGTAGCCGTGGCCGTAATCATGGCCCTTGTGCCCGTAGGCATGATACCCGTAGCTGACGCCCTTATACGCACTGGGGATGCAGATCTTTTGGCCCAGGCGGATGATGTTGGGGTCGCTGATGTTGTTCAGCTTGGCCAGGGCGTGTAGATTGACGCCATACCACTTGGCAATCTTTGTCAGCGTGTCACCCTTATGCACGTAGTGATATTGGACGCACCCCACCGGCGGATGGCCGGGGTAGGGCTTATGGCCCGCGCCGGCCGGTGGAATATGCAAACGCTGGCCGACATAGACCCAACTGTCGATGGCAAGACCATTATGCCGGGCCAGGACTGAGACGGTAACGCCATAATAGCGGGCAATGCCGGACAACGATTCACCCTTCCGCACAACATGTACTTTTCCGCTCTCGAGCGGTGCAGCCAGAGCAGCCGCAGGTAGGATGCTGAGCACCAACGCCAACGCCAGCACGAGGATCAGGCCGCTTCGCCGGCCGTAACGCTTCACTAAACCAAAACAAAACACAGATACTTCCTTTCAGTGACAGGATGATACAGTTAGATCGGGCACGATGCCATCGGAGGATAATGCCATCGGAGGCCCGGCGTCCCACTTTCCGGTAGCGAAAGGAGACCAGAAAGTGGGATGAACTTCGACTGTACAACTACAGGTAGATCACCTGGCCGACATAGATCTTGCTCGGGTTGCTGATGTGGTTCTTTTTTGCCAGGTAGTGGGTGCTCACACCGTACCACTTGGCGATCTGGCTGAGCGTATCTCCTTTCTTCACGACATGATACTTGTGCCCATAACCGTAGTGGGGCTTGCCGTAGGTGGGCTTGTGGTCATAGCCGCACCCCTTGCAGCCATAGTCGTACTTGGGCGGTGGCGTGTAGTGTCCCTTGCTGGGCCCGCAGTCATAGCAGTGGCCAGGCGGGATGCGCAGGTGCTGGCCGACATAGATCTTGCTGGGGTTGCTGATCCCATTGTACCGCGCCAGCGTGTATACATTGACGCCGTACCACTTGGCGATCTGGCTGAGCGTGTCACCCTTCTTTACGACATAGCAGCCATCACAGCCTTTATAGCCGTACCCGTGACCGTACCCGTGACCGTACCCATGACCGTACCCATGACCATTGGCAACGGGGGCAGCCATGACCGCGGCAGGCAATGCTGCCAGGACCAGCGTCAATGCCAGGGCTACAAGTACGCTCATCTTGCGAACCCGGCCACTAAAGAGACGAGAGCGAAACATGATTTACTCCTTTCTTGAACTGCTACAGCGAACTGCATCATGATAATCAAGATGACAGGATGGGCTATGGGCCAAAAGCTCACCGTAGCCCACCCGCATCTGCGAGAAGCGTTAGAGATAGATCACCTGGCCCACATAGATCTTGCTGGGGTTGGAGATGCCATTTTTGTGCGCCAGATAGTGGACATTCACCCCATACCACTTGGCGATCTGGCTGAGGGTGTCGCCCGGTCGAACCACGTAAGTGCCATGCCCATACCCGGGTTTGCCACAGCCACCGCAATCGTAGTGGGTCTTCGGTGGTTTGTAATACATGCCACAATTGCCACACCCGTAATGAGTCGGCGGGGGCTGATAGTGCTTTCCACAGCCGTCACAGCCATAATCATCGTAGGACTTGTGGTCATACCCGCAGCCATCACAGCCATAATCATCGTAGGACTTGTGGTCATACCCACAGCCGTCACAGTCGTAGCCATAAGAAGGCTTGTGGTCATACCCGCAGCCATCACAGCCGTCCTTATAGCCGGAATCATGATAGCCCCGCTTGTAGTCGCAGCCATCGCATGGAATCCACAACTTCTGGCCAACATAGATATGATTGGGGTCAGAGATCCCATTGGCCCGCGCCAGCGCCCAAACGCTCACGCCGTACCATTTGGCAATCTGGCTGAGCGTGTCCCCTTTGCGGACAAGGTAGCAGTCGCCGCAGCCACGGTCATGGCCGTACCCATAGTCATCGGCGACCGGCGCGGCCATGGCCGCCGTGGGCAGTAGCGCAACAACCAACGTCACCGCAAGAAACGCAACCAGACTCAGATGGAGCGCCCGGCCCCGAAGAAGATAAAAGCGATGCATAGTAGGCTCCTTATCGCAAGTGCAACATGAAGACGCAAAGACGACAACATGCAATGCTCTTGGAAAATTCGGATAGTCAGATGTTTGGGCCAGGCTCTGAGCGCTGTCGATCATCATGACAGAATTGGGGGCAAAAAGTCGCGCAACAGGCTTTGGCCGCTCCTCCTTTTGAGCCGTGCGGCTCAGATCAATGGCTTCTGCCGCTGTACGAATTGAAAAGGTACGTGCCAGGGTGTTCGCAAAAAGCAGAGCTTGTCACCGCTAGCATTGGTCGTAATTTCGCCAACTGCTGTGGCGCCGGCCGCCAACATGCGCGCTCGATCCGCCTCGATATCAGTAGACGCAAAAGCAAAGTGCAGATTGAACGGGTCGATATTTGCATAGTCCGGCATTGGGGCGGCCGGATTGTTGTAGAGTTCAATCATCGTGCCGGCCTGGTCGGCGACGAAGTGCATATAGGGTGGGGCGCTGCTGGCCACGACGACCCGCATGCCAAGGTGGTCAACAAACCAGGCGGCCTGGCCTGCGGGGTCCGGCACATTGATGGCCACATGCTCCAATTTCATTTCGATGTCCTCCCGTATTCTGTTTCAAGCGATGACACGCCGTGCGCTGTAATCACGGTCGAAAGTATCACAACTATGGGAAAAGTCAAGCAAAAAATTTGAGCCCATGGCTCTTCGTGTAGTAATATTTGATATTCGCATAGTCATAAAAAATTTTGTAGGCTACATCACATACATGGCACTGCGCGTCGCTATCTATGTGATATAGATAGCGTAGTCAAGGTGATAGGTCGTATGAAATGACTATACGAGGGGAGGGTTCGGGAGTTGGAAACGAGGGGGCAACGGTTGTTGAAAAACAGCAGGGTTGACCACGTGCGCCGGGCGCTCGCCGCGCAACGCCTGTGCGACTTGCTGGCTGGCCGTGCGCGCCAGGGCGGCGATCGCCGCAGTCGAGTAGAAGGCCGCATGGGGGGTGAGCAGCACATTGTCAAGCCCCAACAGGGGGTGATCTGGTGGAGGCGGCTCTTGGGTGAGAACATCGAGGGCGGCGCCACCGATCCATCCTTCGTGTAGTGCAGTGACCAATGCAGACTCGTCAATGACGGCGCCGCGCGAGGTGTTGATCAGCAGCGCGGTGGGTTTCATCTGTCGGAGCCGGCTGGCGTTGATTAGCCCGCGCGTTTCGTCGGTCAGCGGTACGTGAATCGATACGTAGTCAGATTCGTGTAGCAATATTTCGAGTGAAGGCGCAACAGCCCCGAACGGTGCAAGGGTGTCAGGCGCCAGGCGCGGGGTAAAAGCCACGATCTTCAAGCCAAAAGCCAACGCCTTCGGCACAACTGCTCGCGCCAGGTTGCCATATCCCACCAGCCCCAATGTTTGTCCGGCAAGACGGGGAATCTCACGACCCAGACCCAGTTCCCACTCTCCACGCCGGGTCGCGTTGGCGAACGGCACAACCCGCCGCGCCCACGCCAGAATGAGCGCCATCACGTGGTCCGAAACCTCTTCCCGGCAAAAGTCGGGCACATTGGCCACAAGGATACCACGCCGGGTCGCTTCATCGACCGCAATGTTGTCCAGCCCGATGCCGTAACGGCTGACGATACGGCAGTTGGGCGCCGCAGCCAGCACTGCGGGTGTCACCTGCTTCCAACAGGTGAGAATGGCGTCTGCTGTGGGAGCCAGGGTGATCAACTCGGCCTCGTCGCCGCGTTGTGCGACGGTGAGCTGCGCATCCACTTGGGCCAGCACTTCGCGCTCGATGTCCAACGTGGGCCAGGCGTAGTCGGTGATGAGTACATTCCAGCGGGCCATCATGTTCCTTTCCTAAAACGTGTTGTAGATTCCTCACTGTCGGAATTCAGAACGGTCGCGTAACTGTAAGCCCTTGTGAAGATCACGTCAGTGTTGACATTAGAACAAATGTGTTGTATGATCTATCCAGATTAGCTAAATTGCTTAGGGGATGAACGCATGAGTACCAGATTGATCGCCTCGACCGAAGCACAGAACAACTTTGGCCGCATCTTAGACGACGTGGTACAAAATGGTACACGTTATGTGGTGCAGCGCCGTAACACATCGCAAGCTATCATTCTCAGTCTTACTGATTTTGAAGGCATTCTCTTGGCAGCGGAATCCGAACGCAGAAGATTGGAAACTACGATCAAAGAGCTTAGTCCAGTTTATGCCCTGGGCGCCCAGGTCGAAGAGAGATAAGCATGGAACCTCTGCTAGAGCCTTTTACGCTCGACTATCAGTGCCACCGGCTCACGAACTCCTTGATTGTCCATGCTGATTGCCTGGAGTGGATGGGGAAGGCGCCGCAAGAAAGCATCCATGCCATCGTCACAGATCCCCCTTATGGCGTAAAAGAGTATGATTTCGCTCAAATCGAAAAGCGAGCGAATGGCAACGGTGGCATCTGGCGCATCCCTCCCTCTTTCGACGGCAGCCAGCGGGCTCCATTGCCCCGATTTACCGCGCTGACACAAAAAGAGCGCGACACCCTTTATCAGTTCTTTCTCGAATGGAGCCGATTGGCCATGCGGGTTTTGCGACCGGGTGGCCACATCTTTTTTACTAGCAACGCATTTCTGTCGCAATTCGTCTTTTCTGCACTTGTCGAAGGTGGCTTGGAGTTTCGTGGTCAGATCATTCGTCTAGTCCGTACCTTTCGTGGCGGGGATCGTCCCAAGAATGCGGAAGAAGAATTCGCCGGTGTCTGCTCTCTTCCTCGAAGCTGCTACGAGCCATGGGGAATCTTTCGGAAACCGATCCCTGCCGGCATGACGCTTAGTGACTGTTTGCGCACATTCGGCACCGGAGGCTTGCGGCGAGTTAGCGATGAACAGCCCTTTAGTGATGTGATCATCAGCGAGCGAACGCCGCAGCGGGAACGAGAAATCGCTGCTCATCCCAGCCTTAAGCCCCAGTCATTCTTGCGCCAGATCGTACATGCTGCACTGCTATTAGGTAAAGGCATCATTCTCGATCCATTTATGGGCTCCGGCTCCACCGTTGCCGCTGCCGAGGCGCTCGGTTTGAGTTGCGTTGGAATTGAACGGTACTCAGATTATTTTGAGATGAGTAAACATGCAATTCCAAAACTAGCTGGTTTGATGATTGAAGAAGAGACAAGACAACCATTTTTATTGGATATTTCTGGCTTATGACTCCTTGTATATCCAGTTTGCCATCATCTTCGCATATCCTGATTCCGTGACACTTGCAGTAATCGTTCTACGACTCGTTGTTGAGCGACCAGAAAATATCCAATCCCTTTGTTCGAGCAAGGCGCCCACTACTCTGATGAATCGAAAAGGGCGTGGAGCGACATCTCTTGGGCGATTACAGTCAAACATAAACACCATAAGCCAGATATTCTCAGGGTTATGACCTTGCCACCCGCGCAAATATCTTGACGCTTTGATTTCGATCCCAACCTCGGAGTGTTGGACAGCATCGCCGACAAATGCTCCCGCTGGAATCAGGTCGCGGTGGCCGTTATGGTATCTGTTCTTGACCAGAATCTTACAGTACTTTGGGATTGTCGCAGAAATGAACTCGCCGACGATGCTACTAAAATTAGCTGGCATCAACATGGTTTCAAGTCGGGCGATCTGGCGCGTATGTAGCTGATTGTTAATGAACCCCAGGAAATCCAGAAATTCATTCAGAGCGGACTCAACATGTGTAATGTCCAGGCCATAGGGGAGAACCGCGGCTGGGTTAAAGCCAGCTGACCGTAGCTGCACTGGTGCACATGATTCAAATTCGGTGAAGTCGGCCATAATCGACGAACTCTATGACTTTTAATCGGATTCAACTACCGCTTCAAACGCGGATCAAGCAGATCGCGCAACCCATCGCCAATCAGGTTGAAACTCGCCACTAGCAGCAGGATCGCCACGGCCGGCACGCCGGTCAACCACCACTGGGTGGTGATATAGTTGCGCCCTTCGCTGATCATGACGCCCCACTCAGGTGTGGGCGGTTGGGCGCCAAAACCGATAAACGAGAGACCGGCCACGCTGAGGATCGTGGCGCCCATGTCAAAGCTGGCCTGCACCAGCAGCGGCGCCAGCGTGTTAGGCAGCAGATGGCGCAAGAGGATACGACTGCTTGTCGCCCCAATGGCCTGCGCCGCCTGGACAAATTCGCGCTCACGCAGGATCAACACCTGGCCACGCACCAGGCGCGCATAGACCGGCCAACTCACCACCGCCACAGCGATCAGCGCGTTGCGTAGACTCGGCCCCAACGCTGCGGCAATCGCCATTGCCAGGATCAAGAAGGGGAAGGCAAAGAAGATGTCGGTAACGCGCATAAGCGCTTCATCCGCCCAGCCTCTGCGATAGCCTGCAATCAGCCCCACCAGAGCCCCAAAGCTGCCGGCGCCCAACACTACGAGCAGCCCCGAACGCAGCGAGATGCGCGCCCCATACAACATGCGGCTCAAGATATCGCGCCCCAGCTTATCCGTGCCCAGCAGATAGGCAGGGGATGGCGGCGTGAGGCTGGCCTGTACATTTGGGGTCAAGGGGTTGTACGGGCTGATCAGCGGCGCCAGCAACGCCAGCGCCATGAAACAGAACAACAGTACCAGACCCAAGACGGTTGTCGGTTCGCGCAACAGACGGCGTAGCCAACGACGGCGCGGCGCCACGGGTAGAACTGGAGATCGTGCGATAGGTGCAAGGGTAGTTGTTGTCACAGAGAATGCGTGATACGGGATGCGTAGTCCGTAGGTGATTGATTATCAATTACGCTTTACGCATTACGCATTGCGAGTGTCTGATCATGCGACTTGTTGAAATTGGTTTACTCGACCTGAACGCGCGGGTCGAGCAAGCGATAGCCAATGTCGACCAGTGTGTTGACAGTTGGATAGACGATTGCAGCCACCAATGTCACCCCCATGACCGCCGGGAAATCCAAGCTGGTGACCGAGGTGGTGGCATACCGTCCCAGCCCAGGCCAGTTGAAGATGGTTTCGGTGAGCACCGCACCGCTCAGTAAGCTGCCAAAGGCCAGGCCGACGGTGGTCAACACTGGGGGCATGGCGTTCTTGAGCACGTGGCGCCAGACCACGAGCCGCTGGCGCAACCCCTTGGCCTGGGCAGTGCGGACAAAGTCCTGCGCCAGCACTTCGAGTGTGGCCGACCGGGCCATGCGCAAGAGCACTGCCGTTGAAAAGTAACCCAAAACCAACGCGGGCAGGATCAGATGATAGAGGCTATTCTGCAAGACCGGCCAGTTCCCTGTCAACAGGGCATCCACAGTGTACATCCCTGTGATCGGCGCGGGCGGGCGTAAGGTTGAATCGAGGCGGCCGGGGCCAGGTAACCACCGGAGTGTCCGATAAAAAATACCCAATGCCAGCAACCCCAAATAGAAAATGGGCAGCGAACCGCCCACCAGCGCCAGCAGGCGCGCCGCCGCGTCCACCCAGGTGTTGCGATGGAGCGCCGCCACGATACCTAACGGGATGCCGGCGCAGAGTGACACCAACAACGCCGCCATTGCCAGTTCAATCGTGGCGGGCAGAAAATCGCGCAGATCGAGCGCCACATCGCGGCGGGTGCGAATCGACTGGCCCAGATCGCCGGTGAGCAACCGGCCCATATAACGAACGTACTGTTCCCAGACCGGCCGGTCCAACCCAAGTTCACGGCGGTAGGCCTCGATCTGGTCATCGCGCGCGTTCTGCCCCAGCGCCGTGGCTACCGGGTCCACCGGCACCACCTGCGCCAGAAAGAAGGCAAAAAGCGTCACGCCAAGCAAGACGAAGAGCAGCCCGGCCAGCCGGCGAAGGATGAAACGAAACATAGGAGAGACTGCGAGACTGCGAGATTGAGAGATTGGGAGGCTGGTGCCCTAGCCTGCAACAATCTCTCAATCTCCTAGTCTCTACTCTTTGCCGATCAAGGCGAATGTCACAGCCGGCGTGTCGACGGCGTCGTAGATAAAGCCAGTGATATTGTTGCGGACGCCAAAGGTGCGAGTTGGCTGGTAGAGCAGGATATAGGGACCGTTGTGTTGGACGTACTCGGTCAGTTCCTGATAGAGCTGGACGCGCTCCTCTTCAGTAGGGGCGATAGCGGCCTGTTTAGAGAGTTCAATCGCCGTTGGGTCGTTCCATTCGTTGCGCCAGGCCAGCGAACGTGCCTCAAAATTGGCAAAGGGTGTGGCGTTGCCATCGGGGTCGGGGAAGTCGGGCCCCCAGTTGATAAAGACCATCTGGCCTTCTTGAGCACGATAGATGTTGAGCAGTTCAGACTGTTGCAGTTGTTGGATGTTGAGCGTCAAGCCGATCTGCTCTACATCGCTCTGGATCTTGGCTGCCAGTGTGCTCCACTCGATGCCGCCGGGCGCCGTGCCCACGGGCACAATGAATTCGATTTCGGTTCCCTCGGCGACGCCAGCCTGGGCTAGGAGCTCTCTGGCCCTGTCCAGGTCCTGGGTAAAGGGGTTGTTGCCGGTGTGCCCCAGAAAGCCGATGGGGATGATCTCCTGCACCAGCGTGGCATTCCCTCCCAACAATGTAATGATGTCGTCATAGTTGATAGCATAACGGAGCGCCTCGCGCACCTCTACCTGGTCGAGCGGCGGCTCGGTTGCGTTCATGCCGACATAGACGATGACGCTCGACTGGCCGACAACCAGGTTGAGATCGGGATTGCCTTCCAGCGCCGCCTTCTGTTCCGGTCCCAGGTCCTGCACGATGTCAGCGTCGCCGGTTTCGATGAGCGCCTGCAGGTTGGCCAGCTCCGGCACATTCTGCAGGATGACCCGCCTCATGGCTGGCGCCGGCCCCCAGTAGTTGGGGTTGGCGTTGAGCGTCACGCCGACACTGCGGTCCCACGCCTCTAAGACATAGGGGCCGCTGCCCGCTGAGTTATCGTTGAGCCAGGTGGAACCCATGTCGTCGCCAGCGTTGGGCTCGACCAGCGCCTGGTCGAGGACGGCAGCAATGCTAAAGCTGATGACCGACAAAAAGACCTGCGGGCTGACATCTTTGGGCAGCTTGACTTCGAGGGTATGGTCATCCAGCGCAGCCATGTTTTCGTGGGCGAGTTTGGCGATGTCGGTGAAGAGGAAGGCGGGTGATTTGTTGAGGTCGATGGCGCGCCCCCACGAATAGATGACATCCGCTGCCGTCACGGGGTTGCCGCTGGCAAAGGTGGCGTTGGGGTTGAGATAAAAAGTGACGACCCACATCTCGCCGCCATCCTCGATTTCCCACGAATCGGCCAGCAGCGGCTTGATGCCGGGTTGGCCAGGTTCAAAGCTGACCAGCGTTTCGTACACGTTGCCCACTACCTGGATGCCACCAAACTCATAGGCTACTGCCGGGTCCAGCGTGAGCAGGTCGGTCATATCGGCGGCAAAGATGAGGGTTTCGTCTCGCCCGACCTCGCCGGTAGTGGCGGGCTGATCGGTTTGAGCTGGCTGTCCCTCCTCGGCGGGTGCAGCCGCCGGCGCGGCGCCTGCACACCCGGCTACGAGCAGCCCAACAAGCAATAGCATGAAAAGGGCGTAAAATCTGAATACCGCGTGCCTCGACTTCATAGCTGTGTCTCCTCTGGTGGAACACATGGTGAAAAAATGGGAACGGAAACCTGAAGTACAAGCAGAGTCTCGGTCAGGCCGGATAGTAACCCGAATCGTTGATTTGCTGTATCTTAGTGGGAAATCTCGATCACAATGTTGTGTTACGGTCTGATTATACATGATCGCCGTTGCAGGCACGAAAACAACACACCGGCTGCTGAGATCCCCCGGCAGCCAGACCTGCTGGCAACTCGTGCTTGCACCCAAGAGCACTCTATGATTGATCGGCTATGGTATACTACCGGGGTCTAGCACGGCAACGAGACTTCGAGCCCCAACTTGACCTCCGGGAGGTGACCACAAACAATCCGAATGACGAAGCTGATTCTGGTCACCTCCCGGAGGTCTTGGCGGCGATAATCGTTAAAGTCTCGTTGTCGTACTAGGTTCTTTTGACATTTGGCGAACTTACGCTGGTGCGATGCACTTGCCAAAGTGCGTTGCACCTCTGGTCTGAGTCGAAATGTCAACAGAACCTAGGTTCTGTTGATAATTCAGTCCGCACAGCGGTGCAATGCCCGGTCACATCTGTCGGGCAAATGGATGTCGAGTAAATGTCAACACAACCTAATCTCTTCGAGAAATTTGAAAATCTATTTGACAGGACTCATTCCGATGGAGAACGCTATGACTGCTATTGCAGGTCAGCCCCTGCCGCCACTCGCCCCCCAAGAGCCAACCCGGATCGAGACGCACGGCGATGTACGTCTCGATGAGTACTTCTGGCTCCGCAACCGCGATGACCCACGTGTCCTGGCCTATCTCCAGGCAGAAAACGAGTACACCGCGGGGATGATGAGCCACACGACCGAGTTACAAACACAGCTCTATGAGGAAATGCGCGCCCGGCTGCAGGAGGATGACCAGACTGTTCCAGTCCAGATCGACGATTTCCTCTACTATGAGCGGACAGAAGCAGGCCGCCAATATCCCATCTACTGCCGCCGCTCTGGCAGCATAGACGCGCCGGAGGAGATTTTGCTCGACCTCAATCGCCTGGCAGAGGAGAGTACTTACGCTGCCATTGGCAACATTTGTCCTAGCCCGAATCATCGATTGCTGGCTTATTCCTTTGACGATGCCGGTGATGAAACGTACACGCTCTTTGTCAAAGATCTCGCCACCGGCGAATTGCTGCCAGAACGCATCCCCAACACCTATTATGGCCTGGAGTGGGGCGCCGACAACCAGACGCTCTATTATACGGTGTTGGATGAGGCTAAACGCCCCTACCGTATCTACCGTCACCGGCTCGGCGCTGACCCGGCGCAAGATGAACTGATCCTGAGCGAACCGGATATACGCTTTGAAGTACACCTGCGCAAAAGTAAAGACAACAGCCTGATCTTGATCCAGGTCAAGAGCAATACTACCAGCGAGGAGTGGTTTCTGCCTGCCGACCAGCCTGCTGCTCTGCCCGTAGTAGTCGAACCGCGGCGAACTGGGGTCGAATATAGTGTAACGCGCCACCTGGATCGCTTCTTTATTACAACCAATGACGAGGCGCTCAACTTTCGGGTGATGGTGGCGCCGGTGGCGACGCCGGGGCGGCCATACTGGCAGGACTTTATTCCCCATCGCACTGATGTGCTAATCCAGGCGACGGACGCCTTTCGCGAGCATCTGGTCATCTATGAGCGAGAGGGAGGACTGCGGCATATCAGCGTGCTCGATTTTACGACAGGCGAGCGCCATCGCATCCAACTACCTGAACCGGTCTACGCTTTAGGCCGCGCCCCGAACCCTACATTTGCCACAACGGTGGTGCGTTTTGGTTACGAGTCGCTCGTAACGCCGAAGACGGTTTACGACTATGAGATGGCGACCCGGACACTCCACCAGCGCAAAGTGCAGATTGTCCGCGGCTACGACCCTACGGCGTATGAGACGCACCGGCTGTGGGCCACCGCCCCTGACGGCGCCCAGGTCCCCATCTCGCTGGTCCATCGCAAGGGGCTGGTTCTGGATGGGCAAAACCCAACCGTGCTCTACGGCTACGGAGCGTACGGCGCTACCTGGGACGCCTTTTTTGACGCCAGACGCATCAGCCTGCTTGAGCGGGGCTTTGTCTTTGCGCTGGCGCACATCCGCGGGGGCAGCGATCTGGGCCGCGCCTGGTACGAAGCCGGGAAGCTCCTGCACAAGAAGAATACCTTTACCGATTTTATCGCCTGCGCTGAACACCTCATCGCGCACGGCTATACCTCACCCCAGCGGCTCATCATCCTGGGGCGGAGTGCTGGCGGGCTGTTGATGGGCGCTGTGACCAATCTGCGTCCTGATCTCTTTGCCGGCGTGGTGGCGGGCGTCCCCTTCGTCGATGTCCTCAGCACCATGCTCGACGCCTCGATCCCCTTGACGGCGCAGGAGTATGAGGAGTGGGGGGATCCCGCTGACCCGGAGTACTATGCGTATATGCGTTCGTACTCTCCATACGACAACGTAGCCGACCGATCCTATCCCCAGTTGTTGGTAACAGCAGGACTCAACGACCCGCGGGTGCAATATTGGGAGCCGGCCAAGTGGGTCGCACGCTTGCGCTGGATGAAAAACAACCCGAACCGTGTGCTCTTGAAGACCAATCTGGCCGCCGGCCACAGCGGCGCCTCGGGTCGTTACGATGCCCTGCATGAGATGGCGTTTGAGTATGCCTTTATGCTCGATGTGGTGGGGAACTCGGAGCGCCGGCATTCTGCCCGCCAACAGGTAGGATAGCCGCGCCCCCAGGCCTCACGGTTGAGGCCGATTGCGGCGACCGGCCCGGCGGCTCAGCAGCGTACGCTCGAGCCAGCGCCCACTGTGTAAGACCAGCAAGGCAAAGAGCGTCAAGACGATAGCAGTGCCAATCTGACCCGCAGCGACACAAATACCGGTAACAGCTACAAAGAGCAACGAGGCGGCCGTTGTCAGCCCTTCGATATGGTCGTCGCCGCTGCGGCGAAAGATGGTGCCGGCGCCAAGAAAGCTGACCCCTGTGATTACCGCCTCGACAATACGAATCGGGTCGGAGCGCAACAGCTCCGGGCTGACCGTGATGCGGTCGATCAACGTGTCGCTGAGGAGCACGATAAAGGCTGCGGCGCCGCCCACCAACATGTGTGTCCGCAGACCGGCCGGTTTGTCAGAGAGTTCGCGTTCGAGGCCGATCAGCGCCGCTAAGAGCATGGCGATTACCACGTGGGCTATCATGAACACCTGGGGTATGAAGTTCAACACCATCCTCTCCTAACTCCAAAGTGGGGTGGCATCACCCCAGCCTATGTTTTGCGGTCGCCATGTGATCGGTCGGATCTGAATCGGAGATCGCCTCTGTTCATCTTATCACGGCTTGTCACGATGAGCAACCAACCCTCGTCGTTGCCGGGCCGAGCAATCTGCGACCTGCTACGGCTTGCGGTAAATGGCCTACAGAACAACACCGAGACTTATGCTATAGATAGTAATGAGATTTTATTCTGCCACCTAAGGCAGCGCCGCAACCCGTTGAAGGAGCATCGAATGAACGATCTGTTAACAAAGGAACGTCTGGAAACGCTCATGAACACTGAGGGCGACCATCTGGTCTCGGTGTATATGCCGGCGCATCGCCTGCCCAATGAGGCCGAACAAGACCCCATTCGCCTGAGGAATTTGTTGACTGAAGCCGAGGAGCAATTGAAGCAACGCGGGATGCGGACACCCGTCGTGCGTGACCTGCTCCAGCCGGCCCATGCTCTGTTGGGTAATTCGGCCTTTTGGCGCCACCAGAGCGATGGGTTGGCCCTCTTCTTGGCGCCCGACGAGGCGCATGTGCTGCGGCTGCCATTGCGTTTCCGCGAACTGGTCGTCGTAGGCGATTATTGGCATGTCAAAGCGTTGCTGCCACTCTTCGCGGGCGACGGCCGTTTTTACATCTTGGCCCTGAGCCAGAAGGCCGTGCGTCTACTCGAAGGGACGCGCTACAGCGTCTCCGAACTCGAATTAGAGAATATACCCACCAGTCTGGCTGAGGCCCTCCGTTTTGATGACCCAGAGAGCCAGCTACAGTTTCACACAAGCACCGGCCCCCCCGGCGGCGGGCCGAGACGGGCCATCTTTCATGGTCATGGCGTCGGAAAGGACGACGAAAAAAGCGATCTGCTGCGCTACTTCCACCAGATCGACCACGGCCTGGGCGAGATCTTGCGCAATGAACGTGCGCCGCTCGTGTTGGCCGGCGTGGATTATCTACTGCCCATCTACCGTGAAACCAATGAGTACCGCTGGTTGCTCGATGAAGTGTTGACCGGCAATTACGATGATCTGCGTCCGGAGGAACTCCATGCGGAAGCCTGGCCATTGGTCGAACCTGTTTTTGCCGCCCAGCGCGAGCAGGCCAAGACCCGGTTCCACGAACTCTCCAGTTCTGGGCAAGCGACGACCGATCTCAAGCAGATCGTCGAAGTGGCTCACCACGGCCGGATCGATACGCTCTTTGTCCCGCTCGGCCAACGCCAATGGGGGCGTTATGACCCTTCCAGCGGGCGGGTCGAATTGTACGCAGAACATCAGCCTGGCGTCCGTGACCTGCTCGATCTGGCCGCCGTACAGACCTATCTGAACGGCGGCGTGGTCTTTGCCGTAGAGCCAGCCGAGATGCCCGATGCTGCCGCCGTGGCAGCGATCCTGCGTTACTAAGAAGCTGTTTGAAAAGGGTCGGTGCGTTGCACTCGAAGAGTGCGATGCACCTGGGCCGCCAGATGCTTCAAAGGCGCAACGCACCTTGTAGGTACACGCACCAGGGTAGCGCCCACCTTTTCAAACAGCTTCTAAGGCCATTGTAATTGCGGAATGGGGAGTGTGGAATGCGGAATGAGTCTGCATCGCGCGGCGCAGACTGCACTCCCCATTCCGCATGTTCAGGAGCACACTGTGGAACAACTCAATCAGCGTCCTGGCTGTCTCTCCGGGATCTTAAAGCTCTTTGTTCTTGAACGAGTCTATAGCTGGTTACAGCGCAATTTTGGCTTTGGGCGCGGCTGTTTGGGCGCCGGTTGCGGTGTGATCTTTTTCATCCTCTTTATCGGTTTTGCCTGCTCGATCCTCTTTGGCACCAACTGGTTCGACTTCCGTTTTTGAGACGGACCTATCCGCCCCTGTGTCTTCCCGCTAGCTCCTCATCCATTGCGAGCGTGTACTCGCTGTGCCACGATCAAAACGCATAGCCATCTAGCCATGCACTTGCTAATTACCTCGGGCGCCGTTGTGTTGGCAATGCCCCGGGTAATATCGTTCACGAAAGGAAAGACCGATGCTACGCAAGGCTAGTTCGCTCTTTGGCTTTAGTCTGTATACCAAAGATAACGAGGAGTTGGGGAGCATCCACGACTTCTATTTTGACCGGGAAGATTGGAAGGTGCGCTATCTGGTGGCCGATATTGGCGCCTGGTTGTTTGGTCGCCGTGTGCTCATTGCCACCCCGGCGCTGGGTGCGCCGCTGTGGGAAAATGAGGTGCTGCCTGTAGACCTGACCAAAGCCCAGGTAAAGGAGAGCCCCGACATCGACCTGGCCCAACCTGTTACCCGTCGCCACGAAACCGAGTTAACCGGCTACTATGGCTGGCCCGGCTACTGGATGACACCTATGGTCGCTCCGACAGCCGGGGTGGCGCCTGCGGTGGCTCCAAGAGGGGCGCGTGACCCGGGCCTGCCCGAAGAGGTGGTGGAAGGGTTGCAGAATGCCGAAGAGTCCTACATCCACAGCATGCGCGATACACAAGGATACTCGATCGAGGCGACCGACGGCGACATCGGCCATATCGATGATTTCTTTGTCGATGACCAGGATTGGGTGATCCGCTATCTGCTGATCGATACCGGCAACTGGCTGCCGGGCAAGAAGGTGCTGATCTCTCCTGGCTGGGTCAACAGTGTCGACTGGCACGATGGACGTATCTATGTGGAGGTTCCCAAAGCGAGGGTGGAAAACAGCCCCGAATACGACCCGGGTGGCCCGCTCGAACGTACTTACGAGCGAGACCTGCACCGGCATTACGGGTATCCTACCTACTGGTAATGATGAAACTCTACAACAGCAGCACCCGGCAGGTGGAGCCGCTCACCGGCACGCAAGACCGGCTCACGATCTATACGTGTGGAATTACCCCCTATGACACCACCCATCTGGGTCATGCGTTTACCTATGTGGTGGTGGATAACCTGATCCGTTACCTGGAGGATCAAGGCCAGGCTGTCGTCTATGTCCAGAACGTTACCGATATCGACGATGACATCTTGCGCAAGGCGGCCGAAATTGGCGAAGATTGGCGCACCCTTGGTAACCGCTGGACGACTCACTTTATCGAAGATATGGCTGCGCTCAACGTGCGGCCGCCGGACCGTTACCCGCGCGCCACTGAGACGATTGACCAAATGATTGGCATGGTGGAAGCGCTGGTGCAGCGCGGCTTCGCCTATGAAGCCGGCGGCAGCGTCTATTTCGACCTTTCCACCTGGCCTGCGTACGGACAGCTCAGTGGCATCCCGCCAGAGGAGATGCTGGCCGTCGCCAATGAGCGTGGCAATCGGCCCGACGACCCCAACAAACGCAACCCGCTAGATTTTGTGTTATGGCAGGCGCGGGAGCCGGGGGAACCGACCTGGCCTAGCCCGTGGGGGCCTGGGCGTCCGGGCTGGCACATCGAGTGCTCGGCCATGGCGGTCAGCCATCTGGGTGAAACCATTGACATCCATGCCGGTGGCAGCGACCTGGTCTTTCCCCACCATGAAAGCGAGATTGCCCAGGTCGAGCCGCTGACTGGCCGCCCTTTTGTGCGTTTTTGGTTCCACACGGCCATGGTCGAGCATGAGGATGAAAAGATGAGCAAGTCGTTGGGGAACCTGGTGATGGTGCGCGATCTGCTCGAACAGGTTTCGCCCGATGCGCTTCGGCTCTATCTGGCTGGCTATCACTACCGTAGCGCGTGGAGTTACAACTCCGATGAACTCCACCAGGCCGCCGCAGAGGCCGATGTGCTACGAACCGCTATGATGATGCAAGGAGGCAACCAGGCTGCGCTTGACCCGGAGCCGGCGCGGAGCGCTTTCCACCAGGCACTGGAGAACGATCTTGATAGCCCAGGTGGCGTCCGGGTGTTGCTTGCGCTAGCAGAAGCAATTATCAAAACGGCTAACAAGGGGGGCCATGTCCAGGCTGCCCAGGCGACACTGAGTGAACTGGCCAGCACGCTGGGGCTGCGCCTTTCCCAATCTCAACCCGAAGCAGATGTCCTTGCCGGCTGGCACAACCACGCCCGGCGCTTTGGCTTAACAGAAGGATAGAAAGGCCAATCATGCACAGACAGTGGATCATCACCCTATGCACCCTGTTGTTGCCCACGCTCATCGGCTGCACAAGTCTGATAGTTACACCACCACCGGCCGATACCCCACTGGCAGAGGCGGTGACGACCCCGGGGGAGACTGTGGCTGTTACGGCGACAGTCGAAGCAAGTCCACCCGCGACGCCTACAATTGCCGGCGCGCTCACACCGTTGGCAACCGCGGTTACCGTCACCGAACCGGCAACGCCCACCGTAGCCGTCACAGAGCCAGTAACTGGCCCTCCTGTCGCTATAGAGGAGAGTGCGCCGCCTACGGCCACAACCGCTGTGGTGCTACCCACTGTTACGCCTGGCGCCCCTGACGCTGCTCCGGCTGTAGACACTGGCTTGGCTTTCACCGATACTGCCAACCTGACCATGCTCGGTGTGCTACAGTCAGTAGATGACTTTCAGGTATTGACCACTGCCCTCGAGCGAGCTGGGATGACCATGACGCTGGCCAATCCTGGGCCGTACACACTTTTTGCACCAACCGACGAGGCCTTTGCTCTTGTGCCGCCCGCAACGCTCGAAGCCGTGTTGAGCGACCAGGCCCTGCTGACGCAATTGCTGCGCTATCACCTGGTGGCAGACCAGGCCGACGCAGCGCGATTGGCCGAACTCAATTCTGCCCAGTCGATTGCAGGACAACCGCTTACCATCACCGTGACGATTACGGGTGAACGTCTAGTCAACGACGCGCTCATCGTGCGGAGCGATGTAATGGCCGTGAATGGGGTCATCCATGTGATCGACCGTATTCTGGTGCCTCCGACGTTGGCTTTGCTCGTTCCACCCGCGCCCAGAGTGGTCGACGACCCGGCTCTGGCTCCTGCACTCGGCCAAACCCTGGACGAACTGGTGGCTACTGACACCTCAGGCCAGACCATTGTTGAGATCCTGCGGTCGGCGGAGGAGTTGTCATTGGCGGCTGTTGCAGTTGATTCAGCCGGTCTCACAACTGCGTTGGAGGAGCCGGGGCCATTTACGATCTTTGTCCCGACAGATGCAGCGTTCAACCAGTTACCGGCGTTGGAAACACTGCTCAACGACACCGTGACATTGGCCAGCACGCTTCAATACCATCTGGTGCGTGACTATGTCACTGCGGCCGATCTGGCGCGCCTCCCCACGCTGCTCACTGTAAACGGCCAGCAGTTGCAGATTATCGTGCTCGAGGATGGGCAAATCACCGTCAATGGTGCGCTTGTCCAACACGCTGACATCGAGACAGCCAACGGCGTGATCCACGTTATTGGCAACGTCTTGACACCGCCGATGCAATAATGTAGCGGTCGGGCATCGGTCCTTGTTCTACATGTACCGGTACCTATGCCGCGCTGATCTATCCTGCCCTCTCGACCCTGGTCAAGATCTGTGCAAAGATAGAGGAAAGAGGGTGTGTAAAAAAACAGGAGGTACACCTAAAGAGTCTTTACCAGCAGGCAAACCATGACCCGTTATGGAAAGGAGCAAACCAATGAACCGTGATATCTTGCAGGGCCAGTGGAAGGAAATCCGCGGCAAGGTGCAACAGGCCTGGGGTGATCTTACCGATGACGATCTAGATCGCATCGACGGTCGCCGGACTGAACTAGAAGGCATGTTGCAGAGGAAGTATGGATACACCAAGGAACGGGCCGCCCGTGAGGTTGATGATTTTATCCGTAACCTGTAGACGGGTAGGCAAGTAGTAAATGGGCAGGGAAACAGGTAGATTCGCAGCAAGGTCTTGGCTCCGTGTCTACCTGTTTCCCTGTGTGTGTGCTACTCATCTTTCTTTCGGACCCAGCGATCCTGGTCGTTCTTCTCATATTTCTGTTTGACTGCAGCCCAGGCCACACGATGGGCCACCTCTTCACGGGAAGCATCGTCGCGGCGAGAAGAAGGGTCGGCGTACTGATCCCAGGCGCTGTTGTATGCTTCTTTGTAGATTTCCTGGGCATGTTTTGGCAGGTTATCGCGTACAGAGTCGGGCAATTCCGCCAGTGATTTGTAAGGCATTCGGGAAACTCCTTTCTCTTCTTTCTAACTGTGTAAGCATCTGGAAACCATCTCCTGGTATAGGCCCCACACCAGAAGTACAGGAGACGTACACGCAAAAGTTGTGTTTGGATCAACCCTGGGCAACCCTGTTTTCTAGTGAAGAGGCGTTCGAGACACTCGATCCTAGACGCTTATTGATAGGAATAGTAGCTACCAGTCTATTGCGCTATAGACCAGTGTCCAGGTTTTAGTTATAAGTCGGTACTCTATCGCCGCTGACCTACTGGCTCTGGAATGGCGAGAGTGTTTCATGTTTCTGTGTTTCCAAAAAGATAGGGCATAAACGAAGAAGGAGCATCATGATGAATCAAAATGGTGATACAGCGACGACCCCGCCGGTTGTCATTCGTGTGAAACGAGGGGATGATGCCCAACGCTGGCTTTTTACGCAGCCAGGAAATCTAGGGACGGCTGAACGAGTGGCATCGATTGCCGCAGGCTCGTTGATCGTTTACTGGTTTGGCCGGCGTCTGCTTGCACTGATGGGATTGATCGCCCTGGCCAGCTTTTTGCTTTACCGCGGGGTCGGCGGCTACTGCCCAATCACCGCTGCGCTAAATCGCAACCGGGATCGCACCTCTGTTGCCTCGCATATTACAGATGAAGTGTCGGGAATGCCTCCCGATAGCAAAGGGAGCACAGTTGGACGTGAACTGCAACGCGAGCGCCAACGCGACAAGATTGACCAGCGCTCCTGGGAATCGTTTCCCGCCAGCGATCCTCCGGCTCACGGCTAGCCGCTTTCTGTCCACAGATGGCAGTCCCGCACAACGGGCTGCCATCCTCTCTTGCTGTTTTATCGGAAACAGATACCCACAGATTCAGCGTTGTCCTCGTTCTACTCGGATGGTAGGGACATCCCTACCCCCGTCTGCCCATTCTCCCCATTCACTTTAGCAACAAATGTGTGTATGCTGTACAGCGTAACCAAAACGTAACATAGCAAAGAATGAAATGAGGCGGAACGCAGGGAGTGACGTTTGGTCGTCCTCGCCTCAAGAACAGGAAACAACCCCCACCTGGGAAATGCGCTAGAGGAGGCTACGATGATTCGTGTGCTTGTTGTTCACAAAGTACGGCTGACGTGTGACCTGATGGCCGCCGCGCTCAACGAGGAGCCTGACATCCGCGTCGTCGATTTTGCTCGCTCCGCCGAAGAGGCCGCGACAAAGCTGGACAGCAGCCCCGTCGATGTCGTTCTGGTCAATATCAATCTACCCGACAATGATGCTTTACGCATCACACGCAGTGCGAGTCGCAACAATAAGGCGGCGAAGGTGCTCGTTACTGGCCTTGTTCAATCCAAGGCGGCAGTTTTACGTTGTGTTGAAGAAGGCGCTGCCGGTTATGTTCTGGAAGAAGAATCATTACAGGATCTGATTAAAAAGATCCGCGCTGTCCATGCCAATCAGTTTGTGATAGCCCCCCATATGGCGGGTGCCATGATCGCTCGCCTGGCCGAACTCAAGCGCCAGGTAACTGCGATCCGCACGTTGGCCACTGCCGATTCCTACAACGAGCCAACCGAGTTGACGCCGCGTGAATGGGAAATTCTCGCTCTTATCGAGCAAGGTATGACCAATCAGCAGATCGCTGATAGCTTGATCATTGAACTTGGTACAGTAAAAAATCATGTTCACAACATCCTGCGCAAGCTCGATGTCCAGAGCCGCAAACATGCGGTTATCTTTGCTCGCCAGTTGATGACATCCAATGGCGCCAACAAAGCCGGTGATAAGACAGCGCCGGCCAAGAGGATACCGTTTGTCCAGCCGGCGACCTATGGTGGGCGCCAACCTGGCGCCTATGCTGCCTGAGTTTGTTGCCCCACAGTGTTGGTCGCGTTTGCCAGGCGCATTGCCACACTGTTTTCCCCATTCTTCCTCCTGACGTGCCCTTTTTCGCCCATGCGAGAAAGGGCACGATCGCGTGGGAAGAAATTGTAAGAAGCTGACTAGATAAGGCCGGTCCGTGCTGTAAACTAAACGTAGCACCGATGTGACTGGGTAGGCAGACAGATTGACGAGATGAATAACAGCCGATCCCTTTCTTGCCATCCTGCCATAGAAATACAAACAGATCAGCGTAGACTCTTAGGATTCGCACGAAGATGACGTCAAACCTGTCTATGCAGCCCGAATTCCCGCAAGCACCTAAAGAGGAAGATGCCAGCGCTGCCGCGTCGGCGCAATGGACGGTGCGTAGGATGATGATAGCGACCATGACCGTTTTGGCTGTGGTGCTCGGCTTCTTGTTGCTCTATCGTTTTTATATGATCGTTTTTCTCTTCTTTGTGGCGCTTTCGCTCACTGTCGCGCTCGAACCGGCGGTGAAGTGGCTGCAGCGCCGCGGGGTCCGCAAGGAGTACGGCGTAGTGTTGCTCTACGTCCTGCTGGTGCTGCTGATCGGCCTTCTGCTTTCGCTCATGGGGCCATCCCTGATTGGTCAGGTGCAGCAGATTGTGACCGATCTCCCCGACTACTACGCAAGCCTGCGCACCTATTTGCTCGAATCGAACATCGGTCTTGTGCGCGGTGTGGGACGTGCGCTACCGGCCGAACTTTCGTTGCCTGCTCTGGCCGCAACAGCCGGTGGCGAAGATTCCGAAGGTGCTTCGTTTACCTGGCGTTATTTGACCCTCACTCTGCGCACGCTCTTTGCCATTCTTGGTGTCTTCTTTTTGACCTACTACTGGACAGTAGAAGGTGACCTGATTGTGCGCAAGCTACTCTTGCGGGCGCCAGCCGAACGCCGTGATGAATGGCGCCACCTCATCGACGAGATCAACGGCAAGATTGGTGGTTACTTTCGTGGCCAGGTGATCCTGTGTGTCCTCGTCGGCGTTGGTTCTATAGCGGCTTTTCTCTTGTTAGGCATTCCCAATGCGGTGATGTTGGGGCTGGTGATGGGGATCTTCGAGGCCGTTCCTGTGATTGGCCCTACGCTCGGCGCCATCCCGGCGGTGCTGATGACATTGGCTACTGCGCCAGAAAAGACGCTCTGGGTGGTGGGCGCGCTGGTTGCGATTCAGGTACTAGAAAACAACCTCTTGGTGCCACGGGTCATGGATGAGTCGGTGGGGGTCAATGCAGTGGTCTCTATGCTCGCCATTGCTGCATTTGGCGCGCTCTTTGGGATCGTGGGGGCGATCCTGGCTATTCCACTGGCGGCCATCTTGCAGATTGTGCTCAACCGTCTGCTCTTTGCCACGCCGGCCATCGAAGAGACCACAACCGGAGCGCCGGAGACAGTTGGCGTTGGACGCAGCCATGTGGGTGTCTTGCGGCTGGAAGCACGGCAACTGGCGCAGGATATGCGCAAACAAGTACGCAGTGACAATGGTGACGAAGCGGAAGAGGCCGATAGCGATCAGACGTCAGATGAGATCGAGGCGATTGCCACCGATCTGGATCGCTATCTGGCCAGGGTAGAGGGTAACGCGTGAAGCGACTTGCAATCCTGACCATCATTATCCTGTTGACGTTGTTGGTCGCCTTGATCGTCTGGCAACTGCGCAGCGTCGTTTTTATGTTTGTTCTTGCCCTGGCGATTGCCGCCGCGCTCGATGAACCGGTAGATGCGTTGGAGAAGCGGGGGTGGCCGCGCGCACTGGCTATCCTCACCGTCTACCTGTCGGTCATTGGCGGCTTTGCTGCATTGGTGGTTGGTGTCTCCATTCCTATGCTTAGGGAAATTGACCCGCTTGTACAGGATTTCTTGATCCAATACAGCGGTATGCAAGGCCGAGTATTCGATTTTTCGGGTGAGCGCCCTATCTATATCCCACGGCTGCCGACCACCGAGCAGGTGAGCAGTTGGCTGGTGCAGAGCGAAGGGGAGGGGCTGGCGCAGGGCGCCATGCTCTTGATGCAGTCGGTAGGCAATCTGTTAGGGCAGGTGGCGCTTGCTACAGTAGTCGGTATTTACTGGACTGCGGACCAACGTCGTTTTGAGCGGCTCTGGCTCTCCGTCTTGCCACCGGAGCGCCGGGCGCAGGCGCGGGAATTCTGGCGCGCCCTCGAACGGGAAGTGGGTTCTTATATCCGCAGCGAGGTATTGCAGAGTGTGATCGCCGGGTTCCTGTTTACGGTGGGCTTCTGGCTGCTGGGTGTAAAATATCCCTTTATTCTGGCCGCCACTGCTGCGTTGGCGTGGCTCGTGCCGTTGGTGGGTAGCATCATCGCGGTTGGTGCAGCTGTGTTGATCGGGAGTCTAAGCGGTGCAACGGTTGCCCTGCTTGCCGTAGGGTACACGATTGTTGTGCTCATCGTGATGGAGTTCTGGCTGGAGCGGCGGCTTTACACGCAGGACCGCTATTGGGGCGTGCTTGTCGTGCTGGTGATGCTGGCGCTGGGGGATGCGCTTGGTCTGGTTGGTTTGTTGGTGGCGCCTCCCCTGGCTGTTGCCTTGCAGATCGCAATCAACAATCTTTTGCAGCGCCCGACGCCCCAGATGGCCGAACCTCTATACACCGACTTGCACCAGTTACGCCTGCGACTGGCCGCCTTGCAGGAGCGCATCCACACGGCCGGAGAGAAGTCATCGCCCGTGCTGGTCAATTTGATGCAACGGCTGGAAACTCTGATAGGCGAAGCAGAGCGTTCGGGCGATGGCAAACAGGTATAGGGGGTGGAATGGCGGTAAAAGGACCGAATTCATAGGGCAGCGCCCTTTCGCCGCCGTTCAAGCTATCACAAGGAGGAGGAGTTGGTGCAGCAGAAACCGGCAGCACCGTCCGCGTGGGCACTACTGAAGATGACCGTGATCGAGTGGAATGAAGACAACGCAGCCCATTTAGCAGCCGCGCTTGCCTACTACACAATTTTTTCCTTTGCGCCGCTCTTTATTATCGGTGTGGCTTTGGCCGCCCTTGTCTACGGCCACGATGCAGCCGCCGGGCGTATTGCCGGGCAGGTTGCTGCTTTTACCAATAGCACTCGTCTGGCTGAATTCATCGAAAACTTGATTGAAAATGCTCGCAATCCCGGCGCCAGCCTGGCCACTACTGTGTTCGGCTTTGTTGCACTGCTCTACGGAGCCACCGGTCTTTTTGCCGAACTGAAGAATGCCCTCAACCACATTTGGGATGTGCCGACGAAGGAGAATCAGGGCCTTTGGCAGGCAATCTTGGTCCGGCTAGTGGCGTTGGTGGTGGTCGTGGTCGGCGGTTTTATCATGTTTGCCTCGCTGGTGATCACAACGGCGTTGAGCGCTGCTACCGACTGGATCAATGCCAACTGGGAAGAAGCCGCCGTGCGGACGCAGGCGGTGAATTTTGTATTCTTTTTTTTGATCACCGTACTGATCTTTGCGCTAGTCTACAAATATGTGCCCGATGTCCGCATCGCCTGGCACGATATCTTGATCGGAGCCGTGGCGACTGCGTTGCTCTTTTCAATCGGACGTCTGCTCATCAGCTTTTATTTGAGCCGGAGCACAATCATATCGGTTTATGGCGCTGCCGGTTCGCTAATCGTCCTGTTGTTGTGGACATACTATTCGGCCCAGATCTTCTTTCTTGGCGCCGAATTTACCCAGGTTTATGGGCGCACCTACGGTACGCGCCAACGCGAACGCCCGCTGCTAGAAGAAGAGCCGGTGCCTGAAAACGCAGAAGCCAATGTCATGCCCTTACCCGTAACCCAGCCGCAGGAGCGGCGTTGGCGGCGTTGGGGGCGCACTGTCAGCAGGCCTGTTGCCGAGATCGGGTTGGCGCTTGGCATCATTGCTCTGGTCTCGATCTATAACCTGGTGCGCGACCCGTTTCGAAAGTAGAGATGGCGCTGGTGCTACCTCATACGCGGCCGATGGGCGAGCACCGGCTGGCCTGTTCACTGATTTTCGATACGCGCAGCATGCTCAGTACGGAGATAAACGTTCTCGCCGCTGACACGGGCAATCTGGTCGGGTGTCACAAAACGGTCTCTTGCCAGCAGACCGGCGCCATCGATGCGGATATAGCCACTTCGTCGCAGGCGCTCTGCTACTTCGTCGGGTATATCCGTAGCATCGAAGAGTTCAGCAACAAAGCGCTGGACACGCGTACCTGGTTGCGCACGTGCATCATCGGTAGCCGGCCCGGCGCCGACCTCGCTTGCGGCACCCAAATAGACAGCTTGGACTTCGCCAATGTGTTCATTGGCGTTGTTGTAGACATTCATCCCTTTGTAGATTTGTGTCAAGATTGAACCTGGTTGACCGGCACCGGCCTCATGCGTCTGGTGATTCATCAGCTACCTCGTTTCTTGTACGTAAAGCTTGAGAAAATCAACTACAGGATCAGACTGATACCGGCCATGGCCATGATAAAGAGGATCACAGCCGCTACCAGAAAGATGCCAAAAAGCACCTTGGCAATCGTGGCTGCACCCTGCGCCAGACCCGTAAAACCCAATGCACCGGCGATCAGCGATATGACTAGAGCAATCAATGCCCAACCTAACAGATCCATTTGTTCCCCCTTTGTTTACCTGCAAGCCGTAACACCTGTACGGCTGCCCTGGACTGATAAATGTGCCAAATCTGGATAAAGAGTACAACTCAACCAAACATTTTCCCAGCGATCAAGGCATACTGTAGCGACATAAATGTGGATACACGTCGCATCTCATTGCGTAGGCGCCGCCAAAACGTAGGGCAAGATGTCATCTTGCCCTGCTTGCTCGAATAGCTGGATGCACCCCATTCTGCTCAGTGCTTTGCCCAGCGCCTAAAGAATGATATGATGCACCGTATGGTAAGTATATGAATGAAGATAGCGGAAGTGCTTGCTCTTGGAGAACGTCGCCAGCGTCGCCTTCTTTCATATTCTTGCCCTGATGGCTGTGAAAATACGATTGTTGAAAATGAGAATACAAGGTACAATTGCAAAGCTTTTGTTGGTTTCGCTCCGGCGTATAATTGGATTTTCACTCGAGGCACCGCTATGATGGCGCCGGTCGATCTGCTGTTGGTCGATGATGACGATATTGATCGCGAGCTGGTGTGTCGTCTGCTCAATGACCAGTATATCGTGCATGAAGTCGCGACTGGTCGCGAGGCGCTGGCCCTAGCACAGAGCCAGCCGCCCGCGTGTGTTCTGCTTGACTACCGGCTGCCGGATATTGGCGGGCTGCAACTCTTGCCGCATTTCACCACCGCCTACTTGCCTGTCATCATCCTGACCGGTGAAGAAAGCCCTGAGGTCATTGTCCAGGCTATGCAACTTGGCGCTCAGGATTATCTTGTCAAGGGGCATCTCACGCACATGTCGCTCGAACATGCCATCGTCAATGCCATTGAAAAGATGGCGATGCGGCGTGATATCGACGAGAAAAACATGCAATTACGCGATCTGGCCTCGGCGTTGACGCTGGCCGAACAGCGCGAACGCCGCCGCATCTCGCAGATCTTGCATGATCACGTCCAACAGACGCTCTATGGCATCCAGATGCGCGCCCATCTGATTGGCCTGGACGGGGCGGGCCAGCCTGTGATCGAGGAACATGTACAGGCGCTGGAGAACCTGACCCGTGAGGCCATCCGCACGACCCGCACCCTGACGGTTGAGCTGAGCCCGCCAGCGTTGCAGAATGAAGGGCTCGCCGCGTCCTTTCGGTGGCTGGCCACTCATATGGCCGAGACACACGGCCTCCGTGTCCGGTTGAATGCACAGAGCGACTTCCACAGCACCAGCCAGGATTTACAGGTGCTGCTCTTTCAGTTGGTGCGCGAATTGCTCTTCAATGTGATCAAACACGCTGGCGTTAATCAGGCCGAGGTTATCCTGTTTGAAGAGGGAGAGCACGTGGTAATCCGCGTAGTGGACCAGGGATGCGGCTTCAACCTCAGCCAGCTGCAACAGACTGGTCGCGATAAGGGGTTTGGCCTGTACAGTGTACGAGAACGATTGGCGCTCTTTGGCGGACAACTGGTAATCGAAACGAAGCCGGGCCAAGGAGTGCGCGCCACTATTGCGGTCCCCAAAGATCTTGCGCTGTCTCTCACTGTGTCACCTTAAGTTCTGTGATCAAATGTCAACAGAACCTGTGTGCTGGGTTCTGGCGCCAGCAAGGAACAGCCTCTATTGATTTGCGGGCGTCGATAAGGAAATGCGCATGTTGAAGGTCTTTATTGTCGATGACCACCCCCAGGTGCGTCAGAACTACGTCCTGCTCATGCGGCGCGAACCTGACCTGGAATGTTGTGGTGAGGCAGCATCGGGCCACGAAGCCATGACAAAGATCCCCCTGGCTACCCCCGATATTGTCGTGCTCGATGTGTCGCTGCAAGGGGAGATGGATGGGGTGGAACTGCTAAAACACCTCCGCTGCCATTATCTGGAGCTGCCCGTGTTGGTCGTCTCCGGCCATGACGAAGGGGTCTATGCCGAACAGCTCCTACGACTGGGCGCCAAGGGATATGTGATGAAGGGCGATGCCGTTGCCTTTCTCCAAGCCCTGCGCCAGGTTGCCGCCGGCAGTATCTACCTCAGCGAGCAGTTGCGCAATGGGAAGGAGCAGCGCGGAGCGTAAAGTCGTTGAATGATGAGGATCGTGACTTGGAATTGCCAGGGGGCGTTTCGGAAAAAGGCAGAGGCAGTTGCGCAGTTTAAGCCCGATATTGCCATCATCCAGGAGTGTGAATGCCCAGAGCGGTTGGCGTTTCCACCCCATCTTCCGCAGCCGACCACACAAATGTGGTTCGGGGAGCGGGCTACACAAGGAATTTGTGTATTATCCTACAACGGGCTGCGCTTTGCATTGGGCGAAGCCTACGACCCGGCCATCCGCTATTGTGTGCCTCTCCGGGTCAGCGGCCCAACAGCCGACTTCCATCTGCTGGCTGTGTGGGCCATGCCGCATACGAACCCCAGGTTAAGCTATGTGGGCCAGATCGCGCAGGCGATCACGCGCTATGGTGACTTTCTCACTGAGAAAGAGACGGTCGTCGCCGGTGACTTTAATAGCAACAAACAGTGGGACCGCAAGCCACGGATCGGCAATCACTCTTGGGTTGTGGATGCGCTGGCGCGCCATGGGCTGGTCAGCGTCTACCACGAGTGGTCGGGCGAAGCGCAGGGTGCGGAATCGGCCAAGACGCTATTTATGTATCGCAAACGAGCTAAGACCTATCACATCGACTATTGTTTTGCCCCACGCCCGTGGCTCAAGCGGCTCCGCTTTTTTGCCGTGGGGGAGTATGAGCGTTGGAGCGCAGCCAGCGACCACATGCCGCTCTTTCTTGAGTTTAGCGGCTGAAGGAGTTGCTTGCGAACGTGTGGCCCCCTCAACCCCCATTGCCTGTTCAGCAAACTTTGGCACTCGCGGCTACTCCCAGTAGGGTGACAGGTGAGGCTTGTCGCGGCGGTTTCCATACCGCCACGACAAATAGGAGTTACGCAGTCGCACCTGAGCGACTGCGTAACTCCTATACAAATTTGTGACCGACCAAAATTCCGGGAACCAAATCCAATAAACGGATTTTCCCGTTATACGAAATAGGGTCTCTTCATGCTGGCTCTTACGATACGGCCACATTTGCACGAATGTGACTGAGTTGGCTGGTGAAGATCCCATGCAAAACCCACCCACCCTGGCTGAACCGGGTATCATGACAGTCTACGACGACAGACAAAGCATCGTAAGTCTCCGCTGGCGTTGGCTAGTCATCGCTTTGCTCTACGGAGTAGTGCTCCTCATAGGCTACTGGTCGCTGCGCCAGGAGTGGCAGTCGGGGCTGGCCGTGCGCTGGCTGGGGTTGGCCACGCTGACAATGGTCATCCAGATTGTGATTCTCTGGTGGGCGCTGGACAAGAATCGCCGCCCGTCGGATGGGAGCCTCTTGCCGTTTTTGGGCTATGCCAACGGTATGACATTGGCGCGCGGTCTGCTCACCTGTCTGCTGGCCGGTTTTCTCTTTGCCCCGCGACCAGTTGGCCTGCTGGCCTGGGCGCCGGCGCTGCTCTATTCGCTCGAACGGTTGCTCGATTATTTTGACGGCTACGTTGCGCGCATCACTCACCATGAGACCCGGTTAGGCGTCATCCTGGACATGGAGTTTGACAGCGTTGGGTTTTTGATCGCCGTGATGCTTGCGATCCAATACGGGCAATTACCTCCGTGGTACATTGTTTTAGGATTAGCTCGGCAGTTATTTGTGCTCGGCTTGTGGCTGCGACGGCGTTGGAAGCTGCCCGTCTACGAGTTGCCGCCTAGCGAGCAAGGTCGTTTGATCGCCGGTCTGCAGACGACCTTTGCCAGCGTCGTCTTGTGGCCGACCATCGCCCCGCAGATTACGCAACTGGCGAGCTATCTGTTTGCGGTCCCGCTTATCTATTCGTTTGGCCGCGATTGGCTGGTGGTAAGCGGCGTGGTCGACGCCGATTCGCCCCGCTATCTGGCCTGGCGGTGGCTTGTCAAGCAGGTGTTCGAGGGGTGGTTGCCGTTGGCGGCGCGGCTGGCCGGCGCTATCCTCGCGTTGGTGCTTCTCTGGCAAGCGACCGGCCTTCTGACTGGCCCAGCGCTGTTCTGGGGTGCGATAGCGCTCTTGTTGTTGCTGGGTGTGGTGGGCCGGGCCGCGGCGCTAGCCTTGGCGGTGTTGGCTGGGCTCGACCTGATGGCGACCGGCCTCAACTGGTCGAGCAACGGGCTATTGCTGGTTTGCGCGCTGATCGTCGTCCACTTGGGCAGCGGCCGCTTTGCTCTCTGGCGGCCGGAAGAGCGGCTGCTGCGCATCAAGCTCGGTCATGCTGGCCCGTCCCGGCGCTGACGGCAAGATTGACATTTTACAGTCTTTCTTCTCCCAGTTTCAGGTTGGTCTGGCGGGCGCAAACTCGACGCCCAGGGGACACGCAGAGTTCACACGCCCACGTGCGACCCCACGATTTTTGGGACCGTTGTTAACTGGCTGTGGCTGACCCGAAACCCCATTCACCATTGACAATTCATAATTGACAATTGACCACTACTATCTTTGTTCTCTAGCTGTGAACTCAACCGCGATGCCAAATTCATCCTTCACAGTCAACGTATTGACAAAGTTGGGCGGGTCGACACCAAAGTCGCTCATCAACAGCCGTGTCGTCGCCACGCCTGTCAGTGTGTCACCCGTCAGCCGGGCGGTGACGGTAAAGGTGACGGGTTGGGTGATCTCACGAATGGTCATATCACCTATGAGGCGGAAGGTTACTTCCTCGCCGTCGTTGTAGGTTGCCGGCGCGCCTTCGATTGCGGTTGCGACAAAGATAGCTTCAGGGTAATCGTTGAAGCGCGGGCCATTCTCACGGATCCAATTATCGCGCAGCGACCGGTCGGTGGCGAGGGTGTTCATCTGCACGGTGAAGCGGTTTTCACCCAACGCCGCGGACAGGTCGTCCAAGTTAAGCTGGAGCTGCCCCTCGATCTCTTGGGTGCTGCCCACTACATCTGCTTCGCCCGCCCCAATGCCATATTTAGCCAGCGCATCGGCAAAAAACTCCTCGTCTGCCAAATACGAAGCCTTTGACTCAGCGGGCACAATCACAAAGGTGCGCAGACCACCCACGGCTGCACCCGTGCCGGCGCTAGTGGGCGTGGGCGCCGGTGTAGCCGTGGCCGTACTGGCCGCGGGTGAGGTGGAGCCGCCACAGGCGGCCAATGCGACAACCATCCACATAAGGAACAGGATTTTGGGCAGGGTATACTGCATCTGTTTCTCCTTTTCGGGGTAAGCACATGGATTCAATCGGCAACGGGCTCCGGTGCGGCCGCGGGTGTCACCCCATGCGGCAAGTACGGGGGCAAGGCAATGCGTGCGACATTCTCCTGCTCCAGCAGGACACGCATCAACAGCGAATAGAACCCTTCATGGCGCAGCGCCGGCTCCAGGGTGGACGCCTGCAAACCAGGTGCAAAGCCGTATCCGGCAAAGGTTGTAAGCAGCCCCTGGTCCTGGCTGATGATGTGGATCGGCGTGTCCCAACCATCGGAACGGCGCGAGACCTGCGGGGGCTGGTGGTCGCCGACCAGGATAAAGAGGCTCTCCTCGTTCCCGTTGTCGATCACAAAGTCAGTCAACATCTGCAACTGGTAGGCGATGGCTTGCAGATAGTGTTGCCGTTTGTCCGCGTGCGCCACCTCAGCCGGCGCGTCTGGGTCCGCCGCGTCGGTTTGGCTGAGCGTACGCCAGTCTGCCACCAGGTGTGGCTGCGGCGCCCAGGGATAGTGTGAATTCTGCGTCAGCGTGACAAAGAAGAGCGGTTTGTCGCTCTGCTCTTTTAGCAGTTGGTGCGTGTAGTTCAATGTATATTGGTCGGGCGGTGCGGGTCCCCACCCGTAGCGCGGGCCGCTGTACCCCAGGTCGCGGTAACGCAGCCACTGATCCACACCCAGAAAGCGGATATATTTTTCCCAAGTTTCATCATTCAACTCGTCGGCGATGGACGAGACCCAGGCATAGTAATAGCCCTGTGACTGGAGATATCGGCCCAGATTTGGATACCGTTGCGCCTGGTATTTGTCGAGCAGCGTCAGATATTGGGGGTGGCTGTCGATGCGCAGGCCAAAGAGCAGGCTGGTGTAAGCCATCCACGAACCGCCGCCCCAGGTGGGTGATTCGCTCAATGCAGTTGCACTCTGCCAGCCGGCGCCAGCCAGCCGTTGCTCTAACTCAGCCAACAACAAGGTGTACGCCTGGTGGTAATCGGGTCGCTTATAGAGCACACTGCCGTACGATTCGATAAAGATCAGATAGATGTCGGGCTTGCTCCGCAGCCGGTAAGGAAAATAGTTGTAGGCGCGCAGAACCGCATCGTCATCAAAGCTGGCAATCTTTTCATATAGTTGGAACGATGCCGCAATGTTCTGGCGGAGCTTGAAGGCGAGGCTGCTCACAACCATCTCTGGCTGAGCCGTGTAGTGCTGATAGCGTATCCCGGCAAAGAGACAAAACCCGGCCAACAACGCCATGCTAACTGGAGCGGCGCGGTGCAGTTTGGATTCGGCCGCACTGTCCAACAGCAGGTTGATTCCCCCTACAACAAGGATGAGCGCCCCCACCAGCCCCACTGCACCGGCGAGATAGGTGAAGGCAGAGGTCTGAAGATGGCGCGCCAGAAAGGGCAGCCCGTCACGCGCTAGAAAGTATTGGCTGTAGAAGATCGGGTCCACACGATAGATCGAAACGACCACCGCTTCATACAGTGCATAGAAGAGTGCGACGACATAAAACCCGATGATTAGGCCCCGCATCAGTGGGCGCCGCAGCCAATAGAAATTGCACCATAGCGCCAGCAATAGCGTCAACTCCAGCGAAAGGCGCCAGGGGTCCAGATTGTCGCGCCAGAGAAAGAGCTGGCCGGCCACCTGCCAGGCCGGCTCGCCAGGCAGCAACACCATTGGAAAGAGCGAGCTGGTCTGGCGTTGCAAGAGATAAAGGGGCAAAAAGAGCAACGCTTGGCAGGTGGATAAGCCAGCCCAAAAGACCAGGTTTGGGCGGCGCTGCAAGAAGGCGGCCCACGAGTGTCGCATAACCATGTAGATCCTTGTTGCAGGTGGCTATGCGCCTATTGTAATCATTTCTGAGGCGGATGCAAAGGTAGGCCCTGCGGGATCTATCGACAATTACAACGAGACTTTGCAAGGCAGACACGATCCGATTGCAAAGTCTCGCTGTAGTACGATTGCACCGCCAAAGCCATGTGTGCAAACCACTCGTTGTTCAGGCTATCATAACGAGTCCACTCGCCCGCGGATGAGTGCGCCGGTCAGAGTGAATGAATGGCCGGCCTCGAGCTTGAACGCTGCCTGCGTCTCAGCGGGGGCACTGTCAAAGAGCGATTCGATCGCAGCGCTGTGATGAGACGGTGTCTGCATCCGTGCGAGCCAATCGGCAAAGTCCAGCCGCACATCCCACGTAAAGACGACCTCGGCGGTAAACCCCGCAGCGGCGCACATGGTTAACCATTGGTCCACCGTATGGTCGCGTACGTGGGAGGGGTCGCGCAGCAGTTCAATGGTCTGCAAAAAGGTATCTAGCACAAAGGCGTCAAACGAGACGATATCGGCCAACAAGAGCGTGCCCCCAGGGCGTAACACCCGGCGAAACTCAGCCAGTGCCCGTTGGGGATGTGGCCAGTGGTGTGCACTGTAGCGGGAAACCACCAGGTCAAATTCGCTGCTGGCAAAAGGTAACTGTTCGACATCACCCAGCCTAAAATCGACTCCCGTGATGCCCCGTTCCGCTGCGAGCCGTCTGCCCTGTTCCAGCATGGCGGCCGTCAGATCCACTGCAACGACCGAGACTCCCTGGGTGGCAAGTGCTAGCGCCGTATGCCCCGTCCCACAACCGGCATCCAGGATGTGTTCCCGGCCAGTGAGTTGGGCCGCCTCGACCAGCGCCGCCAGGTCGGCGCCGCGGGCGTGGACTGCGCTCGTGCTATACCTTGCCGCCACCGGGTCAAACTGGCGCCGGACTGCGGCTTTGATGTCGTGTGTCATGCCGGCAACGTTCTCCTTGTCTCAGGTCTCTACAATTAAATCGGGCTGATGCCAGGCTGGGGTCTGCCGCCTGATCATCCAGCGTTCTGGGTTGGACAACCCCTCGAACCCTACTTTCTCATACAGGCCGTGCGCATCGCGCGTGGCCAGGAGAAAGTTGCGAATCGGCTGGAGGCACGGGCACTCCATTACACAGTTGACCAGCCAAGTGGCAAGACCTTGACCACGGTAGTTGGACAATACAAAGACATCAGCCAGGTAAGCTACAGTTACATAATCAGTCACTACTCGCGCAAACCCGATCTGCTCTTGTTGTGCATAGAGGCCAAAACAGAGCGAATTACGCACCGCCGCGGCGACCGCCTCCCGTGGTATGCCGGGCGACCAGTATGAATGGCAAAGAAAGCCGTGGATCACATCGAGATCGAGCCGTTCCGGGTCGGTGCTCACAGAAAAACCAGCGCGCCGGTACTCGTAAACCGGCGCCGGCGGATGCGCCGCAAACCTGCCTTTGCCCATGAAACTCCCCTCTGGTTAGGTTGCATTTGAACCCTCCGGTGGGGCAAAAAAAACCAGCACACGCAGGCTGTCGACGATGCTATGAAAACGGTGCGGGACCTTTGCCCCGACAAATACCACAGACCCCGGCCCTACTGGCCGGTGCTCACCATCCACCTCGATCATGGCGCGACCTGCTAGCACATAATAGACTTCATCCTCCGTATGGGGTTGTTGTGGATCAGTTGCGCCGGCTGCCAATTCGTATAATCCCATGCTCAGGCTGGCTGTCCGCAAGAACTCCAGCCAAGGGCCATCGCTGCTTTGATGTTGTTTGACCAGTTCGGCCAATTCATAGGCTTGCATTGCTCTGTTCCTTGTTGGGCCATTCAACGAATGGTCAACCAGACTCCAATCAATAAAACGATAATTCCAGCCAATCGGCTCCAATCGAACGGGCGTTGCACTGCACCAAGCCAACCAAGGTGATCGAGGATCGCAGCCAGCAGAAATTGCGACGCCAGCATGATGGTAAACGCGCTCACCAGGCCAAGACGAGCTGCCGTGTAGCCAATCGTCCCTACGATCACCAATCCGAGCAACCCGGTTGTGTAGGTATACCATGGGGCGCCCATCCAGCTAGCTAGCGAACCACCACGCCAGATCAACATGAGCAACACAATCACCAGCCCGCCACTGCCGTAGGTGATCAAGACCGATTCCAGATCGCCCAGGCGCCGGCTCAGCATACCCATGAACTGCCCTTGCAATGTGACTGCCAGACCACCCAAGACAGCAAGTGCTGCTACCTGCCACCAGTTGCTCATGCTTCACCCATAGTTTGCATGGCTGCAATGGCTTCGGCCAGCACGCAGAGCGCCCGGTCGATGGTTGTTTCATCGACCATGGTAAAGTTCAGCCGCATGGTGGCCAGCCCATCGCCGCGCCGGGCAAAAAAGAACTTGCCGGGTACAAAGGCCACCTTACGGGCAACCGCCTGCCAATAGAGCGCCTCGGCATCCAACCCTGGCGGCCCTTCTACCCAGATAAACATCCCCCCGGCGGGTTGCGACCAGGTGAACCCTTCGGGCAGGTGACGGTCTAGTGCATGGAGCATGGCAAGCTGGCGCGGCCGGTAGAGCTCAATGATATTGGGCAGATGTCGCCGCAGATACCCGCCGGCCAGATACTCGGTCGCCAGCGCCTGATTGTAGGTGCTGGTATGCAGATCCACCCCTTGCTTGACAATGACCAGCCATTTGCGGACAGCCGGCGGCGCCGCACAAAAACCAATCCGCAATCCGGGCGCAAAGACCTTTGAGAGCGTGCTTACATAGACCACATGGTCAGGCGCAAATGTTTTGATCGGCGGCAAGGGCTTGCCGTGATAGCGCAGGTCGCTGTACGGGTCATCTTCGATCAGCATGACGTTGTACTGTTGAATAAGTCGCGCAACCTCTTGCCGCCGTGCCAAACTCAACGTGCGTCCGGTGGGATTTTGAAAGGTAGGCGTCAGGTAGATGAACTTGATCTGGCGGCTGCGCACCACCTCTTCCAGCGCCGCCGGAATCACGCCGTCGCCGTCGGTTGCGATCTGCACATAGCGCGGTTCGTAGGGGTTAAACGCCTGTAGTGCCCCAAGATAGGTTGGCGCTTCCACCGCCACAAGGTCGCCCCGGTTGAGAAAGACCTTGCCCATACTGTCGAGCACACCCTGCGAACCGCTGGCGACTAAGATGTCATCGGCAGTTGCTCTGATGCCTCTGCCGGCCAGGTAATCAACTAGCGCGGCGCGCAGTGGTGCAAAACCTTCCGTGGCGTCATATTGGAATGCCCCAGCGCCATACTTCTCTTGCACAATAGTACCCAGTTCCTGCAAAATCCCAAGGGGAAAGCTCTCCGGTGCGGGGATGCCCCCGGCCAGCGACACCATGCCCGGCTGCGAGACAACCTTGAGAATTTCACGAATGGCGTTGACCCCCATGACCTCGGTCCGATCCGCCAAGAGGTGTTCGATGTTCATGCCGCTGCTCCAGCTTGTGGTTGAATGGTTTGTGTGATATACGATGCGTACCTGCGTCACTTCAAAGGGATTTGTCTTTCAGATGGAGAGGTCCCCGCGCAGAATGGTGACTGCGCTCCCGCCCACCTTTACCGTCTCGATCTCCTCGCGCGAACCGACAACTTCGACCGTAGCCTGGCCGGGGCGACCCATCCAATGCCCCTGTTCAGCGACAAAAGTTGGCTGTTGGATCAGCCCGTAACGCCAGAGATAAGCCCCCATGCCGCCGGTGGCAGAGCCGGTGAACGGGTCTTCAAAGGGCACCAGATGGCGGGCAAAGGTCTGGCCGGCTGGGGTGGCGCCCTGCAAACAGAAAAGGTGAACGCTAAAGAAGTCGGCCGCGGCGCGCAAGCGGCGGTAGGCCGCCTCGTCCAGGTTGAGCCGGCGCAGGTCGTCAAGGCTGGCTAGTGGAACCATCAACTGGGGCGTCCCGGTGCTGACCGTCTGGATCGGGACGCCGGATAGGGCGGCTTCGGGCGGCAGCCCCCACACGGGCAACACCTCAGCGGCCTCATAGGTGGCGAGAAATTGCGGCTTACGCTGGGTCATCACCACGCGCACGACCCGGCCCGCACGGGCGATGACCTCGACTGGAATCGGGCCGTCGCGCAGTTCAAGCTGGATCGTCGTGTGCTCGTTTTGTAACGCAAGCCGGCCCGTTTCAAAGAGCGCAAAGACCGTCGCAATCGTCGGGTGGCCGGCCAGCGGAATCTCCTCTTCCGGCGTAAAGTAGCGGGCGCGCACATCGGCAACGGTCGAGCGCAGGACAAAGGCTGTCTCCGAGAGATTCATCTCCTGTGCAATCGCCTGCATCGTGGCCTCGTCCAGATCATCGGCATCGAAGACGATGGCGCAGGGATTGCCGGCGAGCGCTCGTTCGCTAAACGCATCGACCTGCATAAACGGATAGGTGGGCATGTGTGCTCCTTCTTTCGCGAGTGAACAATGTTGAAATTTTGTTGTAGGACAGTATGGCAGGATGGCGTGCTTTGCTATACTCAAATCAGAATGAGAACCTTTACACCCGCATTCCGGGAAAGGGCCAGCGAGCCTACGCTGCGGAGAAGCATTGTGGCCCTTTCCCGGAATGCGAAAGGTTGGCGAAAATCCGGGTTTCAAACTGAACGCAGTATAGGTTCTATTGACATTTGTCCAGCAGTACACGACCCGGCCAGAGGACGCACGTACGTTGCACCGGCTAGGGGATGCATGTCGCAGGTGCAACGCACTTTGCAAGTACACGCACCGCTGTGTGGGCTGAAATGTCAACAGAACCTAATGTCCTTTATCCTGTCATACGAGCGGCGTCCAGGTGACAGACCCGGCCTCATGGCGTGTACTGTAGTCGAGCCGTTCGCGGATCAAACGGCTCAAAAGCTCAACACCTGTGCGAATCGTTGCCGGGGGTTGGTGGCCAAAACAGATGCGGAGATGATGATCGGTACTGGTCTCGCTCAAAAAGACAGCGCCTGGCGCAAAGACCCAGCCATGCTGCACGGCAACATGATAGATGTCGCTTAACGCCGGGTGGCGGGGCAGGGTGAGCCAGGAACAGAAGCCTCCGCTCGGACGTGTCCAGCATACGGAAGCGGGCATGGCATGTTGCATGGCTGTCGCATAGGCATCGCGCCGTTCGCGATAGATGGGTAAGACCCGTCGCATGTGCTTTTTGAAACCGCCGTCGGCCAAAAAATCTGCCAGCGCATGTTGGAGCAGCATAGGGCTGCAGAGGTCAGTGGCCCGGCGCAATGAAACGATCTTTTGTTGCAACGGCGCCGGCGCCACCATATAGCCAAGCCGCAGCCCGGCCATCAATGTCTTGGAAAAGCTGGAGAGATAGACGACCGAACCAGTGTGGTCTTCGGCATAGAGCGGCAGCGGGGCAGGCTGGTCATAGGCCAGACCTGCATAGATGTCATCTTCCACCACGAGAAAGCCGTAGCGCAACGCCAGGGCCAGCACAGCCTTGCGCCGCGCTGATGACATGCAGACCCCCGTGGGGTTGTGGAAGGTCGGAATAGTGTAAAAGAAACGGGGCCGGTACTGCGCTGCGATACGCTCCAGCAGGTCGAGCCGGGGACCTTCTTCGTCGAGCGCAACAGCCACCGGCTGCACCCCCTGCATTTTGAGCATGTGGAGAAAGCCGACATAACTGGGTTGCTCCACGAGAACCACATCGCCCGGCCGGCAAAGCGCCTGCACCACCAGCGCCAGCCCTTGTGTCACCCCAGCGGTGACAATGACCTCGTCGGGCGTCACATCGATCTGGCGGTCGCGCAGCAATTTGGCCAGCTCCAACCGTAAGGGCGAGGCCCCCTGAGTAGAACCGTACGAAGCGACTGTCGCCGCCTCGTTGCGAAGAGCCGCCAGCGTGGCCCAGAACTCATCGGCCGGAAAAAGATGGGGGTCGGGCGATGCACTGGCCAGCGTGCGAACACCTACCATATCATTGACCTGGAGAATGTCGCTGATGACGCCATCCGGGGTTATCTGTTGTTCCAGCGAACGAAGAACGACTTGCTGCTGGACCCGCTCGCTGACAAAGGTGCCGCGACCGATAGTTGCCTCGATCCAGCCCTCGGCCTGGAGCGTATCATAGGCGTTTTGGACGGTGACGCGTGTCACCCCCGCCTGTTGCGCCAGTTGGCGAATGGTAGGCAGCCGTGCGCCCGCCGGCAACCGGTTGCTACTGATCTGGTCTTTGATCTGTTCAGCAATTTGTTGATAGAGCGCGGCCTGCCGGTCGCGCCGCAGTTGAAAGGAAAATGACATAGCTCACTTCCCGTAAATATAGGACAATTCACCGGTAGATATGCGATTGTACCGTTTTTGTTGCCGGAGATCAAGGGACAATAGCCTGCAACAATATAGGACAAATTTGCCCTTCCAACCTGCCGAAGGTGGTGGTATGAAGATGTTTCGCCGGCAGCACAAAAACGTCCTGGATCATGTTGATACGATCCAGGACGTCGCTATCGCCAACGTGGGTTTCTGATTCTCTTCACCATAGAGGCGGTGAGCGAACTGTGTCACCGCTGTACGAGTGGCAAATGGAGGTAGCTTGTTTCGTCCGGCCAGATAAGAGCAAAGGTTGCGGTATAGCGCTTACCGCTCTCGACCACGAGCGGCTGGGTCATTGCCGGGTTTACTTCATAACCTTGCAGATTGTCTGTCGAGATGGTCAACGTATAGGGACCTGTTTTCAGCGCCTTGAAGCTCAATCTTCCGTCAGCGCCGGTTTGCCCGGTTTGGACCTCCGCTCCGGCTGTCTCCAATGTCAAGGTGATGCCGGCAAATCCGTGCTCTTCCGGATCATATTGGAGATTACTGTTACTATCTTCAAAGGCCGCAGCGTCGATACGCGCCAGCGTATGCACAAAGGCCGTAGCGGTGCCTACGGCGGACAATTCGCCCTCGGCCTGCGCCTCCCAGGTGACAGTATTGACCATCGCCTGGGTGATGGGCGCCGTCAGGGTAAACCACAGCCCGTGGTTATTCGTAAGCGTCTTGGTGACGACAATCGGTTCGTCGTTGAACAACTGATCCTGGACGATGAGGGGCGAGAAGTCAATACCGCTGGTATTGGAAGCCAGATAGCAGAAGGTTACCCGATCACCCACCGTCACCGTGATCTCCGTCGTCGAGGCGCAGGCGCCTATCTGGTCACCGACGGTCGTGCTGACTGTGATGGCTGGTACGAGGATGGTTGCCTCGTCCACAGCAGTTGCGTACAGCGCTTCGGTGACTGCGGCGGTCCAGGTGATGATACTATTGGTTGTCATCGTAGCCACTTCGGTAACCGTGAGTTCGGCGGTGGCGCCCGGTTCCAATCGAAAAGGCCAGCCCTCGGCTACTACACCCAAGCGCGAATCTTCTGCGGTGTGTAAGTAGAGCACCACCTCACCTGAATTCTCGACGCGATAGCAGTGGATCACTTCCTGTCCTGGCATCACGGCGACAACCCTCGTATCAGCACAGTGGTGTGGATCACTGCCGATGGTATGCGTCACCACGATAGCTGGCACGACAACTCGAGTATTATCGTAGGCCACGGCCTGCTCTCCGCTTATGTTCGTCGTCGTCCAGACGATGGTATTGAGAACCGATGACAACACAGGGACAGCCGCTGTGAAATAAAAGGTCGGCTGCGGTCCCCCCACCGGCGTCAAGATATAATTTGTGATCGGTGCGCGAATGCCCAGACTCTCATCCGTGATCAGGTGGTCGGTAAAGGTCACATCGCCGGTATTGAGCACGTTGTAACAGTAGACCACCATCGTGCCCGCTGTAACGGTAACACTCTTGGTGGAAGCGCACCCGTGAGGGTCGATACCTACTGTAGCAGTGATAACAATTTGGGGTCCTGGTGCAGCAAGCACTGTATGCGGGACTGCCGATTGCGACTGCCCTCCGGTAGACGCGTAGGCTATAAGCGGGGTCGCACGCCAGTTCACTCCTAGAGAAGAAATGAGCAACATCAAACCGGCGCCAGCCAATAGTAACAGCCTCGCAACGCATATCAGCGCTCGATACATAGTCTCCTCCTTGCCACATGCGCCCGACTGCACTGGACCGAGACCGGTCTACTCCTGTGGTGGAATGTGAACGGGTTCGGTGCCAGGTTAAGCACGCAATCGGAGAGCAACTATACACAGACAGCGAATCATGACTGACACTCGCCAACTCCCGACTTTCGATGAAACGGCGTGTTGTAGTATAGTCTTTGGCTATAACCGGGCAAATAGAATCTCCACGGAAGAATAAGCTACAACCGTTGCGAAACCTATGAAACCAGTCACAGTTTCTGCGCTCAACACACACATTGTCACGCTCTTCGAGCATGACGAACTGCTGCGTGACATCTGGGTGCTGGGCGAAATCAGCAACTGGAAGCGCGCGGCCAGCGGCCACATCTACTTCAGTTTGAAGGACGACGGCGCCGCCATTGGCGCGGTCATGTGGAAAAACGTTGCGCTGAGCCAATCGTGGTTACCCAACGAAGGCGACCAGATTGTAGCACACGGCTACGTCGGTGTCTACCCCGAACGGGGTACATTTCAGCTATATGTCAATCAAATTTTGCCTTTTGGGCGCGGCCAACTTTACGAAGAGCTTGAGAGGCTCAAAGCACGACTCGCCGCTGCCGGGCTCTTTGACGCAGAGCGCAAACGGCCAATTCCCCTGGCGCCGACCCGATTGGCAGTTGTCACCAGCCGCGACGCAGCGGCGCTGCGCGATATCTTACGGGTGCTGGCCGGTCGCTGGCCGTTGGTCGAGGTCGTGCTCTTTTCTACCTTGGTGCAGGGCGTCGAGGCGCCTGCCCAACTTGTAGCCGCGCTTGCGACAGCCAACGACTATGCGCGCACTGTGTCGCCTATCGATACGCTGATCCTGGCCCGTGGCGGCGGCAGCATCGAAGACCTATGGGCCTTCAACAGCGAAGCTTTGGCCAACGCCATTGTCGAGAGCCACATCCCGGTCATCACGGGGATTGGCCACGAAACGGACTTTACGATCGCCGACTTCGTGGCCGACCTGCGGGCGCCGACCCCATCGGCCGCAGCCGCAGCCGCCGTGCCCGACCGGGCAGAGGTAGCGGTTCAATTGGCCGGGTTGCAGCGACGGCTGGTAAGCGATGCAGCCGCTCTGCTGGCCGGGGCCCGCGCGGATGTGGCCCAGGCATTGCAACGCGTGTTGCGCCTCGACCCCCGCCGCCAGATCGACCTGCGCCGCCAACGGCTGGAAGATCGAACGGTGCGCATGGAGTTCGCCCTGCGGCGTAAATTGGACCGTCTGGCTGCACACAGTCAGGCCGCCCGACAACGGCTCGTGGCGCTGAGCCCAGTGGCCGTGTTGCAAAGGGGATACAGCGTCGTACAGAAAGAAGACGGCGCCGTCGTTTCCGACCCGGCCCAGACGACCGCGGGCGAACGACTGCACATCCGCACTGCCGGCGGTGCCTATACTGCGACCCGTACTTAGATCGGTTATCGCCACTCGTCGAAAGCTGGGCGCCCGGGGTGTTCGCCACTGGGTGAGAAGGCTGAACAGTCACGTATCTTGTACCATAGGAGTTTTGCCGATGATTGCGTACCTGCGTAGGGGGGGTTATGTAGGTTTGTTGCTGGCGGTCATGGGGGCTGCCAGCGGTTGTGGCCTGCTCATCGGCACCGGGCCGGAGCCGACACCTGTACCAGTTGATATCCGGCAACTGGTGCCGACTTTTACGGCCACGCCGGTCGAAATAGCGACACCCACCCCCACAGAGACCGTGGCGCCGCCTGTCGCCGACCTGCCGCCCACCGAGGCGCCCGACAGCCCGGCTGTCGAGGAGGAGCCTGCCGAGGTCGCCACACCGGAACCAACCGCAACGCCCTCACCCCAGGCTCAACTTACTATCACGCAAGATCAGGTAAATGTCCGGCTTGGTCCTGGGACCGAGTATGGGCTGGCCGGCGAAGCCACCCGTGGCCAGAGTTTTGAAATCATCGGCAAGAATCAGCAAGGGGATTGGTGGCAGATCTGCTGTATCAACGGCCAGCAGGTGTGGATCTTTGGACAACTGGCTACGGTTGCAGATGCCGAAGCTGTGCCCGTGGTCACTGACCTGCCGGCTCAGCCCGTAGCGCAGGCGCCGACATTGGCCCCCCAACCACAGCCGCAAGAGCAGCCGACGCCTACACCAGAACCCCAGGCCGAAGCGCCGCCACCCCCCGCAGATGATCCCTGCGCCAACATCGGTGGGGACGGCTGTAAGTTTCGCGTCAGCGGCGGCCCTGCCTTTGCGCCCAACGGCGGGACAGAACTGAAGTTGCAGTTTATGTTCAAGCACAGCGGGGACGGGGGCCGGCCCCAGGGCAGTTACTTTGTCGCCATGTTCAAGGACGGCCAAAAGCTGCCCATCAGCGACGGAACGCGCAGCCAGGTCGATGTCCGCCAACAGGGGATGTTGGGCGAATATAACTATGAGTACAAGGTAGGTCTGAGCGATATCCCCGGCAACAACGTCGCCGGCAACTACGTACTCTACGTCCTCGACGGCAACGGCGAGCGCGACAGCCGGGATGTGCCCTTCTCCGTGCCCGATGGCCAGGGCGAGATCTGGATCGAGTTTGACCAGGGATAGAAGAACGTAGAACATAGAGCGTAGAACAGTTCTACGTTCTACGCTCTACGTTCTACGTTCCTGCTCGATCAGCGGGTCGATTGTTTTGATTTGCGCGTATTCGGCCTCCCAGAACTCCTGGCTGGCCATGCGGTCGATGTAGGTGGCGTCGTAACCAAAGCGGGTCCAGAGTTCAGCTTTCATGCGTTGGAGCCGGTCGTGCTGGCCGGGCTGGTTGAGGTCGATGATCTCGCCCAGTGTTGCGCCAAGGAAGACACTCTTGGCCCACGTCTCAAGCTGGTCGTCGGTGGGGGCGATGGTGACGATGTTATCCTGTGGGCCGAGACCCAGATATTTGGCTGTTTTGATGGCGCCGATGATGTTGCAGATACAACTGGGCCCGAACTTGCCTATCAGGTCGCGGGCCGTTGCTTCCGGTAGGCCCAGCCTTTCGACCAGAATTTCCCCGCCAGTCTGGATCACCTCCATGCCGCGCACCGTGTCCTCGTCGTGGATGAGCATCAGCAGGTCGGTGTTGTAGACGTTGTGGATCAGCGTCACCATCTTGTCGCCAATGCCTTCGATGCGGTGCTGGCCCTGGCCGCCGTTGTAAAGCGTGCTACACTGGCGCGGCTCCAGCGCAACGATCTTGCTCTCCGGCCAGAGCGATTTGACATAGTCACCGGCGGCTAGGGTACCGGCGCTGCCCGGTGCGCTGACAAAGGCAGCCACACGGCCATTGCCCACGTCGCCCGCCGCCTGCACCACGGCATCGCCGGTGACGTGGCGGTGAAAGCGGTAGTTGGGCAGGAGTTCAAACTGCGCCAACACCACATATTGCTCCGGCTTGCTGACATATTCCCTATGGGTGCGCTCCAGCGTCAGGATCACATCGGACTCGGTGCCGGGTGTAAGGTCGAGCGCGCCCTCATAGCTACGGATGCGCTCGTAGCGTTCCTGGCTCATGTTGTCGGGCATAACAACGATAGCCGGGTACCCTTTGAGCAGGCTGATATAGGCTGTGCCGATGCCGAAATTGCCCGTGCTGGGCCCGACAACTGTCTTCTGGCCGGGCCGCAGCCCGTGCAGCGCCTCG
>QEUW01000812.1 GCA_003577005.1 Chloroflexota bacterium | reverse complement strand
GCGGCTGCGCCCAACAAATCGCTTTGTATCGCCAGGCGATTGCGATCGCGGCAGGTCATCTGGATCACCGGCTCTAACCCCTCCTGAACCAGAATGGCTCCGGCAGCAATGCTGCTCATGCGGACAATGGCCGTCTGGTTGTCGGTGAGGTTGACGGCGTCCACGTAGCCCTTCAGCAGTTTGGCCTTTGAGCGAATGACCTCGGCGTCGTGACTTTTGGGCGGTCCTAACTCTCCGGTTACGACAAACTGACCGGAGCGAATCACCCGTTCCAGGTTGCTGCCCACTTTGTGACCATTTAATGTTAGCGGTGCTGTTATCATGGTGTGCTCCTTCTGCTGCTACTGATGCGGAGTAAGGGGTAAACGTAAATCTTCCCGCACAATTTTGCGCGGCCCACCATCGCGGCTGGTGCGCCAATCCTTGGGCGGTTGCAGTTCTAGCAAGCGATCAATCTGCCCCAGAGCGGTCATTCGCTCCCAGATGAGCTGCCAGGCGCAGGGTACCTCCGCGTTAATCTCGCAGACGCCATTTTGCGAGCCACCGCAGGGGCCGTTGAGTAACTGCTTAGCGCAGCGAGCAATCGGACAAATGCCACCGGTCTTATCCAGAATGCAGTTACCGCAGGCAGCGCAGCGTTCTTCCCAAACTCCCTGCTCAGTAGGTAAGCCCATAAACTTGGTGTTAAGGCCGGGGACAACCCGCTTTTGGGGGAACTGCTCGGCCAGCGTCTGCACCCCGATCCCACACCCTAGCGACAGGATGAGATCGTAGTTAGCCAGCTTTTCCGCAAGTGGCGCGTTGTATTCCCACTCGCACTGGCGCTGCACGGTAAATTCATCAACCACTTTGCCGTTGCCATCGAGCTTGGTCGCCATACGCAGGCTGGAGGCCAAAATATCCACCTCTTTGGTGCCGCCGGCAAAGCAAACCGTAACACACGTGCCACAGCCAACTACCAGCACCCGCTCGGCGTCGGCGATCATTGATTTAATTTCCGCCAGGGGTTTTTGTTCTGCTACTATCATAACTTAGCCTCCATAATCTGTCCTTAATGGATTTGGGCCGATTTCGGCAATTTCTGCCGTCATCCCCGTAGCGGCCTGGGCAAATTGAGGTCCCATCGCCGCCGAGACGTTGACCATTCGGATGCGCCGACCTTCCAGACCGATTTCTTCCAATAGCTTGCGGGCGTACTCCACGCGCCGCCGGGCGTTTAGATTACCTTCCAGGTAATGGCAGTCGCCTTCCAGTCAACCGGCCACAATGATGCCGTCGGCCCCAGCCTCAAAGGCGCGCAGAACATACAGCACGTCGAGCTTGCCGGTGCATGGCAGCTCAAAAACTTTCAGGGCAGCCGGGTAGGTCAGACGCATTCCGCCCGCCATATCGGCCGCCGCATACGCGCAATGGCGGCAGCAAAAGGCCACAATTTGAGGGTCACCCCCATTCTTTGAAGTTGTCATGCTAGAACTTTCTCCTCTAAAACTTCATCGTGCTCAAATAGCGCATCCAGCTTGGCCAACGTCTGGGCATCTGTGTAGTGCATCAATTGAATGGCTTTGGCCGGACACTCGGCCACGCAAATACCGCAGCCCTGGCAAATGGTCGGTTCAATCTGAGCCGCGCCAATAATATTGCCGACCCCGGTCAGGTTAGCGACCATCTTGGGCACATGGTAAGGACAAATCCGCACGCAGGTTAAA
>QEUW01000811.1 GCA_003577005.1 Chloroflexota bacterium | reverse complement strand
TGCCACGCTCATTGCTTTTACGATCTACCAGCTTGCGCCGGGGGGACCGCTCCAGTTTATGGATGACGACCCCCGCCGCACGCAGGCGGATGCTGAACGCCTGCTGCGTCTCTACGGGCTGGACCGGTCGATCCCGGTGCAGTACCTTGTCTGGCTCGCTGGCGAGGACTGGCTACCCAAGAACGAGACCTGGCAGAGCGGGCGTTGTATCAGCGAGCCAGACCGCTGTAGCCAGGGCAAGCCAGGGCATCGTCCGGCTGGACTTTGGACGTTCGTTCTTCTACAAAGGGGTGCCGGTGCTCAACCTGATCATCGAGCGCATCCCGGCGACCTTCTTGCTGGCCTTTTCCAGCCTGGTGCTCAGTGTGCTCATCGGTTTTCCGCTGGGCATCATTGCTGCCTTGAACCGTGGGCGCTGGCCCGACAACATCATCCGGGTGACGACCGTCGTGGTCAACACCGTGCCCGACTGGTGGATTGGCCTGCTACTGTTGATCGTGCTGGGGGGGTATCTAGGACTGGTGCCGCTGGGTGGTATGTCGCGGGCGGGAGATGGGTCGCTGCTCGACCGGCTGCATCATCTGATCCTGCCGGCGCTGGTGGCGGCCACCGGCGGGTGGATCGGCTTTTCGCGTATCCTACGGTTTGAGATGTTGGATGTGCTCAACCAGGATTATGTGCGTACGGCCCGGGCAAAGGGATTGCCACGCCTCGCCATCATTCTGCGCCATGTGCTGCGCAACGCCCTGATGCCCTTTATCACCGGGTTAGGTGGCATCTTTTTGTTGATCCTCTCGGGTTCGGTGCTCTTTGAGATCGTCTTCTCGTGGCCAGGCATGGGGCGACTGGCGATCACCGCTATCAACGCCCGCGACTATCCAGTGATGATGGCGCTCTTTGTCATCAGTTCATTCTTGGGGATCTTGGGCATCCTGATGGTGGACATTCTCTACGGCTGGGTCGACCCCCGTGTGCGGTATGGGGAGAGGAATGCGTAATGCGTAATGCGTACAGGATCACGTATCACGCATTACGCATTACGTATCACATGTCGTTCGAAAACTATGGCACAAGGAAGTTTGAGTCTCTCGCGGATTAGGCCGGATCAACCGGCGGTCAGCGTGCGTGAGGAAAGTTATTGGGGCGCGGTCGGGCGCAAGCTGTGGAAAGACCGGCTGGCGCTGCTGGCTGCAGGCACGTTGGCGCTGATCGTCGTGCTGGCTATCGCCGCGCCCTGGATCGGGACGAATGTGTTGGGTTTCAACCCGACGACCACCAACCTGCGCATGCGCAACAAGCCACCGACCTGGGCGACCGAATCGTGGCCGATCTTCCAACAATTTACCCGTACCTGTAACAGCAATGTTGGCTGCCAATGGTCGTTGTGGGGCGAGATCACCCGCACCTCGCTGGCCGGGCTGGGTGAATGTATCCGCGCCGGGCGCGGCGGCTGCCACTGGATGGGCACCGACGACGCCGGGCGCGATGTGCTGACACGTGGCATCCACGGCGGTCGCATCTCGTTGCGCATCGGCATCTGGGTGGCCGGCGTCTCGATGACGCTCGGTGTGGTGATGGGGCTGATCAGCGGTTATTATGCCACGACGTGGATCGATGATATTATCAACGCGATTATTCTGACGCTGGGCAGCATCCCGTTGCTCTTCTTGCTCATCATCCTCTCGCGCATCTTTTCGCCGGGGCCGGAGGGACTGGCCTTTCTCATTGGTATCTTTGGCTGGATGGGGCTCTCTCGCCTGGTGCGCGGCCAGATCTTCTCGGTGCGCGAGCGGGAATATATCATCGCCAGCCGCGCCATTGGCAGTTCGCCCTGGCGGGTGATGTTCAAACACATCTTGCCCAACGTCTCCTCGATTATCATCGTCTCGGCCATCTTCAACATTGCCGGCGCCATCATTGCCGAAGCGGGGTTGAGCTATCTGGGCGT
>QEUW01000810.1 GCA_003577005.1 Chloroflexota bacterium | reverse complement strand
CTAGATAGCGAGGCTCCCATCGCGGCCATGTGCGGGGCTGATGTCGATGTCATCGCGCTCCAGGAACTGAACCCCGCGGTGGCTACAGCCGTGCGCACCAAATTGATGGATCGATTTCCCTATCAAGTGCTCGATCCACAGCACGGCGTGACCGGTTTGGGCGTCATGAGTCGCTACCCGCTGTGGGCGATCAGCCAACAGTTCCCCGGAGCATGGCTCGGCTCCCCACAGGTGGTACGCCTGGACTACCACGGGACGCCGGTTACGCTGGTCAATGTCCACTGTGCATCGGTCGAGTTCGACGGCTGGAAGTCACGGGCAAAGGTCGAATGGTCGGTCCAGGAGCGAGAGCGACAGGCGACGATGCTGGCCAATTTTGCCGCAACGCAGCCAGGACCCTTGATCGCACTGGGGGATTTCAACACGACGGAGCAAAGCACCGCCTACAAGCTCATCACCAAGATATTGCACGATGCCTGGCGGGCGGCGGGCTTCGGTTTGGGCCATACCTTTCCCGGTGGAGCTTCGCCCAGCAATGCGCGACCGCTCATCGCCGGGATAGCCGTGCCCATGTGGTTGATTCGGATTGACTACATCTTCTATTCATCCCACTGGCAGCCCCTGGCCGCCTGGCTGGGACGAGGGAGTGGCAGTTCGGATCATCGGCCCGTGGTGGCGCAACTGGCGCTACCGGAGAAAGCCCGTTAGAACCTATCCGAATAGATGAGTCATCCGCTCGATTTTTCAGTGGTGATCTGTGCGTATACCGACGAGCGCTGGGACGACCTGGTCGCCGCAGTGGCATCGGTAACATGCCAGAGCCTACCACCGCACGAGATCATCATCGTCATCGACCATAACCCGGCGCTGCTCGAACGGGTGCGTGCCCACTTGCCCCAGGTGGTTGCGGTTGAGAACAGCGCAGCGCGTGGGCTGGGTGGCGCCCGCAACAGCGGTGTGGCCGCCGCCCACGGCGCCATCATTGCCTTTCTGGATGATGATGCCATTGCCGCTCCGGATTGGCTCGAACAACTCCAGGCGGCTTTCCACAATAACGATGTGCTCGGCGTGGGCGGGGCCATTGAACCCATGTGGCTGGATGGTCAACCCGTCTGGTTTCCGACAGAATTCAACTGGGTCATCGGCGCCAGCTATCGAGGGATGCCGGAGACGATCACCCCTGTGCGCAATCTCTTTGGCTGCAACATGGCGTTCCGCCGTGAAGTCTTCGCCACGCTCGGAGGATTTCGTCTTGGCTACGGGTGCGACGAAACCGAATTCTGCATCCGTGCGCGCCAACACTGGCCGGAAAAAGTATTACTCTACAATCCGCAGGCAAAAGTACAACACAAAGTGCCCGCGAGCCGCGGGCGCTGGCGCTACTTTCGTACCCGCTGCTACTTTGAAGGACGTTCCAAAGCTGTGGTCTCGTGGTTGGTCGGCAGGCAGGCGGGGCTTGCTTCGGAGCGCAGCTACACCTTACGGACGCTCCCCGGAGGCATCCTGCGCGGGCTTGCTGATGCCGTGCTGGCCAAGGACCACGCCGGTCTAGCGCGCGCAACAGCGATTCTCGCCGGGCTGGCCATTACCACCGCTGGCTACCTGACCGGGACGCTCTCGGTCGAGCAGGCAGCACGCGAGCGGGGTTGGTCGGAGCCCTCTCAGCGAGTCATCACGGGAGGGATCGGGGAATGAAAGCACTGATTCTGGCGGCGGGTACAGGTCTATAGTGTGCTGAAGGGAATTGCTGCATGATCATTACACAGACTCCTTTGCGGATCAGTTTCTTTGGCGGCGGGACCGACTTTCCCCAGTTCTTTGCCCGCGAGGAAGGTTGGGTGCTGAGCTCAGCGATCGACAAGTACATCTTTGTCACCATCAAAGAACGATTTGACAAGCTGATCCGGGTTGGCTACACCAGGACCGAACTGGTCGAGCAGATCGATGAGCTACAGCACGAACTCGTGCGTGAGTGTCTGCGCAAGACCGGGATCACCCAGGGGATTGAGATCGCCACGATGGGAGACATCCCAGCCGAGGGGTCCGGTTTGGGTTCGTCGAGTACGGTGACAGTCGGCTTGTTAAACGCCATGTACAGCTATCTAAACCAACCGGTCGACTATGAGCGCCTGGCGCGCGAGGCCTGCGAGATCGAACTCCATGTGCTCAATAAGCCCATTGGGGTGCAGGATCAGTACATTGCCGCCTATGGCGGCCAGCGCTTCCTCTTCTTTGGGCGCAATGATGAGATCCGTGTGCATCACCTAGGGTTGAATCACAAACAGTTGCGCAAACTGAATCAAAACCTGATGCTCTTTTACACCAATGTAACCCGGAAGGCGGAGAGTGTTCTCACGGAACAGTCGCAAAACATTGACGCCAACACCCAACTGCTTTGTCAGATGAAAGAACTGGCGTTGAGCGCGCGGTCGGCGGCG
>QEUW01000809.1 GCA_003577005.1 Chloroflexota bacterium | reverse complement strand
ATGGCTCATTATCCAACAGCTGATTCCACCCGCCAAGTCGGGCGGACGGCCACGACGTCTCGACATGCGCCAGGTCGTCAATGCTATCTTGTACCTGGTTGTCGGTGGCATCCAATGGCGCATGCTGCCCAAGGAATACCCACCCTGGCCGAGTGTCTACGCCTACTTCCGACGCTGGCGGGACGATGGCACCTGGCGACGGATTCACGATACGCTGCGGGCTCAGGTGCGACGACAGGCTGGACGTCACAAACATCCGACGGCAGGTTGTCTCGATAGCCAGAGTGTGAAGACGACCACCGTGCCGGGCGTACGCGGCTACGACAAGGGCAAGCGGGTCAAGGGACGTAAGCGGCATTTGTTGGTGGATACCCTGGGCTTGCTGATGGCGGTCGTCGTCACCGCGGCCTCAGTGCAAGACCGGGACGGTGCCCGTCTGCTGCTCGCCAGACTGAGCGGTGCCTGCAAGAAGCTGCGCCGCATCTGGGTGGACGGCGGGTATCGCGGCGCTCTGCTGAGTTGGGTGGCGGCGCATTGTCGCTTTCATCTGCAAGTGGTGCTCCGTTCGGACGCACAACAGGGATTCATCGTTCTGCCGCGGCGTTGGGTAGTGGAGCGGACACTAGCCTGGCTCAATCACTGTCGGCGGCTGAGCAAGGATTACGAGCAGTTGGTGACGACCAGTGAAGCGATGGTGTACATCGTCATGATTCGCCTGATGCTCCGTCGTCTGGCCCGCTCATGACCTTCTTAAACAGATTCTAAGAGACTGGTCGCCTAGCGCGCCGCGCGTATGGGGGAATGCCCCACCTTGTTAAGGGGGATTCTCCCCGTATCCAGCGGCCTCGTTCTCCGCTATCATCAAGCTAGCTCCGTAATGGTTCAGTGGCAACCTGCCACGCTGAATTGACCACGTCTACCTAAAGGAGAAGGGATATGCAGCACCAAGGGAACCACAACACGCTGGGTTCAGCCAGGCCCGATCAGGTTGCCCAGGTGACCGAGAAGGCCAAGCAGCAAGTCCAACAGGCTTCGCAGCAGATCAAGGAACAGGCTGGCGAACAAGTCAAAGAGACTACGCAGCAGGTGCAAAAGCAAGCCAAGGCCATGTTGCAGCAGCGGAAGGAACAGGCGGCCGGCGAACTCAACGGGATCGCCCAAGCACTCCGCGCCGTGGGCAACCAGGACGGCATGGCCATCCATAACCAGGAGCGCATCGCTGGTTACGCCGACCAGTTGGCCGGGCAGATTGACCACGCAGCGCGCTATCTGGCCGAAAAGGAAGTGGATCAGATCATGCGCGACGCCCAGGGCTTTGCCCGCCGCCAGCCCGGGATTTTCCTGGGGGGTGCGCTGGCGCTGGGGTTGGTGCTGGGTCGCTTCCTGCGGACATCCGTTCCGTCGTCCTCCTCTGGCGCGTACGGCAACAGGGGCACGTATGGCTATCCGGAGCGGCAATACGGCGGCTATGGTGCAACGGGATACGACGCCCCCCCAGCCCATGATGATTTTGAGCGTTATGGCACCCAGTATCCATCGTCCTTCCCGTCTGCCCCCGCCGGAGGTGAATAACGATGCAGCAGGTATATGGTGACGAACGTCCGCTGTCAGAGCTGTTCGGGCAGCTGACCGACGGGCTGGGGCGGCTCGTACAACAGGAGATGCGGCTTGCCCGGGCCGAGCTGAAACAGAAGATGGCAAAGGCACAGGGTGGCCTGACGC
>QEUW01000217.1 GCA_003577005.1 Chloroflexota bacterium | reverse complement strand
CAACGCGCCTGTAGCAGCCGGTTACGCCTCGGTGCTCACTGGCAGTTCCACCGGGATAGGCGCCTGCTCTGTCTTCACGAAGACCAGCTTGTTCTCGCCCTCGGCATCCGGGTCGAAGTCCACCACGACATGGTCGCCGGTAGCAAGTTCGCCCTTGAGTAGCCGTTTGCTGAGCTCGTTCTCCACCCGGCGCTGCAACAGCCGGCGCAGCGGGCGGGCGCCATAGTTCGGGTCGTACCCGATCTCGGCCAGATGGGCTGCGGCCGCCTCGGTCAACTCGGCGCTGAAGCCCAGTTCCTCGATGCGCTTGTTGATGTCATTCATCAGCAACATCACGATCTCACGCACCTGCTCGCGCGTCAGGCTCTCGAAGACGATGATCTCGTCAATGCGGTTCAAGAATTCAGGCCGGAAGAGCCGTTTGAGCTGGTTGGCATACTCGCCTTCCGAGAACTTGCTCTCGTCGAACTGCGGCGTGGCAAAGCCCAACGGGCTGCGCTTGACCGCCTCGGCGCCCACGTTGCTCGTCATGATCACAACGGTGTTGCGGAAGTCCACCGTGCGGCCCTGACCATCGGTCAGCCGGCCATCGTCCATGATCTGCAAGAGTGCGTTCCATACATCCGGGTGCGCCTTTTCGACTTCATCGAAGAGGATCACCTGGTAGGGCCGGCGGCGCACCTGTTCGGTGAGCTGGCCGCCTTGATCATAGCCCACGTAGCCGGGCGGAGCGCCAAAGAGACGGCTCACCGTGTGCGGCTCGCGGTACTCGCTCATATCGACGCGCAAAAGCGCCTCGTCATCGTCGAACATAAAGCCGGCCAGCGCCTTGGCCAGTTCCGTCTTGCCCACGCCCGTGGGCCCCAGGAACAGGAAGGTGCCGATGGGGCGCCGCGGGTCCTTCAGACCGCTGCGCGCCCGGCGGATGGCATCGCTGACGGCCGTCACTGCCTGCTGTTGGCCGATGATGCGCTTGCGCAGATGTTCCTCCATGTCGAGCAACTTCTCCTGCTCGGTCTGCAACATGCTGCTCACCGGGATGCCGGTCCAGCTATTGACGACGTAAGCGATATCGTTGGCCTCGACCATTTCGTCAAGACCAGTCTCTTCGCGCCACTTGTCCACCGCTTCATTGTATTCGCTCTCTAGGCGCACCCGTTCGGTCTTGAACTGGGCCGCATTTTCGTAGTCGCGTGACGCCCAGGCCGCTTCCTCGTCGGCGATGAGTTTATTGAGCGTGTTCTTCATCTCCTTGAGGCGCAACGGCATTGAGTACATAGCCACGCGCAGTCGGGCCGCCGCCTCGTCGATGAGGTCGATCGCCTTGTCGGGCAGGCGGCGGTCGGTGACATAGCGATGGCTCAGCTTGACCGCCTGCACCAGCGCGTCGTCGTTGTAGGTTACCTTGTGATGTTCCTCATAGCGGCGCCGCAGACCCCGCAAGATGTCGATGCTGTCCTCGATGTTTGGCTCGTCGACAAAGACCGGCGCAAAGCGGCGTTCCAGCGCGGCGTCGCGCTCGATATTCTGGCGGTACTCGTCCAGCGTGGTAGCGCCAATACATTGGAGTTCGCCACGGGCCAGGGCCGGCTTGAGCATATTGCTGGCATCCATCGCGCCGGCGGCGTTGCCCGCACCAACCACCGTGTGCAGCTCGTCGATAAAGAGGATGATCTCCCCCTCGCTGCGCTGCACTTCTTCGATGCACGCCTTGAGGCGCTCTTCAAATTCACCGCGGAAACGGGTACCGGCCACCATGGCGCCCAGGTCCAGCGAAACTACGCGCTTGCCGATGAGCGGGTCGGGCACATCGTTGTCCACGATCTTCTGGGCCAGACCCTCCACAATGGCGGTCTTACCCACACCGGCCTCACCGATGAGCACCGGGTTGTTCTTGGTACGGCGGGAGAGCACCTGCATCACCCGCAAAATTTCTGCATCGCGCCCGATGACCGGGTCGAGCTTGTCTTCGCGGGCAGCTTCGGTCAGGTCGCGACTAAATTTCTCCAGGACGCGGTACTTGCTTTCAGCGTTTGGTTCGGTGACGCGCTGTCCATTGCGCACCTGTTCGACCGCATCATAAATCCGTTCTTTGGTCACGCTCGCCTCGCGCAAAATATTGGCGCTCGGCGTGTTCCGCTCGCTGGCGATGGCCAAGAAGATATGCTCGGTGCTGATATATTCATCCTTGAGTTTGGTCGCCTCCTCGTGCGCCAGGTCCATGACCCGCTTGAGCCGCGGGGTGATAAAGACCTGGGCCGTGGGTGCGTTGCCATAGGGGTTATTGCTCAACACCTTGGGCGCGTTCTCGAGCACAGTTGCCAGTTTCTGGGCAACCAGATTGCCATCAACCTCAAGCTTTTCTAAGATTTGCGGCACGGCGCCCCCATCCTGCTGCACTAGCGCCAGGAAGAGATGTTCCGTATCGACCTGGGTGTGCTTGTAATGCTGCAAGATCTCGTAGGCGCGCATCGCCGCCTCTTGCGCTTTTTCCGTAAATCGATCAAATCGCATCATATTGGTTCTGATTCCTCGCCTCTCTGGCAGTGGCCGCCCCACAAGAGGGGCGGCTCACGGGTAATACTGGATAGATTACTTATATCACTGAAAACGCAGGAGAGCGTAGGTTTGATTCCGAATCTAATGCAATGCATACAGGAGAGAAACAGTGCGCAAACAGAGGTTCAAGAAGCTGCGAATTGCGAGTTGTGCGTGACAATTTGCAACTCGCAGCTAATACCGCGTCAGCGCCCCGATCTTGCCGCCAACGGCAAGACCCTCATGGCGGTCAAGGATGCTTACCCCAATCTGCTGCGCCATGGCGCGGCGGATGGTGCTGTCCACCGCATCAGGGAGTGGTTGGACGCGCCCACTTTGCAGGTCGCTTTGTTCATTGAGTTCAAGCAGAATGTGGCCGCTATCCACAAAACGATAGGCAGGCTGGGCATAATCGGCCAGGACGACAACGTGTTGCGCACGGCCCGTTTGCACGGCGGTGAGCGTTTCCGCAAGACCTAAGACCGCATGGCCGCCTCGCTTGGCCTCGGCCAGAACCGCGTCGGCCATAGCGACTTTCTCGGCCTCTTCGGCCTTTTGCGCAAGGTCTAGTGCCTTATCGCGGATGGCTGCCGGTGTGGCATTGGCGCGGGCGCTGATCTGGCCGACGATCAGGTTTTGGAGATCATGGCTGAGCAACGGCTTGAAAGTAGCCACATTCTTTTCGGTGCCGGCCAGGATCAGGCGGCGCGTCTTGGCCTGACGATAGAATTCCTCGGCCAGTTCTGCCGCATCTTGCAGATTCTGGCGGGCGTGGCCAGCCTCGCGCCGTTGATAGCGTTGGGCCGCCCAACCGCCGGCCTTGTGCGATTTGATCTCCTCACCCAAGTAGCCCTCGACCGCTTCGAGGTTGCCCATGTTGAAGAGATAGAGCCGCGCGCCCTCCTGGTCCACATGGATCACCCCATAACGTTCATAGGTGTCGATCAGGCGCGCAAGCTGGCGTACATAGGGGCGAAAACTAACAAAGGCCTGGTCCTCCACAGGGACCTGAAAACTCTGTGCCCACCAGAACTTTTCGGCTGCGCAGCTAAAAAGCACCAGCCCGCGCCCCTGGCGGTTAAAGCCGGTTTCGACATAATTTTGCACTCGCTTACTGTCTTCAGGGGGGGCACCAACCGTGTTGAGCAGGTTGCGCAAGGCGATCTTGTATTGTTCTACCGTCCGCCGCTGCGGGTCGACATTGAGATAGAGGCTTAAAACGGGGTGGTCGTGGCTTTCAAATTCCACCAACTGACGCACATCAACGTCCACTACCATGAAACCCTCCTTCGTGCAGGTACGCAGGTGTTCGATGATGCGTGTGACGGGTTGTGCAGTGCGTGACCTGCCCTGATACGTCACACACTCAACCAAACATTAGGGAGAAGGGGCGCCGAAGCGACGCTCCGGGCGCTGAGTTGCTCAAACAGTATCATTTTCTGAGGAGATTGTCAACCAGGCGCCGAATGGATGCGTCCAGGATTGGGGGCGAGGAGGTGACGGTCCCTGGGCGCTGGCGCAGATGGATGAAGAATACAGGATGACGCCTAGTGACAGTCACCTGGTACGCAAAATTGGACACACCCTTTCAGCGCGGGTGTATCCAGGATTTGGGGCGGATATTGGGTGACGCAAGTACTCCGGGAAAGGGCCAGCGTTGCTTGCTCCGCTCATTGAATGTGGTTCTGGCCCTTTCCCGGAATACGGGTGGGAACGAGACGCTTATCTCAGACGCTCTAAATTTCGGATGCACCCGCGAATTATACAGAGTACGGATAAAGAGTGCTGTTTCCGGATCGAAAGCAGAATCTGCCTCCACTTGTGAACCTCTGCGTTCTATTGAAAAGGGCGACCGCCGCGAACCTAAGTGCAAGTTGTTTGCAGGCGCCAAGTAAAATTGCACAATTGATTTTGACACAATCGCAACAAATGAACAGTTTTCGCGAGGGATTACCCTCCACTTTTGTGCAATTTGCCGATTGTGACGTCACTATCCCTCTGCTATACTAAGGGTAGTGATGCGGAGAACGAAAGCAAAATCGGCTCCGGGTCATGGCAAAGTTTACTGGGGAGCAAACTTTGCGCAGTTCCTCAACACGGTTTTCTCCTTTGGTTCCTCCCTTTCCTCCATCCTCGACCCGTCGCCATCCGGCACAGTGGCGGCGGGTCAACTTTTTTCTCCGGGCCATCTGGGGCAACCCAGCCAAACCAGTAAGGAACCAGTTGTCATCAGCCGGCTCTGGCTAACACTGGCCGGCTATCGCCTGGGCAACTACTTCGTCACAAGAAAGTGCACAGCCTGTCTGCCAGGCCACTTCAAAGTCAGCGCTCTTACACTGCGCACGCGCCGCAGCGACCTCGCCAGCATAGTTAGCCTGTTCAATGGGCAATAAGCTATCACTGATCGCTTCACGCAAGGTTTCGGCGGCGCCCCACCACTGTGCTGCTTGCAGCACATCACCCTGGGCGGCGACGGCGCTTGCCATGCCCATCAAGTTGTCAGCAATGCCGGCGCGGTCGGCCAGTTCGCGGCAAACAGCCAGGCTTTCCCGATAGCGGATAATGGCGTGGCTCACATCGGCCTGGCGTAGGGCTGTGTGGCCGAGACAGGTGAGCACGCCAGAGATAGCGTGTCGTTCGGCCAGTGCAGTGAAGAGTGCCAGGCTTTCGGTAAAGAGAGTGTGCGCCGTAGCAAAATCTCTTTCATCGTAAGCGAGTAGACCGAGATCATTGATTACATAGGCCAGGCCACGTTGGTCGCCCAGCAGTTGAAATAGAGAGCGGCTTTTCTCTAACAGGGTTCGCGTCTGCGTATAGTCGGCGGCGATACGCGCCATGTTGGCCATGCCTGCCAGTGACCAGGCATAGCTACCCCTATCGCCCAACTCCTGATAGAGCTCAGCGCTTTGACGAAAGAGTTGGTCGGCGCGGTGATAATCGCTCCGGCGGCTAGCAATATTGGCCAACCCGATCAATGCGTCGGCAAGTGCTTGTTGATCAGCCAGGCTTGAGGCCAGGGCCAGGCTCTCCTCGTGCCAATTGCGGGCTGCCGTATAATCAGCCTGACTAAAAGCCAAAAAGCCGGCTTGGTTGAGCAATTTGGCGCGCAGACGAGTAGCCGCTGATATATGAGTAAGCGCCTGGGCAACCCATCGGCGGCCCTCGGTTAAATAACCACGAATCCACCAGAATTGCCAGATTGCTGCTGTCAAACGGATGCCATAGTGGCTACCTTCTGGCGTGGTAAAGCACCAATGTAGGGCAGCGCGCACGTTGTCATGTTCCCGGTCAAAATAGTGTAACCATGCTTGCTGATGCGCACGTTCGGCACCCTCAAAGGCGGGTTCAGCCTGCTCGGCCAGGGTCATAAAGTATACCGCGTGGCGACAACGGAGCTGGGCCAGTTCGCCGCACTCGGACAGACGCTCCAGCGCATATTCTCGGATGGTGTCCAACACCATAAATCGAGGCCTTCCCTCTCCGTCATCGACCTGCTGCACCAGACTCTTGTCGAACAACCTCGTTAGCAAATCAAGGATGTCAGGGTCCTCGGGACAGCAGATCTCTTCAACTGCTTCGATGGTGCAACCACCGACAAAGACTGCCAGCCGGGCAAAGAGCACCTGTTCTCGCCGGTTCAACAGTTGGTAACTCCAGTCAATCGCCCCACGCAAGGTTTGCTGCCGGGCGGGGAGGTCTTGTGCGCCGCCGGTGAGCAAGGCCAAGCGCTGTTCCAGACGTTTGAATAACATTTGCGGTGAGAACAACTTGATGCGCGCGGCGGCCAACTCTATTGCCAGGGGCAACCCATCCAGCCGCACACAGATCGCAGCGATAGCTTGTACATGAACTGCTGCCAACACAAAGTTTGGTTTGAGCGCGCGCGCGCGCATCAAAAAGAGGGCGACGGCAGGCTGGTCGATAAGAGAGGTAGACGTTTGTGCGTCATTCGCCAGAGGAGGCAAAGGCAGCGGCGCCAGGCCGTAGACATGCTCACCCGATAGATGCAAGACGACCCGGCTGGTAGCAAACACTTTGAACACGCTGGCCGTAGCCAACAGTTGGGCGAGATAAGGCGCTGCTGTGACCAGATGCTCAAAATTGTCCAGCAGCAGCAAGAGGTTACGCCCGTGTAGGACAGCACTGAGTTGCTCATCTAGCTTCTGATCCATACGTTCAGGCAAGTTCAGCGCACGGGCAATCGCTGGAATGACCTGGCCTGGTTGGTTGATGGGCGCCAGATTGACAAAAATGATGCCATCGGCAAAGTGTTCACCCAATTGTGCGGCCACCGACAGCGCCAGGTGTGTCTTACCAACGCCTGGTGGGCCGATCAAGGTCAGCAGACGTACATCGTTGCGCAACAGAGCGGCGCTCACCGCGGCCATCTCGCGTTCGCGACCGATGAGCGGCGTTGGTGGAATTGGCAAACGGCGCGCGTGGGAAACGGCCATCTCTGACAGGGCAGGGGGGGGACGTCGCGCCAACTGTATAAAGCCTATCCGCTCTTCCCCGGTAAGGGCGAGTGCCTCCGCTAGCCGTTCGGCAATCTGCCGCGACGGGCGCAGTCTTCCGGCTTCGATCTTTTGGATTGTAATTTCGGCACAGCCTACGCACCGCGCCAACATGGCCTGGGTTAAATCTTGATCACGGCGTCGTTGTTTTACATAGTGACCAAAGGCAAGAGGCTCATTCATGGGCACCTCGACTTCAAAAAACATCGTGGCAGCGACCCCGGCTGGCACTCTTCTTGTTCATTGAGATGTGGCGGAGAACGAAAAACGGGTAGGTCATCATCAACAAGTCGCCCATATATGGGTTTTATATGGCTTTGTCTATAGCTTTTGTATGGTTGGCTATCTTCCTATTCTGTTGTCCATGTGGTTGAATGGATGGGCTGATTTACGATGGTTGGTCAGGTCTTGAGCCGCGACGGAGATTGACGAAAGCCCAAATCAACAGACGCATTATACCTCATTTGGTTTGTTTCCGGTAGCACCGCAAAAGACGCACCCCTCCACGCCGTCGTGTAGCGCTACCGGTATCCGAACAGGCGCCAGATCTCAATTATCCTATGTCTGCACAAGCTAATGCTGCGTTGGCGCACAAAATTTATCAACTATTCAACGAGAACAAGCTCGACGCCGTGCTAGCCCTGGCGACGGAAGATGTCGAGATCATCCTCGTGCCCTGTGGACAAACGTTTCACGGGCGTGAGGGGTTTCGCGAGTTTATGGAGAGCTTTAAGCGCGCCTTCCCAGACATCTTGATCACCGATATCATACACCAGATCGCAACTGACGACGCAGTGGTCAACGAGTTCAAGGCGAGCGGCGCCCACACCGGTCCGCTCATGACCCCAGTAATCAAGCTGCCCCCTACCGGGCGGACGGTGGGGTTCACCGCCTGCGAAGTATGGGAAATTCGAGACGGCAAGCTGGCGATCCTGCGCAACTACCAGGATGTTGCAGGCATTTTGCGCCAGCTTGGGGTATCTGTTTAGCGCCTAACGGAAAACAATGACGGCATTGGAGCTGGTAAAACTGACCGCCTTGATGGAACGCACAAGCGGCCGCCCGGAGATTGTGATCGGCCTCATCGATGGGCCGGTTGCCGTGGATCATGCAGATCTCGTGTGCGAACAGTTGCGCGCAGTAACAGGTGTAACATCCAGCCGTTGTTCTGTGCCAAACAGTGTCTCCTGCCTGCATGGCACCTTTGTCGCCGGGATCTTGTCGGCGAAACGTAGGTCGGGAGCCCCGGCGATAGCTCCTGATTGCACGCTTTTGGTACGTCCTATTTTTGTGGAGTCCGCTGCACCGTCGTTTGCGCTACCTGCGGCCACACCGGATGAATTGGCCGCCGCGCTTATTGAGTGTACTGATGCGGGCGCTCGCGTCTTGAATCTCAGCGTTGCGCTAACTCAGCCATCTACACAAGGATTGTGTCGTTTAGAAGAGGCGCTCAACCATGCTGCCCGGCGGGGTGTAATTGTGATAGCTGCCGCAGGCAACCAGGGCATTGTGGGCAGTTCGGCCATCACTCGCCACCCGTGGGTGATCCCGGTTGCGGCCTGTGACCAACACGGCTGGCCCAGCGGCCAGTCCAATCTGGGCAATACGATCGGTCGTCGCGGGTTAAGTGCGCCGGGTGAAGGCGTTGCAAGCCTAAGTACCAACGGCGGGCTCCAAACTCTGGATGGAACCAGTGTGGCCGCACCTTTTGTCACTGGCGCAGCGGCCCTGTTATGGTCGGAATTTCCCACGGTGACGGCAGTGCAGGTGAAATTTGCCTTGCTCCGGGCGACGGCTCGGCAGCGAACTTCTGTAGTGCCACCACTGCTTAATGCCTGGGCTGCATACCAAACTCTGGCGCAATTGCTTTAATCCGCAATCTGGCTTTCTCGGTTCTACCAGTCGGGTGGGGTTCCCGATGTAAAAATAAAGAAGCGCCACATTACGTAAAGGGGTAACAGCATGAGTGACGAACTGGTTCCAAAATCTGAACCCAATCAGCCGGATGCTTGGTCGAGCTACCGAATGCGCCTGCCAGGATTTCTTGTAGGGACAGAGGTTGGCCTGGGGGATGTAATCAAGCGCGCCACATTGGCAGTGGGCATCAAGCCTTGTGGCGGCTGTGAGCAGCGCGCTGCTACGCTCAATCGCTGGATGAAGATCACCGGTCGACGATGATGGCTGACTTGTGGTGATCATCGAAAACCTTGATTTTGCTGAAGGAGAAGCATCATGCAACTAGAGGAAGCAAACGCTACTCTGAGCCAGGCCGTTTCTAGAGAAGACGGCCCCCTCCAACTAGCGGTCACAGTCGGTGAACGGCCACTAAGGTTGACGCCACAGCTGGGAAGCGAAAGTTGCCCTACCTGTGGCGGCGCTCACCCCGCCGCCAGCGGGAATCCTGCCCCTACTTATATTTATGCGCTGGGCAAAGTAGAGGCGCGATTCCCTGCGCTGTCGGTAGAGAAGGAATTTATGCAGGCGACGGGTCGCGCCGACACCAAGGGTCAGACGGATCAGCAGGCTTTTCATACCGTATTATCCGAGCGCGGCAACCGCTACCTGGCCCGCAAACTCTGCTGGGTATTGATGATCGAGGGCTTAGAAACGTACATTCTGACGCCGCGCGACCCGGCCGATCTAGACCTGCTAATCGAAGCGGTGCGGCCACAACCTACCCCGTTAGATGTAGACGTGGTAGTTGGCGTGCGCGGGCCCATTGCGCCACCGGAAGTATGCAACGGCTTGATGCTCCCCATCGTAGTTTTTGATCAGATTTATTCGTTTGATGCCCCGGCCCTGATTCAGGCCATCCCTAAGCCGGAAAAGATGACCGCCAAACAGTTCGAGCCGACGGCCCAGGAACTCTTCTATCGGATCATGCAGATGGCCGACAACGCCGGCGCCACCGACGATCACCGCGCCCTCAACTATCTGGCCGTGCGCTATCCGGCCATTTATGCTACCGCGGCGGAGATGTACAGCCGTAACTTTGCCCTGAATACCGTGGAGGTCGTGCCATCGCGGCTCAGCGGAACGCGCAAAATTGTCGATGTCGTTTTCTCGTTTACCCACCGGGAGACGGACGTCGGCGAGAAGTTTTTTACTCGTGTTGACGTGACCGAGGAATTTCCGTTCCTGGTTACACGGATGTCGCCCTACTACAACCGGTAGGCAAGGCTAAGGTCGAGTGTTTTATGCGCCGTTGTCTGAAGCTAATAGAGAAACCAGATAAACATGGCACAATGGATGCTGACCGGCACGAGGCGTGCCTACTCCACTTTTGTGCCACTTTTATTTGTTTTGTCTATAAGAGATTGGTGAGGGAAGAAGCTTCCCAATTCAGAGAGAACGCAGCATGGATGAAAGGAGATCAGTCCAATGAGAATGCCAACAATGACTGCGGAGGCATCGCTGGCAAGAGGAGCCAGCTATACAGGGCTGGCTAGAGGCGACAGTGCAGGCGCCTTACAGATAGTCCCACAGATTCTTACCTGCAACTCGGTCTGTCTCGGTTCCTGGGGCCTGGGGTGTGCGATCTTTTGTCGGTCTGACACAGCGTGCCTGAAGCAATGTAGCATCGACGCGATCAAGGCCTGTTGTATCGGCGCAGCGCCGATCATTGATACTATCTTTTGATCTTACAAGGAGAAGCATATCATGAATCATGTGAACCTGCCAGGATTTTCTGCTGAAGCAACTCTGAGGCGAGTGCATGCGCCGCGCAAAAATCGCAGCTATCCTCCACCAGCGCCAGCCTCAAGTCTAACCAACCAGGTGCAGCCGGCGCAAAGCTATGGCGGTAGTTACGATGTTTACGGGCGTTGCATCAATCGCTGTCTGGAGTTTGGCGGCGGCTATTTTGGCTGCGCACTGTTCTGCCTGCGGGGCTAAGAAGCCATCCGAGTCACGGTTGTGGGCCTGACTGCTACACCTGTGAGTCGATCTGATCGCAGAGTGATAGGGATAGGCGCCAGGGATAGAAAGGAGGCATTGCTGTGCGTCTTCCTGGTTTTACTGCCGAAGCGGCGGTGGCTGCCGTAACGCGCTCCTATCGCGTGATCGCTGCATCCGGAGCGGCAGTTCCTGTGGTGGCGCTTGCTCAAGGGTTTGACGACCTGAACGGCTGCTACGACGCCTGCGCCACCCTGGCGCTTGATGCATCGGGGGGCGACATCGAGTTCGCTGAGTACTACTACAACATCTGTCGGGCCGGGTGCAACGACATTTATCTGCGCCGGAGGCGAGTCCGGGCATAAACGGCTCTACAGAAAGAAGATTGTATGCAAATCTCTGGCTTTACGGCTGAGGCAGCACTGGCGAAATCAAGGGCAACACCGCGTTTGTTCGTCTGGGCCGGGCAGTCTGGACAGCCTGCAACGTCTGTCCAGATCGCTCAATTGAGCAGCAGCTCTACACGCTGTTATCGGCTCTGTGTTCGCACGCTTGGCGACTCAACGCTCTGCGGCTTGCTCTGCGGTGTGATCGTGCTAGAGGAAAAGACCGGTGGGCAACTTCACGGGAATCCGCAGCTTCTGTGAAGTTGCCTGGTACCTATGTAGACAACGTTCAACTGGCAAGAGCGAGGTGAACCGCCCCCAGGAGGTGACCGATGAAGGCTCGCCAAACCAACTTGTTTGCGGTCGCCTCCCGGAGGTCTTGTCGAAATTGAACGTTATTGAACGATTCAACCAGAAGACCTGAGAAAGCTTGGTTGCTAAACTGCGGTTGCCTTGAAAACGCGAATGGGGATCTGCCCAAACCAGCCCGAAACCGCGCGTTTTCAAACAGAGCTGAGGATAGTTGAATAGGTACATAACCTGTGCTACTGCTTTTGCTTGGCTCTATCTGCTGTATCAACATATTGCTGTTCTCCCCTATTTGACTTCCCCCGAATCACGGTTGCAGACCAAACCAACACATCTATCGAACAGGTGCCCCACAGGGCGATTCGGAGAGGCGCTTAGTCACCTTCCTGTGCTCTGATCATCCCCAAAGTAAGCAAGCTATAAACACTAAGCGCCTTTCCGAATCACGCTGCGACGAAGCTCATTCGTAGGTGTAGTTGTCGAACCCGTAACCGCTATTCGGGTGGGTTCTAATACGAAATCCGGTTGTTCACTGGACGAATATCCAGGCGAGTAGCCCAGATATATACGTCCAGTGAACAGAGGGATTCGGTATAAGTACATTGGCAGTCCCGTTCGGCAACCAGAGCCAGGACTTCTGCTGCAAGCTTGGGTGGAGATGCGGCGCGCCTCAAGAGTACCTGGACAAAGGCAAGCCAAAGCCCGGAACTCAATCTCGATCATATTGAGCCAACTGGCCGCCTTCGGTGTGTAGAAGAACACGAAGCGTTGGGCCAGACGGGCACCCTCTGGCGGGGCTTGGTCAGCCGGTAAGGGTTCATAGAAGGCACCCTCGTTGTGCGTATTCAAATTGTCGAGCACCAAGCGAATTTTGACGGCCGCTGATAGGTTGGAGCTAGGACTTGACAAAAGTGAGCGAATTCACGCTTGGCGCGGCCGGCCAAATCGTCCGTACCGTGAAGCCATAAAAAAGCGTATATCAATTAGTGGTCGGTTCATTCTGCTCCCCGGTCCTTGAACAGCGCAATGGGATCGCATCGCCGCCACGCTCTACTCAGGCTGTCTGCTCACACGGCTCACCGGTGCTGCCTGTTTCAAGAGAGGAGAAGGTCGATGCATAGAGTATATTGTTTGGGAAGCGCAGTCGCGTTGGCGCTGCTGCTGCTCGCTACCTGCTTTGTCGTTTTGGCTCGACCCGAGGTTGCATTTGCTTCGCCCCTGCTCCAGGCAGGAGATGCGTTGCCAGAGGGCGGTTTTGTGGCCGACGAACCACCGGTCAACAGCCCTGACGAGAGCGCTCATTCCCCATCCCTGGCCGTTGAGTTGAATTCGAGTGAGCCGTGGGTGGCCTTTGTCCAGAACAATCGCATCCTAGTCTCCAAACTGATCAGCGGGGCGGACCAGTGGGCCCAACAGGATGGTGCGCTCAATCGGAGTCTGGCCATCACTGCCAGCAGCCCATCCCTCGACTTTGCCGGCTCCAATCGAGACGTGCCGTGGGTGGCCTGGAACGAGGCAGGCCAGATCAATGCGGGCTGGTACAACGGCAGCAACTGGGTGCTCACGCCGATCCTCAACCGCGACCCGGCGCGCGAAGCCGGCCAACCGGCGCTTGCCGCGGGCGCCACGGTGAGCGGCAGCGAACCGTTGCCGTGGGTGGCATGGGGCGAATTTACCAGTGATTTTGTGCAGATAGCTGTCAGCCGCGCGGTCGCTGATGCAGGGGCGCAGGGTGGTTTTCGCTGGCAAGCCGTAGGCGATCCCTTTAGCTTTGCTGCGGCGCGCGATGCAACGAACCCCGATCTTGCCTTTGCTGGCGCCGGCAACACGATCCCCTGGGTCGTCTGGCAAGAAGCGGGGGCCGGCGCGCCCAGCCGTATCTTTGCCCGTCGCTTCGTCTCCAACGCCTGGCAAACCGTGGGGCGCCAGGAGAATTGCGGCGCCACTGAAGCGGCTTGTGCGCTCAACCTCGATCCCCAACGTGATGCGCAGGCGCCGCGTCTCGCAGCCGGTCGGCTGGCAAATGAAACAACCGCAACCCCGTGGATCGTCTTCGCCGAAGAGACCGCAAGCGGCGTAACCAGCATCCGCGTCATGCGGCTCGATATCGGCACGGAGGATGATCCCGGCGATGACCGCTTTATTCCCGTGGGTGGCAGCATCAACAGCCAGTGCCTGGGCAGCGCCAATCTGGTGTCGCAGGGCGGTGCATATCCCGACATCTATTTTGTGGGCAACGCGCTGCACGTGGCGTGGGTGGAGCAGCAACATGGGCGGTCGAATCTCTTTGTCTGCCATCTGGCTGATGTGCGGCCGGGCCAGGAACGTTGGGACCTGGACTCGTACGTCCCCATCAATACGCTGCCTGTGTTACCGGGGAGCCGGCCCAGCCTTGGTTCCAATAGTCAGACCCCGTACGTAGCCTGGCAGGAGGGGGGTGACAGCAGCAGCGTCTTTGTGGCCCATCGTTACCCGGCTCGACCGGCGTGGGCGGTAAACCGTCCGCCCTTGATCTGGGTCATTTCGGACACGCACGCGGCGGCGGCCTACACTGCGGCGCTCTCCGAGGAGATCAGGGCAGCGCTGGCTGAGCTGGCTGCCCCTGACGAGATGGCGGTTCGTTCAGCCCCAGTGACAGTCACGACAACGGCTAATCATGTTCACGGCTGGGAAGAGATCGAGGAGATCCAGCTCAGGTTGAGCGACGACGACCAGACCATCTTTTTTGCTCGCTACGTGGTAAGCGAAGACCATCTCCTGGTACAGGACCCGGACACCTTGAACTTCTTCCCCGGCATCAAACCTGGCCCTGGCTCGCCTAACATCCCAACGCGCTTTGTATCGGTTCTGACGCCGGCTATGCGAGTTGTGACGCACGGTGCGGGCAGCCCGGCCCTGGACATCCAGTGGGTGCTTGTCTTTGAAGATGCGGCCTTTTATCAAGATTACATCCAGTTGATCAACATTGTCTACGACGGGGATCAGGAGACAGGATTCTTCAAGGTGGGTGAGGTCTTTGTGGGCAGGCAGGTTCAGTTGCCGCTGGTGGCCAACCAGTAAACATTTTGTAGATGAGCTCAAGACCCATTCCCCATGTTTAACACTCCCGGTATTACTGAGGTTTAGGTAGATAGGTAGACAGGGCAGGGCTACCTGTCTACCTATCTACCTACCTACCTGTAGGTGTTGCACGTGGGGAATTGTACATCGACACCTTATTCACCCTGTACCACAGGGAGGAAGAGCACATGCGTCGCGGCAACAACTGCTATCTCGACATTCGTTGGCGCAGCCTCTGCTGTCTCCTGCCCAACGGCGACTGGCGCTGGCGCCTCTTCATCTGTCCCATCCTCGCCGGCGGTGAGGGCGCCCGCCGCCACCGGCGCATCGGCGCAGTTGACCAACCCCAAGAAGCGCACGCCTGCCCCTCGACAGCGTCCCACACAGGGACAATCCCATCAACCGTCATCAGCGCATCAAGCGCGCTTCGCACATCCTGCGCATTGGCAATGCCGGGCCGACCCTGCACCCAATCCCCAACCGAGACCACATGGTCCGCCGGGTCATGCGGGTTGACGTAGGCGTCACTGTTGCCCGGCGGCGTCAGGTTGTCCACCAGCGTGGGGACATTGGGGTTGCCGCTCCAGGTTAGCCAGCCGAAGTTGCCCGGCCCGCCACCGTTGTAGATGTTTGCCGCCGTATCGCCCGGATTCTTGCCCGCCAGCACCGATTGGTGCAGCGCGACTGGGTAGAGTTCACAGGCGATGGCCGGCGGCGCCTCGACGGTGATCAGGACGACCGCAGTGGCGACGCCGCCGTTGTCGTCACCCACTGTATAGGTAAAGCTGTCGATGCCGTGGAAACCGGCAACCGGCGCATAGGTGACAGACTGATCGGCGTTGAACTGCGCCGTCCCCGACACGGGCTGCGTCACGGCGATGATGGTCAGCTCGTCGCCGTCCACATCCCAGTCGTTCTCCAGGACATAGACCGTCACAGGGACACCCACCGGCGTTGTCGCCCGGTCGTCCATGGCCAGTGGCGCGTCGTTGACCGGTGTCACCGTCACGGTGACTGTCGCCGTGGCGGTGTGGACGCCATCGCTGATGGTATAGCTGAAACTGTCCGCACCGT
>QEUW01000216.1 GCA_003577005.1 Chloroflexota bacterium | reverse complement strand
TCGATGCTGTGCTCTTGCAGCTCGACAAAGAAGTTCTCTTTGCCAAAGGTCTCGACATACCAGCCCAGCCGCTCGTACGCCTCTTTCTCTTTGCCCTGGCTGAGCAACTGCGGCACTTCAGCGCCCATGCAGCCGGTGGTGGCAATGATCCCATTGGCATGTTTTTCCAGAAAGTCATGGTCGATGCGTGGGCGGTAGTAATAGCCGTTGAGCTGGCTATGCGACGCAATTTTGAGCAGATTGCGATAGCCAATCATATTCTTCGCCAGCAAGAGCAGGTGATAGTTCTCGCGGTCGAAATCCGGGTCGCGCCCTTCCATGGGCCGGCCCCACACCGTCTGGTAGGCCTCCACCCCGATGATCGGCCGGATCTCGGCCTCTTTGCAGGTGCGGAAGAACTCGATGGCGCCATGCATAACGCCGTGGTCGGTGAGCGCAAGGGCGGGCTGGCCCAAGCGTTTGGCCTCGGCCACCAGCTTCTTGATCCGCCCCTGGCCGTCGAGCAGCGAGTATTCGGAATGGGTGTGCAGATGAACGAAGGACATAGGCGTCGGTCCGCAAGTTGCGCTGTCTATGAATGTGAAGGATGTTGGCAGGAATGGCCCAGATGTTCTAGGCGACAGGTGGATTATACCAAAGCGCTGCTGCGGACCCTAACCCGCCATCGTGTAGTTTGGGTGGCATCGACAGGGATGATTTGCAGCGAGAAGTGACAGTTGAACACAGCTTTCACGGGTTTTCACTGATGTAAAACTGAATCCACATCAATTCGCGAAAATCTGTACTCAAAAATCACCGCAACAGAGTTGACGAACTCCGCCTCTTTCCGTACGATAGTTATCTTGACAATTCGCTTGCTGCCGTTTCTTATGTCTCATAACCCCTCATGCTACTTGCGCTCGACACCGCCACCGAGATAGCCTCGGTGAGCATCTATGACCTGAATGCTTCACAGTTGCTGGCTGAATGGACCTGGCAAGCGCGCCGCCGCCAGACGCAGGATCTATTGGCAACTGCTGAGCACATGTTGGCGAGTTTGGGTCTGACGCCGCCAGAAGTAACTGCACTGGCCGTGACAACCGGCCCTGGTAGTTTTACCGGCGTGCGAATTGCTATCAGTGCGGTCAAAGGGATAGCACTGGGTTTATCAGCATCGCCGCGAGTGGTTGGCGTGCCCACCCTCTGTGTGACGGCGCTGCCGTGGTTGGGGCTTGCTGCGCAGTTGATACCGCCGCCGCAGGTTTGCGCCTATCTGCAGGCTGGACGCGGGCGCTACAACTGGGCTTTTTTCTCCCCAAATAACATGTTCCATCGTCCCGGTGTTTCTGACCACTACGGTGGAAGCATCGAGGAGTTCAGCCGGGCGCTGGCGAGCAGTGTCGGCCCTCTCTGGCTAGTCGGCGAACTCGATACACCGGTTGCCCGTGCTGCGGCCGTACTCGACCATGTGGCCGTTGTCGATGCCGTCAGCGGGTGGCGGCGAGCTGGTTCTCTTGCGCAACTGGCCGTGCGCCGCCTGGCTGCCGGTCTGGCAGATGACCTCAAGACACTCCAGCCACTCTATCTTCGGAATCCATAAGATGCAGGATGCGACCCTTATCTTTAGCCCAATGACGCTGGATGATGTCGAGGCAGTCAGCATATTGGAGCCGCTCTGTTTTCCCGCCCCCTGGCCCGCCAGCACCTACCGTCACGAATTACGTCTCAACCGGTTGGGCTTCTACTGGGTGATCCGCCCTCAACGCGATCGCAGCCGCAACGGGCTGCCCCCGATTCTGGCCTACGGCGGTTACTGGCTCATGGGTGAAGAGATGCACATCGTCACCCTCGCCACCCATCCAGACTGGCGGCGGCGTAATCTGGGTGAGTGGTTGTTGTTGGAGATGTTGGCCCAGGCGCGCAGCCAGGGCGCTACAGAGACAACGCTGGAGGTGCGGGTGAGCAACGTGGGGGCGCAACATCTCTATCAAAAGCTTGGCTTTGTTGAGGTGGGACGGAGGAAGCGTTATTATCGCGACAATGGCGAAGATGCGCTGCTCTACACCCTACCCGGGCTTGGCGACGGCGTCATCTGGCGGCCCCTGGCCCGGCGATTAGAGGAGTTGCGGGCGCTGTCGCCGGCGATGGCAGATAAGTAAGCGGGTAGACCGGTATATAAGTAGATATCACCTGTCTACCTGTCTTACAAAATCCTATCCTTGTGGGAAGGCAACGACGATGATGCGATGCGTGTTGTCGTCGCGCGGCCAACAGCTGACAAGGGTCAGCCGGTCATCCTCGAACTGGCCGATCCAACTGGCGTTTTGCTTGCGCTGTTCGAGCGAGGCGTACTTTTCGGGCACGATAAGCACGTCATGCACCACATACTTAAGATTTTGTGTCCCCGCCTGCACAGTAATGGCGTCCCCGCGGCGCAACTGGTCTAACTCGCGAAAGACGGCGCCGTAGATGTTGTTGTGCCCGCTCAGGACGATGTTGCCCGGCTCGTTTAGTTTGGCGCTGTTCTTATGCCACCCCGCCGCATATTCGGCCACATCCCAATCGCTAAAGATGGCGCCGCTGTTATCCTTCTTTGTGCTCCACCCCAGCTCCACCACCGGAATATCCAGCTTGATCGATGGGATCTGAAGCCGCTCTGGCATGACCGCCGGAAGTTGCGGGCGCTTCACGACCGCTGCCGCCGCGGGTAACGGCGGTGCGTCAGGGGTGGGAGCCGCCGCGGCGCTGGTGCGGTTGCAGCCGGCTAATATCAAAAGGCTCACGAGAAAAAGTGCGGAACCAATGATCTTTTGTGCTCGCTCCATACGCGCTGCTCAAATTGAGGTTCGTTGGCCCGGCGCTTTCGTTTGGAACATAGATTGCACCGCCAATGAGAATCATGACTTGCTATTGCACGACAGTGTACAACTGATACGCATACCCGCAAAACCAGCTTCTTGGTCGATCATACATTTGCTTTACCGGATACCCTTTGCCGGCGCCCGCCAGCCGAGCCGTTCAATGGCGAGAAAGGTACTGGCGAGGACCAACACCCCACCCACCCACTGCACCGGCGTCAGCCGCTCGTGCAAAAAGAGCACCGACAGGACAATGATCAGCAGTGTCTGCAATGGCCACAAGAGCGCGATCTGCCCGCTGCCGATGCGACGGATAGCGCTGAAGAGCGCCATCCGGGCAAAATAGGTGCTGATTACCGCCAGCACACCGATGACGATCCACTCGTTGCGGGTGGGCGCCTGCCACGTTGCGCCCTCCAACCACCACCAGGCGCCGATCACTAGCGTCATGACGCCGGTCAGGTAGAGGGTAATAGTGCGGATATCGTAGTCCGCCAGCCACCACTGCACCAGCACCAACTGGGCGGCGTAGAGTAGTAGCGATAACCCCAATAGCAACAACCCAATGGGCGCCACCTGGCCGCCCGGCCCGACGAGCAGATAGATGCCGGCCATGGCTAGGGCCAGCCGCACCAGGTGCCGCCCGGTTAGCCGCTCACCGCCCGCTGCCAACATGAGTAGGACCACCAACGGCTGCGTCGACTTGAGCATGGCCGACATAGAGGCGTCCACATAGGAGAGCGAGGCAAAAAAGCAACAGATCTCGATGCCGCTGATCACGCCAATCACACCCACCCGCAGCGCACCGGGCACGTCAAGCCGGAAACGCACCCGGTCGATGAGCGCGGTCGTGCCCACCATCAGCGCCAGAGCGAGCAACAGGCGCGCCAGCAACAGGCTGATCGGGTCCATGCCGCCGACAACCGCACCCCGCACCAACGGTGTGACAATGCTGCTGGCGACCGTTGCCGACAAGGCCAATCCCCAGCCCAGCCAGACTGGGCTGGTCGTGACGCCAACAGAAGGGGCCGGCGCATCGGCCAGCGATTGCGAAGATGCCCTCATAGTATCACATCGCGCACCACCTTGGCCACGGTAGGCGGGTGGAGTAGCATGTTGGCATAGTTGGCATTGGCCATAGGGCAGGCGCACTCTTTACGCTTGATGCTGCCGCGCAGTTGTTCCATCGCCTGGCTGCGCCAGAGCGGTGTAATGTCATAATTGTACTGGCGCAGGTTGCCCACGCTCTCGGCGCGGATACAGCAGCTCCACAGATCACCATTGGGGGCAATGTGGGCGCTGGCCCAGCCGGCGTAACAGGGGATCACCTGGTCGCGCTCGTGGAGGACGCGCTTGGCGAACTGGTAGTACTGGGCGCGAAAGGCCTGGGTGAAACGGGCGATCCCTTTCGCCGGCGCCTGGCGCGCCTGTTGGCTGAGAAAGTCGGCGATCTCGTCGTAATCGTCCGGTCGTGGGGTGATGCCCCAGCCTACGGTGTCAAGTTCGACTCGCTCCTCGGCCACTTCGGTGATGTAGCTGTCGGGTTTGAGAAACTGGAGACCCGCGTAGATCTCCCGAAAGCGGTGAACATTAAAGCGGCTGACGACCGTATGCACAGTCAGTACCAGGTTCTTGTGCTCTTTTTGTAGCTCTTTGAGTCGCTCCCAGGTTTGGAGCGAGAGCTTCCAGTTGCCTTCCACCCCGCGGATATCGTCGTGCTCAGCGCCGACGCCATCCAGGCTTAGATTGATGCCGATGCTGCTCTTGGGGCACTCACGGCACATGCGGGCGACTTGCTCGATGGTGCGTTCGGTCAACATGCCGTTGGTGGGGATGGTGATCACTTCGGGCTGGCAATGCTTGTAGGCGCTGATCACCAGGTCGGCCAGATCACCGCGCAGGAAGGGTTCACCGCCGGTGAAGGTCATATAAAAGGGTGAGCGCCCCAGGCTGGTAAAGACCTTGTCCCACTCTTCCAGCGTCAGGTCGTCGTTGGGTTTGCGCCAGACATCGCAGGTGCGACATTTGCTGTTGCAGCGAAACGAGACGCTGATGACAATCGAAAAGGGCTTGACCTTGGGCCAGCCAAAGGCGCGAAAGGCCCAGTAGAGCGGAAGTTTGGGGATCAGTCCGAGCATGATTTAGCGAGGCGAGTCCTCTACAATACGCTGGTCAAGTGGAGCATCGATTGGCGGTCCGGCGCCACTGACAAATGTGAGATTCATAGCCCTCATCTCTGTACAGCGCTGATGAGCAGCTGCGATAGATTATACCACGGATGGAACGATTCAGCGCCAAGCGAGCGCTGGATGGAGGCAGGAACAGTGATGCCGGGGCAAGGCGCGGTATCTTGAAGCGGGTGTCGGTGGGGCGATTCTTCCGAGCCTTCCAACGCACGCCATCCATCTTTATCTAGCCCTTCCCGGGCGGTAGCCAGGCAGGAAATAGAACGGGCACAGGTGCGCGCGTTCGGGTGAATCGTTACAGCCTCAACACCAACCTCAATGACATAGTCGAACAGGACTGAGAGGCGCCGCTCTGGTTGCCAGTAACGGTGATAAAACATTTGTACCGGGGTGGAGATGCCAAAGGAGGGCACGGTAAAGGAGCAAGCAATGCGAGAAATGACACCTTGCCAACGAGGATTGCGCCAGCGCCCGGTCACTGTTGCCGTAGCACCTCATTGTTGAACCGTATCGATCTGTTTGACGGCTAATGGTCGTACTTGTGGAGGTACGAGATGACCCAGGCGTTTGCGACAAAGATACGTACTACGCTGCCACAGGCGACTCTCCGAGATACACTGGGGATCATCGCCCAAGTCGTTGTCCCTACTATAGCCAAAGGGTTGATCATCCGCCGGCCAAAGGTGGTAGCTCTGGCCGAGTTGCTTGATCTGGACCAGCGGGCGGTCCGCCGGATGCAGCAGATCCGGAACAAGTACGGCGCCGGGCCACTGCTTCTCCGCATTCCTATCCGTTCTCAGGCAGTCATTCTCTCCCCAGAGCATGTACACCGGGTGCTCGAAGGCTCCCCGGAGCCGTTTGCCACCGCCAGCAGCGAGAAGCGGTCGGCACTTGCCCACTTCCAGCCACGGGGCGTGTTGATCTCGCACGGCCCTGAGCGAGCCGACCGCCGCCGCTTTAACGAGGAAGTCCTCGACACCGGCCAGACGTTACACCGCCTGGCGGATCGCTTTGTCTCCGTCGTCCATGAGGAGGCCGAGCTCCTGCTCGGGGCGGTGCGCCACCGCGGAGTGCTCATCTGGGATGATTTCGCCATCACGTGGTTTCGGATTGTGCGGCGGGTGGTGTTTGGGGATGCCGCCCGCGACGACCGGGAGCTGACCGCTTTGATCGACCAGCTTCGTTCCGCCGCAAACTGGGCCTTCCTCATGCCAAAGCAAAGACAACTGCGTAACCAATTCTACGACAGGCTGCGGGGCTACCTGGCGCATGCCGACCCGAATAGCCTGGCTGGGGTGATGGCCGCCACGCGCACCACCTCAGCGACCGAACCGGCCCAGCAGGTTCCACAGTGGCTGTTTGCATTTGACCCGGCTGGCATGGCGACGTTCCGCGCCCTGGCGCTGCTTGCCTCGCACCCTCAGCATGCTGAACAGGCTCGCGAGGAGATCAATCGCAGTGGAACAGTCCAGCCCGATCTACCGTACCTGCGTGCGTGTGTGCTCGAGTCGCTGCGCTTGTGGCCTACCACACCGGCAGTGTTGCGCCAGAGTACGGTGGAAACCGAGTGGGAGACGGGCATCATGCCGGCGCAGACCGGCATCCTGATCTTTACGCCATTCTTTCACCGAGATGACCAACGGCTGCCCTACGCCAACCGCCTGGCCCCCGAATTGTGGCTACGGCACCGGACGGCGCAGGATTGGCCGCTGATCCCCTTCAGCGAGGGCCCGGCAATGTGCCCGGGATGGAACCTGGTGCTGTTGGTGAGCAGCGTCATGCTGGCGGCGCTGTTGGATGGCCGGCAGATTCGCCTGCAATCGCCGACCCGGCTCGACCCCCACCGGCCATTACCAGGCACGCTCGACAACTATTCCCTGCGTTTTGAACTGAATGGCTAAACTGTGAATGGTAGCAATCCCTTGCCGATGTCGTTCCGTTAGCCTCTAAAACAGTGTCTCCAGCTCCACCGTGCGCCCTTCTTGAGCGGCGACGGGCGCCCTGGTCATAATTTCAAGCAGATGGCGGCCATGCTCGCCGGTGAGTAGATGCGGCCTGCCCTCCCGGATCGCGTCCACCAGATGGAGTACGCCCAGGTCTTTTACCAGTGGTGTCGGAGGAACCTCGACCTGTGTCCAGCTTTTGGTCTTGGACTGGTAGAGCCGGAGGTCGGGCGGTTCGTCACTACGCGTCTCCAGAACAGCCAGCGTGCCCTCGCTGCCGTAGATCTCCAGGCGCGGGGCCAGCGATGCTTCCATGCAATAGGTGGCGTCGAGGAAAGCGAAACAGGCGTCGCCAAAGTCAAGCATGAGCAGCGAGTTGTCGTCGATCTCCACATCGATGCGCTTGCCGGAGAAGGGCCCTCCTTCGGTCATGTACCGCACGGGCAGCGTGCGCCCGGAGAAGGCGGCGAGCCGGCGCACCGGCCCCAGAATGCTGGTGATCTGGCTGAGACCATGCACACCCAGATCAAGGATCGGGTCGGACCCGGGCTTGTAAAACCAGGTCGAGTCGCGCGGCGAGGCGGGGATGAAGTGCTTCTCTGGCCCACCGTGCGAACTGCGCACTTTGGCAAAGTTCACCCGCCCAATGGTCCCCTGCTCGACCATCTCCTTGATCCTGCCGACGAGCGGGCGCACGCGATGCTCCGGCGCAGAGGCCAGTCGCACGTTGCGCCGGGCGGCCTCGTCGATGAGGATGGTCGCCTCTTCCACCGTGGCGGCCATGGGCTTCTGCGTATAGACGTGTTTCCCGGCGCGCAATGCGGCCAGGCTCACGGCAAAGTGGCTGGGGATGACGGTGGTGTTGACCAGCAGATCGAACTCAACTTCTGCCAGCAGTTGCTCCAGGTCTGTGTGGCAGTGGGGAACGTTGTATTTTGTAGCAGCGGCTTGCGCCTTATCGGCAACTGTGTCGGCGACGGCGACCAGTTCCACCTTGCCCGTCTCGGCCATCGTCTGAAGACCGGGCAGGTGCATGACGTGCGCAATCGCGCCACAGCCCACCAGGGCGACTTTGATTTTGTCCATGCGAAGTCTGGTCACCCTTCCTGCCGCCAGCGTTCACCGATGTCGCGCAATTTGGCGGTGACTACAGCAGGTTCGCTGTAACGTTGCGTCACCATCTCCACGCTGTAGCAGCCGGCATAATTGCTGGCGCGCAGCGCATTCATGGTGTTGAGCAACGCCTCATCGCTGAGGGCGGGTGAGAAATGAGTGTGCATCGTCCAGGGCGCCACCATCATATCGCCTTGTTCCACATCGTCATGCCAGCGCCCGGCATGGAGCAGCACGCCAAAGCCAGGGTGGTCTACCGCTTCGCACAGCCGCTTGATGTTGCTGGGGACCATCGCTGCGCCCCAGTGATTTTCGGGCCCGATACGGTAGCCGTTGTCGTAGGCGCGCTGCGCCCAGGCGCGATATTGGGTGACGATCGCATCGAACTGTTGGTCGTTCCACGTGCGTTCGTCACGTGTGCCACCGGCGTCGATGCGTACCGTCGTCGCCCCCAAGAATTCGGCGGCACGGATGTTGGCCTCGGCATTGCGGGCATTGGCGGCGCGTTTCTCGGCGTCATCTTCCCAGATGTGGGCGCGGTCGATGCAGATGTTCGCCAGGGGCAACCCGCGCTCGGTCAGACCCTCTTTCACTTTGGCGAGATACTCCTCGTCCAGACTCTCCAGCGTGCCGTGCCAGAGATCGGCCGCGTTGAGGCCATAGCGATATTTGACCGACTCCAGATAGCCAAATGCGCTCATCACGCCAGCTCTGGTCAGTTGGTGAAAGGTGTAGGAACAGATGGAGATGTTCATGAGTTGGCAGTGTTATCCTTTGCATAAATAGGGGTAGACAGGTAGACAGGTAGACAGGTAGACAGGTAACCTCCTGTCTACCTGTCTACCTGTCTACTAAACATCATCCCTTCAAACCGGTGACGGAAATCCCTTCGATAAAGGTGCGCTGGGCAAAGAAGAAGGCCAGGAAGATAGGCAGCGTGATCAGCGAACTGACTGCCATCAAATAGGGGTAGGCCAGTTGGCGGTTGCCGATTTCAGCCACGGCGCTGCGCAGACGCTGGACGCCCAACGCCAACACCCACTTCTCTTCCACATTGACGTAGATAAGCGGGCCGAGATAGTCGTTCCACGCATCCATAAAGGTGAAGAGCGCCACAACAGCCAGGGCAGGGACGGAGAGCGGCAGGATAATGCGGAACATGATCTGCAGCTCATTGGCGCCATCGATGCGGGCGGCGTCGGAGAGTTCGATGGGTAGCGCCAAAAAGAATTGGCGGAGCAGGAAGATAAAAAATGCGCTCCCAAAAAAGTGGGGCACGACCAGCGGCAGAAACGTGTTGAGCCAGCCAATCTGCTTGAAGATGATAAAGAGCGGCACCAGCCGCACCCAGGCGGGGATCATCAACGTTGCCAAAACGAAGGCAAAGAGCGTATCGCGTCCAATCCAGCGCAACCTTGAGAATGAGTAGGCCACAAGGGATGACGACAAGACCGTGCCGATGGTGGCCGGAATGGCGTACAGCACAACCGTGTTATAGGTCATCAGCCAATGGTTTTGGCTGTTCCACGCATCCCAGAAGTTATTCCAATGTTGGGGAACGGGAAACCAGATCGGTGGTACGGTATAGACCTGTGAGTCAGTCTTGACAGCCGATGAAAGCATCCAATAAAAGGGCATGATATAGGTAATCGCCAGCGTCAACAGCACAGCGTATTTCAGAATTTCCACAAGCACGCCCGATAGACCCAGGGTGCGCAACCTATGAAAGCGATCACTTTGGCTGCTTTGCGCCACCGGGGTCTGCTGTTGTGTCACCGTCTGGGTTGCCATTGATTGTCCATCTCCTTCATAAACAGGGGGTGTACAGAGCACCGAGAATCTCTTAATCTCCCAAATCCCCAGGAATGGAGATTTGGGGAGATTTGCTGGCAGCCATACCACCGCCCTTAGCGCGATGACCCTGCATAGAAAACATAGCGCCCCGAAGCCCGGAACAACAGGTAGGTGAAGACGATAATCACCACAAAGAGCAGCCACGCCAGAGCGTTGGCCTTGCCCATGCGTAGATAGATAAAGGCATTGCGGTAGAGAAAGAGCGAATAGAATTCCGTCGCCTGATTGGGGCCGCCCTGGGTCAACAACCACGGCAGGGTGAAATATTGGAACCCTCCGATAAAGCTCAACACCGCATTAAAGAGAATCACCGGGCTCACCATAGGGATCGTCACATGCCAGAGCCGACGGATGGCATTGGCCCCGTCCACAATTGCCGCCTCATAGAGGGAGCGCGGCACATCCTGCAAGGTTGCCAGGAAAATCACCATGGCCGCGCCCTGCGCCCACATATGGATCACAACCAGCGTTGGCTTGATGTAATCGGGATTGGACAGGAAAGGGACGACCGGGAACCCCAAAGATTGAAGCGTGGCGTTCACCGCCCCATACTGGATATTGAGCAAGAAGAGCCAGACGAACGCCGAAACCACAACCGGTACGATCGACGGAAAAAAGAAGACGGCGCGGAAAGTTGAGCGAGCGACAATGTTGGTGTTGAGCAGTAGCGCCATCAAGAACGCCGACAGCACACCCAACGGTGTGCTGAAGATCACCCACCAAATGGTGTTATACGCGACAATGCGAAAGTTGGGATCATTGGTAAAGAGGTTGGTATAATTTTCCAGGCCAATCCAGGCCGGCGGGCGCAGCAAGTCATAGCGGGTGAAGCTGTAATAAAACGACGCCGTAATGGGAATCAGGGTAAACCCCAGAAAGCCAATGATCCACGGCGACGCAAAGAGCAGGCCCTGTATGATCTCACGCCGCTCCGACCTGGTGGGCCGCCGCAGTTTCATAAACCCAACCATCGTAGCCTCCTTGAACCAGCGGGTGCTGAGACGATGGACGGTCAGCTACCGTCCATCGTCTCAGCAATGACGCCTTCCATGCAGACAAACACCTGCAAGCGCCGATCCAGAGGCTGGATCAAGCGAAACCGGCCTCGCGCCACTCAGTCTCCGCCAGTTGCTGAAGTTGGGCTGCGGCCTGCGCACCGGTCATTTCACCACGGAAGACAGCTTCGCGCACCTGGACGAATTGGGTGGCAATAAAGCTCTGGATCTCGTTGCGGATAAATGGCCCCCAGTAGTTGGCCTCTTGCACCGAATCAAAGTAGAACTTGAGGCCGGGGTACTTCTCCTGGTCCGCATTTTCGAAGTAGGGCAGGTAGGCAGGCAACCAACCGATATTGTTGAAGATCAGGTCGCACACATAGTCACTTTGGATCCACTCGGCGATCGGCCAGGCCTCATCCTTGTACTGGCCGTCGCGGAAGATCTGCGCCATGTGGCCGCCACCAAACTGGATCTTCGTGCCCCGCCGCGACTCCGGCACCGGCACCCAGGTCGCACGATTGTAGGGGGCGACTTCCGGCTTCTCGTTCACCGTCTCGCCAGGATGCCAGTAGCCCTCAATGATCATCGCCTGCACTTCGGCATTGAATGCCTGACCCCAAGTCCCCTGGCCTTCGACTGCGCGCAGGCCGGCCAGATTGTCCGCACCGATCACCTTGATAAATTCGCCCATGACCTCCAGCCCTTCGGCCATGAGTTCGTTGTCCAGGTTGAATTCCTTTGTCTCCTCGTCGAAGTAGATAAAGTCCCACGACTCGGGGAGGAACCAACCGTCATTGCCGGGGCCGGTGCCGCCTTCGGCGTCGTACGGGTCAAGGCCATACTGGACCAGATTGCCGGCGTCGTCGAAAATGGTCAGCGCCTCGTGCCAGACCATCAACTCATCCCATGTAACCGGCGGGTTGTCCGGGTCAAGCCCGGCTTCTTCGACCAGGCGCGTGTTGTAGTTGAGGCCGCGCCGCACAAAGCACTCAAAGGCAGGGATACCATAGACATTGCCCTGATACTGGATCACTTCCCAGTTGCCCGAGATAAACTTGTCTGGGGCAATAACATTGCTCGCGGCAATGTAATCATCCAATGGCATGACAACACCGCGTGACATAAAGTCCAGATAACTGCCCCAGATGCCAATATCGGGCGGAGTGCCGCTGGCGACTGCGGTCAGGCGCGCCTCCGTGGGGAAGTCGGCGCGGAAATCGATCTCATTGCCCGCGCCGATGTAGTTTTCCAACTCCGGGTCGGCTAGCAGTTGGTCTGCGATGGCGCCAGGCGAGCCCCAAAAGACATAGAACTTAATGGTCTTGCCTGCCTGCGCCGGCGCACCCCCCGCGTCGGACTGGCCGGCTGGCGCGCCGGCCGGCGCACATGCGGCCAACAACCCTCCGACGCCAAGCGCCGTGGCCCCGCGTAGAAAGCTGCGCCGGGTCAATTGCGTATGTTGCACAACAGACATCGTATTCCTCCTTTAGAGTTTGAATTTCCTGGGAAGCAACAACAGTTCAGAGAAGCAAGGTTCATCAGCGTGCAAAGTGATCGGTCAAAGCTGGGGCTATCACTCTGTTTCTGTGCTAGATGTTACACAGTTGCCTGGGAACACTGCGTCTGGAGGCACCCGCTTGCCGGCTGCGGCCAGATGGCGACGCTCCCAAACGCACACCCCCTGTGTGTTTCAAGAAACAGAGGGGTGCGATAGCAGGCTTGCGCCCATCATAGCCAGAACCCCCAGTGTATGGGAGTAGCCGGAGCGACTTTGGGCAATACAAAACGTAGGCGGTCGCTCGATGGTCCCAAACAACTTTGCACACAGGCTATTCTATGGTAACGGTGTCAGGCCTCAAAACAACTAACTTCACTCGACACAGCCGTCTGATGCGGCAACGATGGGCGACTGTGAGCCTGGCTAGCGT
>QEUW01000215.1 GCA_003577005.1 Chloroflexota bacterium | reverse complement strand
TGCGTAACTATAACGCGTAATGCGTGATTCGTAATACGTATTACGTAATACGTATTACGCATCACGCATTCTCAACGAAGTGATCGATTCAAGCGAAATGGACTAAGTGATGACACGAACGATTGAGAAACTGTTCCGGGCGCCCTATTCGGTGCCGAACGGGCTACAAGTCACGGACGAAGGGCTGTGGATCGTTGACCAGATCACCGACCGGGTGGCGCTGGTCGAGATCGGCGAACAGGTGCAGAGTTATGGCGTGAGCAAGATGATCCGGGACATCCCCAGCCAATCCTCCAACACCAGCGGGTTGGGGTGGGATGGTCAGGCGCTCTGGCTGGCGGCCAATGGCGATGCGCACCTGTGGCGACCGGCGCGACCCCATGATGCCGAGGCCCACAACGGCGAGATCCTCAAGGTGGACCCGCAGACGGGTGAGACGCTGGCGCGCTATCCACTACCGGGCGGTGGCGGCACCCACGGTCTGGAGATCGACCGCATTGAGCCCGACACCATCTGGCTGACCACGCTCAAAAGCCAGACGTTGAGCAAGGTGCGCATCAGCGACTGGAGCGTGCAGCACGTCCTCCCGCTGCCCTACCAGCGGGCGCATGGCGTCGTTCGGGTGGCGGATGGCGTCTGGGTCGTCCACACGGCGGACCGGGTGATCGTCAAGCTGGACGTCAACGACGGCCGCGAACTCGACCGCATCGAGGTGCCCAAAGCACACCCGGAGCCGCACTGTCTCTCCAATGATGGGGATGATCTGCTCTATTGTGATGCCACGTCGGGCTGGGTGGTAAGGGTGACGGTGTAGTAACAGGTGGGTCGGTGAACAGTAGACGCCTAACCGGTCAACCGGTCATACTCGTCGTGTTTGCCGACCCAATACTAATAGACAGTATCACCTTCAAGAATATCCAGGGCTCGATAATTGCGTCCAACTCTCACAGAAACGTCGGCGCCTACCCGCTTAAAACGCAGACCCGGGAGCGTTGGGTTTTCGCACCCGTTGCCGCACATCTGGTGGTAACGCACGATAAGCCGCTCGGAAACTACGCGTCGTGCGTGAGTTCATCACCAAAGAATTATAACATCATTGCCTGAGTCAGAACAAAACGTCCAGGGTCTAGACCCTGGACGTACGTTCATTCTTCTACGAGGGTAAGCTCCCTTACGGCAGACTGGTCTCGCCCATCAACCAGCGGTCTACCTCACGCGCAGCGCCGCGGCCTTCGTTGATCGCCCAGACCACCAGGCTCTGCCCGCGGCGCATGTCGCCAGCGGCGAAGACCTTGGGGATACTGGTCTGGAATTTACCATACTCGGCCTTGGCGTTGGTGCGTGCATCGCGCTCGATACCAAGCTGTTCGAGCATGAAGTCCTCCGGCCCGCGGAAGCCCAGGGCGAAGAGCACCAGTTGCGCCGGCAAAATCTTTTCTGTGCCGGGGATGTTGCGTGGGACTTGCCGCCCATTGTCGTTGACCCACTCGACCTCTACCGTCTCAATCGCCCGCACATGGCCGTTGTCGTCGCCGAGGAAGCGCGTTGTCTGGACGGCGTAGCGGCGGGGGTCTTCACCCCACAGCGCTGCGGCTTCGGTCTGGCCGTAATCGAGTTTGTAGACTCGCGGCCACTGCGGCCAGGGGTTGTCCGCAGCGCGCACCAGCGGTGGTTTGGGCACGATCTCCAGTTGCACCAGGCTGCGGCAGCCGTGGCGCAACGAGGTGCCGACACAGTCGGTGCCGGTGTCGCCGCCGCCGAGCACAACGACATCTTTATCTTTGGCCGAAATGAAATGCCCATTGTTCGACTGGCCGAACCGGCTGTCGAGCAGATGTTTGGTGTTACCATGCAAAAATTCCATGGCAAAGTGGATGCCCTTGAGGTCGCGTCCCTCGGTTTTGGCAAAGAAATCATTGGGTTTGGTTGCCCCGCCACAGAGCACCACCGCATCGTACTCATCGAGCAACTGCTGCGCCGGGATGGTCTTACCTACTTCGCAATTGGTGATAAACTTGATCCCCTCTGCCTTGAGCAGATCGACGCGGCGTTGGACCACTTTCTCTTTATCCAGCTTCATGTTGGGGATGCCATACATGAGCAGACCGCCGATGCGGTCGGCCCGCTCGTAGACCGTGACCCAGTGTCCGGCCTTGTTGAGTTGTGCCGCTGTTGCCAATCCCGATGGGCCTGAGCCAACCACGGCTACTTTTTTACCCGTACGGCGCTCTGGCGGTTCGGGTACGACCCAGCCTTCTTCAAAACCCTTGTCAATAATAGCGCACTCGATGCTCTTGATCGTCACCGGCGGGTCGATGATCCCCAGCGTACATGAGCCTTCGCATGGCGCCGGGCAGACCCGCCCCGTAAATTCGGGGAAGTTGTTGGTCTTGTGCAGCCGGTCCAACGCCTCGCGCCAGAGCCCGCGGTAGACCAGGTCGTTCCACTCCGGGATCAGGTTGTTGACCGGGCAGCCGGAGACCATGCCGTTGATGATCTGCCCGGTATGGCAGAAGGGAATGCCACAGTCCATACAGCGGGCGCCCTGCTGCTGCAACGTGCGATCCGAAAGATGGAGGTGGAACTCCTCAAAGTCTTTGATCCGCTCTAGCGGTGGCCGCTCGGCCGGCGCCTCGCGTGTATATTCCATAAAACCAGTTGGTTTACCCATCTCATCTTCCCCTAAAAGCTAACCACATAGGAAAAAGACTCAAAGGAACACGAAGAAAACAGCGTGCTCCTTTGTGCCTTTGTGTCTTCGTGGTGATCTGCTAATTTCCTGCCACGCGCGCCGCCACATCGCTCTTGTTGATCTCGAATGCGGCCATGACAGCATCCTCGCCGCTCAACCCCTTGGCCTTGACCTCGGCAAATGCCTCCATCATGCGTTTGTAATCCTTCGGATAGACCTTGACAAACTTGGGCAGCAGCTCATCCCAGCGTAGCAGCACCCGGTATCCCAGGGCGCTCTGCGTATAATCCGCATGGCGCTGCACCATCGCCTTGACCTGGGCGATCTCCACCGGGTCTTCTAGCTTCTCAAACAGCACCATCTCTTTGTTGCAGCGGATGTCAAAATCACCCTCCCAGTCGATCACATAGGCGATACCGCCCGACATCCCCGCCGCAAAGTTGCGCCCGGTCTGGCCAAGAACCACGACAAGGCCACCGGTCATGTATTCACAGCCATGGTCGCCCACACCTTCGACGACAGCATGGACGCCGCTGTTGCGCACACAGAAGCGCTCGCCGGCCACGCCGCGAATGTACGCCTCGCCGCTTGTGGCGCCATAGAAGGCGACGTTGCCGATGATGATGTTCTCCTCGGCGGCAAAGGTCGATGCGCGCGGCGGGTAGGCGATGATCTTGCCGCCGGAGAGCCCCTTGCCAAAATAATCGTTGCCGTCACCCTCCAGTTCGAGCGTCAGACCCTTTGGGATAAAGGCGCCAAAGCTCTGGCCGGCCGACCCTTGGAAGTGGAAGTGGATGGTGTCGTCGGGCAGACCATCGGCGCCGTAACGGCGGGTGATCTCGCTGCCGACAACGGTGCCGACAACGCGGTCGGTGTTCTGGATCGGCACCGTCTCTTTGACCGGTTCACCCCGCTCCAACGCTGGTTGGGCCAGGCCGAGCAGCACCCGGTTGTCGAGCGCCTTCTCCAACCCGTGGTCCTGCGGGATCTGGCAGTAGCGGCCCACCTCATCGTCCACCGGCGGCTCCCACAACAGCGCCGAGAGGTCGATGCCGCTGGCCTTCCAGTGGTCGATGGCCTGGCGCGGCTCCAACTTGTCCACCCGGCCCACCATTTCGTTAAGGGTGCGGAAACCAAGCTGCGCCATGATCTCGCGCAGCTCCTCGGCGATGTAGAACATAAAGTTGACCACATCTTCGGGCTCGCCGACGAATTTCTTGCGCAGTTCCGGGTTCTGCGTCGCCACGCCCACTGGGCAGGTGTCCAGATGGCAGACACGCATCATGATACAGCCGAGCGAAACCAGCGGCGCGGTGGCAAAGCCAAACTCCTCAGCGCCGAGCAGCGCGGCAATCGCCACATCGCGCCCGGTCTTGAGCTGGCCATCGGTCTCCACGGCGACTCGACTGCGTAGGTTGTTGAGCACCAGCGTCTGATGCGTTTCAGCCACACCCAACTCCCACGGCAGACCGGCGTACTTGATGCTGGTTTGCGGCGAAGCGCCGGTGCCGCCGTCGTGGCCGCTGATGAGGATGACATCGGCGTGCCCTTTGGCGACGCCAGCCGCAATCGTGCCCACACCGACTTCAGAGACCAGCTTGACGCTGATACGAGCGTGGTGGTTGGCGTTCTTGAGGTCGTGGATCAACTCGGCCAGGTCCTCAATCGAATAGATGTCATGGTGCGGAGGCGGCGAGATCAGCCCGACGCCGGGCGTCGAGTGGCGCACACGGGCGATCCACGGGTAGACCTTGGCGCCGGGCAACTGGCCGCCCTCGCCGGGCTTGGCCCCCTGCGCCATCTTGATCTGCAACTCTTTCGCCTTGACCAGATAGAGGCTCGTCACGCCAAAGCGACCCGACGCCACCTGTTTGATGGCGCTGTTCTTCGAGTCGGCCCGGTCGTTGCTCCACTGGTAGCGTTCGGGCGCCTCGCCACCTTCGCCGGTGTTGCTCTTGCCGCCGATGCGGTTCATGGCTATCGCCAGCGTCTCGTGCGCCTCCTGACTGATGGAGCCGTAGGACATGGCGCCGGTCTTGAAGCGTTTGACGATCTCACTGGCCGGCTCGACCTCCTCGATAGGGATCGGATTGGGTGCAAACTTGAAGTCGAGCAGCGCCCGCAAGGTGCAGAATTCCTTCTCCTGGGCGTTGACCAGCGCCGAGTACTCTTTGAAGATCTTGTACCCATTGGTCCAGACGGCCTCGTCGCGCTGGCGCACGGCGTACTGGAGCTTGTGGATGGTCTGCGGGTTGAAGAGATGGCGCTCGCCGTCGTGACGCCACTGGTAGGCGCCCCCGGCGGGCAGCACATCCGGCTCGGTCTTGCGGGCCGGGAAGGCGCGCACATGGCGCTTCTTGACCTCTTCGTAGATCTGCTCCAGCCCGATACCCTGGACCCGTGTCGGGGTCCAGGTAAAGTATTTATCCACCAGCGCCTGGCTGAGGCCCAGCGCCTCAAAGATCTGCGCACCGCAATAGCTCTGCAAGGTCGAAATGCCCATCTTCGAGCAGACCTTGATGACACCCTTGAGCGCCGCCTTCATAAAGTTGTACTTGGCCTTCTCGTATGAAATATCGGTGAGGAGACCCTGCTCGATCATGTCGTGGATGGTCTCGTAGGCCAGGTAAGGATTGACGGCCGTGGCGCCATACCCGATGAGCAAAGCAAAGTGATGCACCTCGCGCGGCTCGCCCGACTCGACGATGATCGCCACCTGAGTGCGTGTCTTGTTGCGGATCAGGTGATGGTGCAGGCCAGAGGTCGCCAGCAGCGCAGGGATCGGCGCCTTCTCTTCGTTCACGCCCCGGTCCGAAAGGATGAAGATGTTGACGCCCTCGCCGATAGCCGCATCTGCCGTGGCAAAGAGTTCTTCCAATGCCCCTTCCAATCCGGCGGCGCCGTCGGCAATGTTGAAGAGCATGGGTAGGACGCGCGCCTTGAAACCGGGCTGGCTCAGGTACTTGATCTTCTGGAGCTGCTCGTTCGAGAGGATGGGCGACTTCAAGCGGATCTGGCGGCAATTCTCCGGCGCCGTCGCCAGGATGTTGCCCTCGGTGCCCATAAAGACATCGGTGGCGGTCACCAGCTCCTCGCGAATCGCATCCAGCGGCGGGTTGGTGACCTGGGCGAACAACTGGCGGAAATAACTGTAGAGCAACTGCGGCTGGTCGGACAAGACAGCGACAGGCGCATCATCGCCCATCGCGCCAAGCGCCTCGACCCCGTTCTTGGCCATGGGCGCCACCAGGACGCGCAATGCCTCGAAGGTAAAACCAAAGGCTTGCTGGCGGTGGAGTACACTCGCATGGTCTTCGTCGAGCGGTTCGTCCACTGCCGGCAGATCATCCAATTCGATGAGATTCTCTTCCAGCCAGCAGCGGTAAGGATGCTCCCGCGCCATCTTCTCCTTGAGTTCTTCGTCGCCGATGATGCGCCCTTCCTTTGTGTCCACCAGGAACATGCGCCCTGGTTGCAGGCGCGCCTTGACGGCCACGTTCTCCGGTGCGATCTCGTCGCCCAGGACGCCGACTTCGGACGCCATCACCACCATGCCATCCTTGGTCACATAGTAGCGCGAGGGGCGCAGACCGTTGCGGTCGAGCACGGCGCCCACCATCGAGCCGTCGGTAAAGACGATAGAGGCCGGGCCATCCCACGGCTCCATGAGCGTCGAGTGGTATTCGTAGAAAGCCTTTTTCTCGTCGCTCATGGTATCGTGATTGGACCACGGTTCCGGGATCATCATCATCATGGCGTGGGGCAACGAGCGACCGGCCAGGTGAAGAAACTCCAGCGCGTTGTCAAAGCGGGCGCTGTCAGAGCCATCAGGGTCGATGATCTGTTGTGTCACCTTGGGCAGGTCGTCGCCAAAGAGCGGAGATTGCAAAATGGACTGGCGGGCGTACATCCAGTTCTCATTGCCACGGATCGTATTGATCTCGCCGTTGTGAATCAGATAACGGTTGGGGTGCGCCCGCTCCCAACTGGGGAAAGTGTTGGTGCTAAAGCGCGAGTGGACGACGACGATGCTCGCTTCCACATCGGGGTCTGTCAAGTCGGGGAAATAGGTAATCACCTGTTCGGGCGTCAACATGCCCTTGTAGACTACCGTCCGGCAGGAGAGGCTGGCGACGTAGAATTGTTCGCCTTGCGGGTGGCTGCCGTAGCGGATCGCCTGTTCGGCTCGCTTGCGGATGACATAGAGCTTGCGCTCAAAGGCCAGTTCATCGCTGCCGGTGAGGGTAGCGTCATTGCGCCCAATAAAGAGCTGGCGCATGAGCGGTTCGGCCCGTTTTGCCGTCTCGCCGATAGGGCTGTTGTCGGTAGGTACGGTGCGCCAGCCGAGGACTGCTTGACCTTCGGCTTCTACAATTTGAGCCAACTGTTGCTCGAACTCAGCCCGCAACTCGTCGTCTTTGGGCACAAAGAGCATGGCAACCCCGTAGCGCCCCGGCGCCGTCAGCGAGAAGCCTTGTTCGGTTGCAACCCGGGCAAAAAACTTGTGGGGCAGTTGCATGAGCACACCGGCGCCGTCGCCAGTGTTGGGCTCGCAGCCACAGGCGCCACGGTGGCTCAGGTTGACCAGCACTTTGAGCGCCTGCCTGACGATCGTATGGCTACGCTCTCCCTGGATATTGACAACAAAGCCGACGCCACAGGCATCTCGCTCGTAGCTTGGATCATACAACCCTTGCTTGGGCGGCATTCCTCCTGGTCCTTGCAGATCTGTGCGGTTCATACCAACGCTCCCCTGATTCATGATAGAGTGTCAAGCCGATAGCACCACAAAGAGAGCGAGACACAAAAGGACACAAGGAAAACTCCGACCGAATCTTTGCGTCTTTGGGTCACTCTGTAGGGCTTTTCGGACCTTCTCTAAGAATATGGAATCGAAACAGGACGAGGCGAATGGAGGGTGACGCTACCCGGCGCGTCGTTGCGCGGCTACTTCGCTGAGATGTTCATCCTATGGACAGTGCGCGACATCACCGCGGCGCGCAACCATCTGGTTAATCTGATTGATCCAATGATTTATCGGCTAAATAAAAAAGGCACAATTGGGCCGGAGTTTGTGATTTTTGTCACATGAAAGCTCTGTTTCGCCAGTATACACCAAAGAGCTCTGTGTGACAAATTTCACACAAAAGATCGTGCAGATCAACCAAAGTATGAACTGTCAATTATACTGTATCTGCTTGGTAATTCCAAATTGCTTGGATTATACTTTCACACGGCTACGTTGAGCTTGCGACTCGGACGGGAGAAACCGGCCGCACATTGGCGCTTAACACTCCGGCTACTCGACCAGAAAGGATTGTGCCTCATGTTTCAATTTTATGAACCCGGCCCGCTGGTTGACGGCGACCTGGAGCTTGTCCTGGCCGAGGCTATTACCAGCAATCCTATCAAGGAGTTCGTCCCGGCCTACCGGTTCAACATGCTGCGACGGAGCGATGGCCGTAAGATGGGGGAAATCGAGCTGCGCATTGGCAACACCGAGCATATCCGCCGCTATGCCGGCCACATCGGCTATGAAGTGTACCCTGCGTATCGCGGCTACCATTACGCCGCACGCAGCGTCCGCCTGCTGCTGCCGCTGGCACAACGTCATGGGCTGGACACACTTTGGATCACCTGCAATCCCGACAACTATGCCTCGCGCCGCACCTGCGAACTGGCGGGCTTTGAGTTTGTCGAAATCGTTGACCTTCCGCCTCACACGGAGATGTATCGCGATGGGGAGCGCAAGAAGTGCCGCTATCGCCTCCAGTTCAGTCGCTTGCAGACAGGGCGGGAGTGAGTGAACGGTGAACAGTGAACAGTGATCACTGTTCACTGATTACTGGGCGAAACTTACTATACTAACGCCTCATAGAGGCTGTTTGAAAAGGCTCGGTGCGTTGCACGCACAGCGTGCGATGCACCTGGGCCGCCGGGCAATTCTGAGGTGCAACGCACCTTGCAGGTGCAACGCACCAGCGTGGAGCCCCCTTTTCAAACAGGTTCTTAGCACTACAACGAGACTTTGACCATTGTCGCCGTCGAGACCTCCGCGCCCAAAGGGCCCCCGTGACCAGAAATAATCTGGTCGACGAAGTTGATTCTGGTCCCCTCCCGGAGGTCGGGTTGGACCTATCACGCGAAGTCTCGTTGTAATATTAGGGTTCATAAAAATACTACTTCCCGACCGAACAGCGACCATAAACCGTAGGTGTGGTATGGAAACCGCACCTACGCTCTTCGGGAGTTTATTCTTTTATGGACCCTTAGCGCGGCTCCAGATGCACCAACGCCTCACCCACGTTGGGCACATTGGTGCGGATGGCGTCTTGCAACTGGGTGCTCAGATCATGCGCTTCGGTCATCGAAAGACCGCCATCCACAAGAACATCCAGCGTCACGAACAGCTTGCCCTCCACCTGGCGCACCTGGATTTCGTGCGGTTCGCGCAAGTGGGGGATCTGTGCAGCCGCTGCCACAACGGCCGCCCGTACCCGTTCCTGCAAACCGCTGCTCACGCGCGCGCTGGGCAAAATCTCGGCGCTGGCCGGTTCCAGGTGCGTGTGGATCGACTGGATCTCCGGCTGCCGTTCGCAGAGAAGCTGCTCCAGTTGATCGACCAGGCTATGCGCCTCGGCCAGCGTCAGGTTGGGGTCAACACCAACATGTAGATGCAAACTCAACTGCTGGTCGGTCATCTGCACCCACCATTCGTGGATCGTGACGCCGATTTCTTGGGCGGCAAGACGGGTAGCGGCGTAAAGATCGGGGGCGGCGTCCGGCCCGCGCTGGGCCTCGACATGCACGGTGACATCGTCCACACCGGGTTGGGCGAGCAGCCGGCGCCGCACCTCATCGGCGATAGCGTTGGCTTCTTGCACCGAGAGGTTGGGCGCCACCCGCACATGCAGGTCTATGGCCACCGTGTCCGCCGGCCCCCGGCTGCGGATACGATGGTAGCTCTCCACACCGCTGACCGCGGCCACAATGGCGCCGATATGGGCGGCGTCAAGCGGCGCCCGATCCACGAGCGCTGGTATATTTTCGCGCACTGTCTGGACCCCAATCCGTGCGATCAGCGCGGCCACTACCAGCGCCACCGCCGGGTCAGCCCAGCCGTATCCCAGCCAGACCACTCCTAATCCGATCAGCACAACGCCACTCACGCTGATACTGGCCAGGGTGTGGCGGGCGTCGGCGATGAGCACCTCGCTCTCTAACCGGCGCCCTTGACGCAGTTCCCACAGCCCAGCGGCGGCCTGGATGACGGCGCCAAAGAGCAGCGCGCCGATCATCCACCGGTTGACCACCAGCGGTGGCGGGTCGAGCAGCCGGGCAATCGCACCGCTTGCCAGTTCCCAGGCCGACAAAAAGAGAGCGCCGGCAATAAAGAGCGCGGCCAGGGTCTCGAACTTGCGATGACCATAGGGATGCTCGTCGTCGGGTGGCTGGCTGCTGATGCCCACGGCGATCACACCGATGAGATTGGAGAGGCCATCAAAGAGCGAATCCAATCCGTCGGCGATGAGGCTGAGCGCGCCCGTCCAGATGCCAACACCCAGCTTGGGAGCGGTGGCCAGCAGGTTGAGGGCAAAAGTGATCAATAGAACGCGCCGTATCGTGCGATAATCTCGTACCATTATGGCGCCAGTCTACTCGATTCTCTGTGCCACGCCAAACGTTCTCATCTCCAGTTATAGGCTGTTTGAACAAGAGATGTCGCAAGGGTGCAACTACCGACTTCTTGTCTTGCGTGACTTTAATCCCAGGTATGAGGGATGCTATGCCAGCATCCCTTCTTGCGCTATAATCGCGGCACGCAACCAGGCAAAGGAGTTTGTTATGCCAAAACGCCTCTTGATCGGCATCGACATCGGTACGACGAGCGCCAAGGCTGTGGTCTTTGACCCTGCTGGCACACCCCTGGCCCAGGCCGGTCAGGAATATCCGACCCACTACCCCCAGCCCAACTGGGCCGAGCAGGACCCGGAGGATTGGTGGCGGGCAACCTGTGCTGTGCTGCGCCAGCTTTTTACGCAGCACGGGATCGATGCTCGGGCCGTCGCCGGGGTGGGCGTCAGTTGCCAGGCGCCCACAATGACGGCAGTGGATCGCCAGGGCCGCCCGCTGGCGCCGGCCCTGATCTGGATGGACCGGCGCTCGGAACCGCAATGCGCCTGGTTGCGGGAACAGATTGGCGAAGAGGTGATCACCCAGACCAATGGCGGGCGCATCGACCCCTACTATCTGGCGCCCAAATTGCTCTGGTTCAAAGAGCACGCTGCCGACCGCTATGGCGAAACGCACCAGGTATTGCAGGCCAATGGCTATATCGTCCGGCATCTGTGTGGCGTCTTTGGTATGGACCTTTCGCATGGGCCGATTACCCTCTGTTTTGATAGCAAGCGTCAGAACTGGTCAGAGCCATTGTTAGAGCAGATGGGGATCGACCCTGCCCGGCTGCCGGCGCTCCAGCCTTGCGGCGCAATCGTGGGTGAGGTGACCGCCAGCGCAGGCGAGGCAACGGGGCTGGCGTCGGGCACTCCCGTTATCGCCGGCATGACCGACGGGACGGCCGCGGCAGTGGAGGCCGGTCTGGTCAACGCCGGTGACGCCGTGGAAATGACCGGCCAGTCCACCGTCTTGCTCATCTGCAGTGACCGTTCCTATCTGGGTAACGAACTGATCCCGCTAGGTCACGCCGTACCGGGCAAGCATTTGGTGGTGGGTGCGCTAGTGGCGTCGGGTGGAGCGCTGCGTTGGTTCCGCGACCAACTGGGTGAGGTCGAACGTCACGAGGCGGAACGGCTGGGCATCGACCCTTTTGAGCGGCTGAGCCAGCTTGCCACACAAAGTCCACCCGGGGCCAATCGCTTGCTCTTTTTGCCCTATCTGTACGGCGAGCGGTCACCGATCTGGGACAGTGATGCGCGCGGCGTCTTTTTTGGCCTCTCCCTGGCGACCCAAAAGGCCGACCTGGTGCGCGCCATCATGGAAGGGGCCGCCTTTGGTCTACGCCACAATGTCGAAGCGGCTGCGACTGGCGGCTTCCCGCTGGCAAGACTGGCCTGCGTTGGCGGCGGTTCGCGCAGTGCGATCTGGAATCAGATCAAGGCCGATGTGCTCAACCGCCCGCTGCACCTGCCGGCAGCCGCCACAGGTGCGCCGCTGGGGGATGCGATTGTGGCAGCCGCGGCGGTTGGGCTTTACCCGAGCGTGGAGGATGCGGTGGTGGGCATGGTGCAACGGGGCGCGATCTATCAACCCCAGCCCGCAGTCGCCAGGCGCTATGATGCGTTGTACCCGGTATACCGGGGGCTTTATCCAGCGTTGAAAGAATCGTTCCAAAAGTTGGCGGATATAGCGTAAAGTCCAATGAGAGATCCTCAATTTTCCGGTGCAGTCGGCCTGGTAACCGGTGGCTCGCGCGGGATCGGCCGGGCGGTTACGCTGGCGCTGGCTGCGGCGGGCTGTGCTGTCACCTTTTGTTATCACAGTGACCATGCGGCGGCAGAGGCAGTCTGCGCTGCGGTTGCTCACATCGGCCTGGATGGCCGGGTAACAGCGCGCCAGGTCGATGTGAGCAACCGCAGCGCAGTCGATACCCTGGTGGCGAACGTGCTGGCGGAGCATGGCCGCCTTGATATCCTGGTCAACAATGCCGGTATTTTTCCACGTACACCGGTGGTAGAGATAAGCGATGAGGAATGGGAGCAGGTGTTGCGCACCAATCTGACTGGGGCGTTCTACTGCTGCCGCGCCGTGCTGCCCGCCATGATCGCCGCCCGTTCGGGCGTAATCATCAACATCGCATCGATAGCCGGTCAGCGTGGTTCGGCCTATCACGCCCATTATGCCGCAGCCAAGGGCGGGTTGATCGCCTTCACCCGTTCGCTGGCGCGCGAGGTGATCGGGCACAACATACGCGTCAACGCCGTAGCGCCGGGCCGCATCGAGACTGATCTATTGGGCGCCGGGGCTACGGAGGAAGAGCGGTTGCGCTGGCACGCAGATACACCTATCCGGCGTTTGGGTACAGCCGCTGAAGTTGCGGCCGCTGTACTGTTTCTTGCGTCCCCGGCCAGCAGCTAGCGGGCGCCCACCGGGTACATACTCCTCAACACCACGCACACCCAAAAGAGTCGCCCTACTGACGATTGGTATGTCAATTGGACATTTTCTGCCACCCAAACGGATGCGCAGCATCGACCGTTGTTTAGTAAGTTATGCTCAATTCATTTTGAGCAAGTATTTAGATTAACATGATTATATGCCAATCATTCATGAAATTATCGTACAATCATAAATTAACTTTGTATAATTTTGACGCAGCCTCATACTTCATCTATACTATTACCCGTCAACCATTGTGCGTCAACACTGCGGCCACGCAACGGTAGACCGATGCTCTGCGGTACTTGCCACGACAACCACAGCGTTTGGTCGGTACCTGGAGAATCTTACCTTCCTTGCTCACCGGACAAAGCCTTTGGGTCAGCGACCGGACTCATCATCCCTTTGTTCTTGTCAATACGCTCAGATGATCAGTAACACAGGAGGAATTTGCATGTGCGTGCTCTCCAGGTTTCTCATTGCGGCTGTAATCGCGTGGCTTGTCTGTTTGCTCCCTACGACTACATATGCACAGGCGCGCCAGGTCTATACCGACACCATTGACCTTCAACCCACCGACTGGTCGGATGCAATGCGCTTTCCCCGTTTTGACGCCGATATTGGCTTCCTCACCGGCGTTGAATTTGTCCTGGATGGTCGTTTGCAGGGCCAAGCGCGCTTTGAGAGCCTCGACGCCCAGGCTACCCAGGTCACCGTTGGGATGTCGGCCAACGTGGCCTTACAGCGACCCAATGGCTCCACGATTATCGAGTCGATCCCCGTGGCTTCGGTTACAGAAGCGGTCAGCGCATTTGATGGCGTCATCGATTTTGCCGGCGAGTCGGGGCGTCTCTTCCCCCGCCTGGTTGGTATCCATATCGTCGAAAGCGATATCTTTACCGAAGCGACCGATCTCACCCTCTTTACCGGCGAAGGTTCGATCCTGCTCCCGGTCAACGCCAGTGGAAGGGCAAGCGGACAGGGGGGCGGCAACCTGGCGCTCAGTTATATCACCGAAGCCTCGGCCTTTGTAACCGTCACTTATTTATACCAGGGCACCAGCGTTGATCTCGAAAAATTCACCAATGGCGAGGACGCTGACGACGCGCCTGGCGTTTTTCTTGCCCCTGGCGATCCTGTAACGTGGACCTACATTGTGACCAACACGGGCACGGTCGATCTGGAAGAGGTGGTGATTCTGGATGACCAGGAAGGGACGATCTCCTGCCCTGGCACCACGCTGGCCGCCGGCGACACCATGCTCTGCACGTTGGCAAGCACAACAGGCGCCCAGGTTGGGCAATACACCAACGTCGCCACAGTAACAGCTAAGACACCTGATGATGGCGTCAACCCCAGGCGTGAGGTGCATGACAGCGACCCCAGCAACTATTATGCCAGTACGGTTTCCCTCTGCCCGCTCGACGGCGATGGACACGTGGAGACACCGGACATCCAGTTTCTAGGCTTTGGGCACGGCACGTATATTTTGCCCGACGAGTATGACGTCTTTATTGTCAAACGACGTATCTCGACAGGCCGCCACTTCCACTTTGAAACCGTCCTAGGCGAGGTCAACGCCGGCGGGGAACGCGTGCTCGACCTCCCGGTAGACATCAATCCTAGACAAGATATCCAGCAGCGCGTCTGGGCCTGCACAGGTGACTGTGACTTTGTTGCACATGTGGATGGCCCCGTCGAACTGGGTTACCTTGAACCAGGCATTACGATTGGAGCCGTGGTGATCGATGATGACAATGATAAACGCGTCAATCGCTGGGTCGGTGAGGTAAACGGTGTGACTACCGAGTATCCCATCGAAGAACAAGTGATGGTGCAACATCTCATCTTTGAGATCCCCATGGCGGCCAATTGGAGCTACTATGCAGCCGACTCAGTGGGCATTGTCCATGTCTGTATCATGCCGCCGGGGCTTGGCTGGTCGCCAGATGTCGTCGGCCCAAGCGGCGCCCGGCGCGCCGGCAACGCGGATTCACAACCAAATCGCCAACTCTTTCTCCCAACCATCTTTGCTAGTGAACGTTGAGTGATAGTCGCCTGGGTCACATGGGTGTACCTGCCGGGCCCATATAACCCAGGCGAGCACAGCCACCCGAGAAAGCTCCTCACCACCGGCTGGTCACGGCAAGAGACGCTACAGGTAGACAAACCCCTACATCGCTTGATGCGAGATGCATATTTTTACGAAATCAGTATAATGTAAATGTTCGCTTTAGCGACCGGTGGCATTCAGCGCTGCCGCCGGCCTCGTATCCAGCTTGATACATTGATCTTGATACATTGATGATGTAAAGGAATATTTCGGATAACGTTGAACGCCACCTTAGGCCCTGATTCGGCCGGTGAGGGGATGCATTGGCCGGATATATACCTCAGAACTCACTCGCCGCTGCAGGGCCGGCGTAACCGCTCGTTTGTTCGGTACACTATAGTCTCCGGAAAGCTACCGGCTGTTTGAACTCGCCGGAGCCTGGGTCGGGACGCGCCGTCCTGATGAGCGTCGACCTGATTGCACTGATGCCACTCATCGTCTCCCGCCGCAATTCGCCCACAGTGATCAAGATAGGATAACCATCATGAAGAGTGCGCTAGCAATCCGTCCACTTGTTGTCTGTTTCATTGCGTTTGGGCTGTGGGCGTTGGCAAGCCGCACGGCCAACGCGGCTGAGATCAGCTATTGCGCCGCATTCCCACCCAGCCCGACGAACGACTGTCGCTCTGGGCCGGTAACGCCGACGAACTGGAGCGGCACACTCGCCCTGCCTCAATTCGACCCTGCACTGGGAGAGCTAAACGCCGTCCGTATCGCCGTCGAAGGTTTTGTTCAGGGTGATGTTCAGTACGAGAATACAGGCCCCAATGCTGCGCTCATTTCAGCCACACACAGCGTTACCATCCATGTCACTTTGCCAAATAACCTTGCCGTAGAGAGTATTCCCTCAACCACTCGCGTCGAACTGGTTCCGCCCTTTGACAATGTGCTCGACTTTGATGGGCTGTCAGGCCGAACCTTCTCCATCTCCAATACCAAGGAGATTTCGCTCACCCTGACCGGCGCCGTGGATATGGCTCCTTTTATCGGAACGGGTAATGTTTCAATCCCAGCGCTGGCTTCGGGCATCTCCTTTATTCGCGGGCCAGGCAATCTGAGCGCTCTGTTGCGAGCACAGGCTGCGTCGGTGGTGGTGTCGATCACGTACTTTTTTTCCACCCCAGGCATCGACATTGAGAAGTTTACCAATGGGCGCGACGCCGATGGCCCCAATGACGGAGATGTGCCGCAGATTCCACCGGGAGATACGGTGGTCTGGACCTACCGCGTCCGCAACACAGGCACGGTTCCGTTTACCCTGGCTGAAGTCGTCGTCACCGATGACCAACCTGGCGTCACACCCCAGTTTGTGCCGGCGAGCGATGTGGGCGCCGATGGCATCCTCGACCCGGGCGAAGTCTGGCTCTATGTCGCGACGCTGCCGGCGCAAAATCTGAGCAACGCCACCGGCGGTACGACCATCGTGCCGGGCTGCGACCCCAGCGGCACCGGTCTTACACGGAACACCTATCGCAACATCGGCGCAGTGACCGTCAACAACCTGACCGACACGGACCCCAGCCACTATTGCAATCCGGCGCCGGGGATCGAAATCAAGAAATTTACCAATAACGCCGATGCCGACAACCCCAATGACCCTGATGTGCCGCTCATTGCGCCGGGCGCCACGGTGACATGGACCTATGTAGTCACCAATACTGGCACCGTCTCTTACCCGGTCGCCAGCGTGGTCGTCACCGACAGCCAACCGGGGGTAACACCGGTGTTGGTGGATGACGGCGACGGCGACGCTTTCCTGGCGCCGGGGGAAGTCTGGCGGTATCAGGTGGTGGGCGTGGCGCAAAACCTGCTCAGCACCGCTATCGGTACGGTCACTGTGCCCGGCTGCGACCCGTCGGGAACCGGGCTGGCGCGCGCAACCTACCGCAATGTGGGAACCGTGATCGTCAACACGCTGACTGATTTTGACCCCAGCCACTACTGCAACCCACCGGCGCCGGGGATCGAAATCGTCAAACTGGTCAACAACGCCGACGCCAATGACCCGAACGCCCCCGATGTTCCCCAACTGGTGCCGGGCGAAACGGTCAACTGGCTCTACCGCGTGACCAATACGGGCAACCTACCCTTTCTACGCGCCAGCGTAGTCGTCACCGACAGCCAGCCTGGTGTGACACCGCTATTCGATCCCCTCAGCGATGCAGGCGGCGATGAGATTCTCTCGCCGGGCGAAACCTGGTTCTATCGCGCCTCTGCCGTTGCCCAGGAACTGAGAACACCCGAACCCGGCACGGTTGTTGTCGATGGTTGTAATCCCGGTGGTCTGGCCGTGCCAGGCGAACGAGAGACCTACCGCAACATGGGACAGGTGACGGTCCCCGGTGCAGAAGACGAGGACCCGGCGCACTATTGTAACCCGCCTGGGCCAAACATCGTCATCAAGAAATTCGTCAACAACGCCGATGCCGACAATCCAAACGATGTCGATGTGCCCGAGTTGAACCCGGGCGCGGTCGTCACCTGGACCTACCTGGTGACCAATACTGGGAATCTTGCCTTCAACCGCAGCGACGTGGTCGTGACAGACAGCCATCCGGCGGTCACGCCCATCTTTGACCCCGCCAGCGACGACGGCGACGAGATTCTCTCGCCCGGCGAAACCTGGCGCTACTTTGCCACCACCCAGGTGGAAGATCTGGACAACCCGAGCCCCAATACAACGGTGATCAATGGCTGCGACCCCCTCGGGTTTGGGTTCCCCGTTTTGCGCAACACCTATCGCAACATCGGGCGAGTGGTCATCCCCGGCGCAGAAGACGAGGACCCTGCACACTATTGCAACCCGCCGGAAGCGGGTGTCGTCCCGGGCATCACCATCAAGAAATTCACCAATGGCGCCGACGCCGATGACCCCAATGGGGCGGATGTGCCGGTGATCGAGGATGGCCGGCCAGTCACGTGGACCTTTATCATCACCAACACCGGCACGATCACCTTTCCCCGCGCCCAAATCACCGTGACCGATAGCTACACAACCGTGGCGCCTCTCTTCGACCCCGCCAGCGATGATGGCGATGATCTGCTGGCGCCGGGTGAATCGTGGCGCTATTTTGCCATGAGCACCGCTGTTAACCTCGAAACCACCGCCGGTGTCATCATTGTCGACGGCTGCCGCGACGAGGCCAACGTTACCCGCAGCACCTACTTTAATCTTGCCACCGTACGCGTGCTCGACCTGGTCGCCACCGACCCCAGCCACTACTGCAATCCACGACCAAGTTCGCTCGACGAGAGCGAGGAACCAGCGGTGGGGCAAAGCACCCGCCTCCTCTTGCCATTTGTGCAGCAACACCGGTAGTATCGCAAACTCGCACAGGCCCCCAACGACCCCGGCTGTTTTGGAACAGCTGGGGTCGTTGCATTCTAGCTATCTTTTGACCGGTCCCCCAACAAGCAGAAAAGGGGTACATCCTTTTATCTATTCCCGGCCAATATCTTGCTCAATCGAAGGATTTACATATCGGGGAACGATTTACGTATTAGATACGTCAAGAGGATGACAGAATGACAACGGCAAGACGTATAAATGTCGTAGCATATTCGTATATTGTACGATAGACCCCCGGTTGTTAGCTTGCTCTTCCTGCCGGGAGGCTCAAGAAGGTGCAATAGAGTTTATAAACACTGTAATGGAAAGCGTAACATAAGGAGCGTAACAATGAGCAGCATGATAAGACCGCTTATGCAATCAGTGGGGACGGAGCGCCGTGTGACCCGATCGGTCTGGCTGTACTTCTTCGGTACAGCTGTCGGCATCTGGCTCTTCGCGCTCTCGCCGGCTACCGCAGCAAAGGCCGCCGATAACATCATCACGCGCGAGATACCCTTGACTGCGACTGACTTCGTCAGCCCGGTGGCTGTGCCAAAGTTCAACACGCAACTGGGGGCGCTCCAACGCGTGGAGATCTCCTTCTCCAGCCGGTTGGAAGGCTCGGTGCGTTTCGAAAGCCTCGACGCCAGTGAGACATTGGTCACGACCGAGATGGCCGGCTGGCTTGAATTGATTGGGCCCGATGGCGTTACGCTGGCTAGCGCAAACCCGCGCACCTCTCGCTCAATCCTGTTGGCTCCGTTCGATGGCGCGCTTGACTACAGCGGCCTGTCCGGTGGCGTCTTTCCGCAATTGGTTGCAGCTGACCTGGCCGAAACCACCGTGCTCGACACGCCGGAAGAGTTGGCCCTCTTTAGCGGCCCCGGCCAGATCCAGATGACTGTGAAGGCAAGCGGCAGCGTAAGCGGGCAAGGTGGCGGCAATCTTTCGCTTGTCTACGACACCGCCGCCTCGGCCACTATCACCGTGAAGTACATCTTTCAGGCGGCGCTCAACCCGGCCATTGACCTGGAAAAGGCGACGAATGGCGAAGATGCTGACCTGGCTACTGGGCCCCTGATCCCGGTAGACGAAAAGGTTACATGGACCTACGTCATCCGCAACACGGGCGACACACCGCTGGTCGATGTGCAACTGGTAGATGACGAAGAGGGAACGGTCCGCTGTCCACAGACGACATTGGCGGTAGGCGAAAGCATGACCTGCACATTGGAGGGCGTGGCGCGTCTGGGCCAATACGCAAATATGGCAACTGTAACAGCGCAGACACCAGCCGACCCAACCATCCCGGTGACCGATACTGATCCTAGTCATTACTACGGTATTCCCATCACCACTGTCTGTCCGGTTGACCTGTACGGTGTGCTCGAACTGCCAAAGGTCACTTACCTGGGCGAGGGCAGCGGCTCCTACATCTTGCCTGCTGGCTACGACCTCTTTGTGGTGAAGCGATTTAGCCCCTTCCGCTTTGTGGTGGAGCCGGGTGTGGCGGTTGGCGATCAGCAACACTATACAGCGCAATCGTCAAGGGAGCGTGTGTGGGCCTGCGCCGGGGATTGCCAGTTCCCGCAGGCGCTCCATGGGGCCTTTCCCATCGGCCGGATCGGGCCGGGTATCACCATGGGTGCTGTAGTGATCGACGACGACGACGATAACCGGGTCAACGCCTGGATCGCCGATGGCGATACGGCCAACCCCTATCAGACCATCGACAACCAGATGATGGTGCAGGAACTGGTTCTTGACATCCCATTTGAGGCCGACTGGAGCTTCTACGCCAATGATTCGATCGGGTTGCTCTACACCTGTCTGGCGCCTACGACGGGTGTCCGTGCAGCCCGCATTTGGGGCGAAGGGTACGCCTCGCCTCAGCCCGAAGAATTGAACGAGACAGGCTTTGCCCATCGGGTCTTCTTGCCCATTACACGGAATTGAGGGACGGCAACATCGGCCCGAACCTCCGCCAGACTGTCCCAGCCTGGTGAGAGCAGCCAGTTGATTCTGTGATAGCCGACCGTTACCCGCGAGGACAGCTGTGGCTGTCCTCGTCTTTGTTGTTGCCGAGAGGAGCCTATACCCGCCTCAACCGCCAAACCCGCGCTCCATCGCTTTCAACTTTGGAATTGTTGGCTATCCGCCAGACAATTTGACATTGCACCCGTTGCCAACGCATACTTTTACCCGGCGGTTTGACGAGAGAAGGATTTGCGCCCGACCATTACACGTCTTTGGGTCAGGTTATCACACGAACCGACAAATCCATGCCAAGGGTAGAAGTATGACCACGTTAACCGATGCACGTGCGGCTACGGCTGTGCCCTATCGCGCCGCATTTCGTTGTTTTCGCGGCTGTCCGGGCGAATATTCGCTCTATGAGGTCATCTACACTTGCCCCACCTGTGGGGGGCTGCTAGAGGTGCAGCACGATCTGCCGGCCTTGCGCCAGCGCAGCGCAGACGAATGGCGCCGGCTGATCGACAGTCGCGTCGGCGCGACGACCTGGCCCTACGGCAGCGGCGTGTGGGGGATGCGCGAGTGGGTGGCGCCCGATGTGCGCGACGAAAATGTGGTCAGCATGTACGAGGGCAACACCAATCTCTACTGGGCCGAGCGGCTGGGCAAGCAGATCGGCGTCGCCGACCTGTGGGTCAAGCTCTGTGGCAACAGCCATACCGGCAGCTTCAAAGACCTGGGCATGACTGTGCTGGTCAGCGTCGTCAAACAGATGATGGCCGACGCCGGACCAGGCCGGGTTGCGCCCCAGGCGGTGGCCTGCGCCAGCACCGGCGACACCAGTGCAGCGCTGGCCGCCTACGCCGCCTGCGCTGGCATCCCGGCCATCATCTTTTTGCCGGCGGGCAAGGTGAGCACCGCACAGCTGATCCAGCCCGTCGCCAACGGCGCCCACGTCCTGGCACTGGACACCGACTTCGACGGCTGTATGCGCATTGTGCAAGAGGTGACGCAGGACAACCGCATCTATCTGGCGAACTCGATGAACAGCATCCGGGTCGAAGGACAAAAGACGGTCGCAATCGAGATCGTGCGCCAGTTCGACTGGGAGGTGCCCGACTGGATCGTCATTCCCGTTGGCAACCTGGGCAACATCAGCGCGCTCTATAAAGGACTCAAGCTGCTGCTCGACCTGGGTCTTATCGACAAGCTGCCACGGCTGGTAGCGGCGCAGGCGGAAAAGGCCAACCCGTTCTATCAGAGTTATCTGGCCGGGTTTCAAGAAAAGAAACGGCTGGCTGCCGGCAAGACGCTGGCTTCGGCCATCCAGATCGGCGACCCGGTGAGCTACGAAAAGGCGGTGCAGGCCGTGCAGATGACCGACGGCATCGTCGAACAGGCCAGCGAACACGAGCTGGCCCATGCTGCTGCCCTGGCCGACCTGACCGGCATGTATACCTGTCCGCACACGGGGGTAGCGCTTGCGGTTCTTTTCAAGCTGGTCAACCGGGGCGTAATCGGATCGTCTGACCGGGTCGTGGTGATCAGCACGGCGCACGGGCTAAAGTTTACCGGCTTTAAGGTGGGCTATCACGAGGGCAGCCTGGACGAAGTCGAGAGCCAGCTTGCCAATCCACCCGTCTATCTGCCAGCCGACGCCCGGATTGTCAACGAGACCATTGCCCGCAGGTTGGATGAATCGGCGGCCCGAAATGGCTAAATCAGTCCTGCGGCACAACGATACAGACCCGTACCTGCGCACGCGTCTGCGGCACTTTGAACATGAACGTGACCGTTTGTTAGTACAGGCGCAAAGTGTGCTCAATGCGGATCAACGCGTGGTGGCGGCATGGCTCTTTGGCTCGCTCGGCCGCGGCGATGCCGACGAACTCAGCGACATTGACCTCTTTGTGGTCACCGCCGACGAGTATCACGACGAGATTGTGGCCAACCGCCCTGCCTTTATGGCCCAACTGGGGGAACCGTTGCTTATCCTCGAAGCGCCGCAAAACTGGCCGCCGGGCGGCGTCTATAATATGGCGCTCTACCCCGGCGATGATGGCCCACACCAGATAGACTGGTATTGGGTGCGCCGGTCCGTCGCCGCTATCCCAAGCGAAACAAAGGTTTTGTTCGACCGCGCCGGGCTGCCCAAACAGGAAACGCCGGCCCACTTCACCTACCAGCCCGTCCCGCCACGCCCGCCGGAGGAGGTGGCGACGCAGGAGGCCAATATGTTTTGGGCGATGCTGCTGATCACGGCCAAGTACATTGCCCGCTCACCCAGAGAGGAAGTGCTGGCGCCACCAGTGGGTTCGTTGCAACAGGTGGCGCGTTTTGCCGATGTCACCTTGCCGGAAGGGATAGACCAATCACCACCACCGGAGGAGCCACTATTGCGTATCGATTACCTGCGCCGGCTCGCCGCCGCAATGGAAGATCTGGCGCCGCATGTAACGGCACAAGGGGGGCGCCCGCCAACAGAGATTGCGCCATATGCTGCCCGTTATTTTAACTTGGTGGCGGCGCTGATTCGTGTTTGACCCGGAGCGGCAAGCACCAACTCGTAATTTTTCGGCTTATCCAGATCATAAGTTTGAAATCTAGAGCCCCGCCTTAACCTATTGTGGTGAACACAACGACGAACAAAGAGAGCTCAGCAAGAGCCAGACGGGCACCCGATCAACCTCTGCTCGACTACCACGCAACCGGCTTTACCCAGGGGCGGATGGATTTTACCTGGGAAGAGTTGAGCGAGGAGGAGCGCCGCCAGGCGTATGCCGATTGGGCAGCCGGCAAGGGCCTCATCGGCGGCGACCCACGCCACCGGCCCAATGCCGACCGCCTGCCCGATTGGGGGGTCAACCAGCCCTTCTTCCGGGCGCTGGCGCTGGATGACCCGCGCGGCGACAACGGCGCCCGGCTGCGCGCCGAACTGGCGACCGCTCGCCCGTTGGAGATCGAAATCGGCTTTGGCCGTGGTGACTTTCTGCTTGACCGGGCTTTACGCCATCCTGAGCGGCTCTTGATCGGCTACGAGACCAAGACTAAAGCCACACGTCTCTGTCTGCAACGCATCGAGCGTTTTGGCATCGACAATCTGTGGCTGAGCGATGACGATTGCCGCTTCAACCTGCCGCGCGTGATTCCCGATAGGCGGGTTGAGATAGTTCACATTCTCTTTCCCGACCCGTGGTGGAAGGAGCAACACCGGGTGAAACGTCTCTTTTCCCCTCCTTTTGTCGATCTGCTGGCGGCCAAGCTGCAGCCTGGTGGGCTGCTCTTTTTCAAAAGCGATGTACAGGAGTATGGCGAACTAGTGCGCTACCTGGTGGAAAACCATCCGGCCTTTTCACCGCACGACCCGGCGCAGGCGGCGCGCATCGGCGAACACGTGCCGACGCAGCGCGAATTCTGGTGCCGGCAACATAATCTCCCCGTGTGGACCTATTACTTTGTCCGCCGCCCATTTACAACCGAGGCAGCAGTCTAATGGCGGTGCGGCGGAAGCAACATGCGGCCAACGAATGGCCTGTTCTCCACTGGCCGGGCAAGCGCTCTCCTACCCCGGCGCAACCGGGCGAGGCGCAGTTGATCGAGCATTTTGCGCCCAAATACGCAGACACACCCGCCAGCGATGGCGCGACCACTGCCCCACAAGACTTCAACGCCCTCTTTTTCGGCGACAACCGGGATGTGTTGGCCTATCTGCTTGAACGGGGGCTGCGCGGCAAGATCAAGCTAGTCTATATCGACCCACCTTTTGATACGGGTACGATCCATCGGCGCAAAGTGCGGATGCGTGCGCCCAAGGCCCCTACCATGCAGACCGCAGCCGATGCGGTGGTTGGCGCACAGGCGCAATACCATGACCGCTGGCGCGATGGCTCCTATCTCCAGTTTATCTATGACCGGTTGCCGCTCCTCCGCGAACTGCTGGCCGAGGACGGCAGCCTCTGGCTCCACTGCGACCATCGCCAGGCGCACCACCTGCGTGTGCTCTTGCAAGAGGTTTTTGGCGGCGAGAACTATTTGAACACCGTGATCTGGCGCAGCCAGGTGGCGCGTGGGGCAAAGGTCAACGCCTTCTTCTTGCCCTTTAGCGCCCACTATCTGGAGATTTTCGCCCGCAACCGCCAGGCGCCGCCGACCTGGCACCCCCCCAAAAAACAAATCGTACTACACGAAGCAGAGGTCGCCCGCGCCTATCTGCGCGATGAGCGCGGATTTTTTCGCACGTCGGACCCAGGGACCTACAGCTTTGCCAGCCTGAAAGCGCTTCATGCCGAGGGGCGGTTGTATGCCCCCTACGGTGGAGAAGTCGTGATCGATGAAGCGGCCCAACGCATCTATGCGTCGAACGGCGGCAATCTGGGCGTCAAGTACTATTTGAAAGCGTTAGGGCGTGGCAAGTGGGCGGTGGAGCGGGCCATCGACAATGTGTGGGATGATATCCCTGGTTTGGGCGTGACCCCTGGCGAGGACCTGGGTTACCCGACGCAAAAGACCGAAGCCTTGCTCGAACGCATTATCGCCACGGCGACCAATCCAGGTGACCTGGTGCTCGACTGTTTTATGGGTTCGGGCACGACGCTGGCAGTGGCGCAGATGCTGGGCCGCCGTTGGATCGGGTGCGACAACAACTATGGCGCCGTGCAGACCACTCGTCGGCGGCTGCAGGCGTTAGACCATCTTGAGGCAGCGTTGCCACCAGGGTTTGCGGTGTACCGGATGGCGAACGTAGGCTTGCCGGCGACCAGCATGATTCAAGCTCAGGTGCGGTTTGACAGGCCGACAGACAACCCTGCTATGATCACAGTTGTGATTGAGGCTGTTCACTCGGCGGCGGTCATGGCGCTGGTGGAACAGTCGGCCAGGGCGGCGACGCTGGCCGCCGGTGGCTGGCGCACCGTCATCGATACCATCGCAATTGACCCGGCCTACGACGGGCAGGTTTTTCGCAGCGTCATCGTCGATGCCCCACGCAAGAAGAGCGAGCAGGTGATCGGCCACTACACCTTTCCGGCGCCTGCGGCGTCCACCACGGTGGCAGTCCGCATCAGCGATCTTTTGGGCCATGAAGGAATTTTTGTCGCGATCATTTAGAAATTATCTCAAAATCTCTGTGCCACACCGGTGATGTTCGAGAGCATTCCAGAGCCACAACCGATTTTGAGATAGTTTCTTAGCGCTAGTGCATGACGGCGTAAGTCGACTGGTAACTTGCCGACGATAGACGATGGACCATCGTCTATCGTCCATCGTCGCAACGATTGGCTTACTTACGCCGCTCTGGACTAGGTTCTGTTGACATTTGTCCGGCGGCGCATGACCGGGCCGAGGTGCGCCCGTGCGT
>QEUW01000808.1 GCA_003577005.1 Chloroflexota bacterium | reverse complement strand
ACGATCAACGAGATCAACACGCTGCGCAAACATTGTAGCGCCCTCAAGGGCGGGCAACTGGCCCGCGCCGCAGCCCCCGCCACGCTGGTCACGCTGGTCTTGAGCGATGTTGTGGGCAGCCCGCTCGATGTGATCGCCAGCGGCCCCACTGTTCCCGATACCAGCACCTGGCAGGATGCCTGGTCTGTGGTCGAAAAATACGACCTGGCCGAGAAGCTGCCGCCGAGCATCGTGCAACGGCTGCGTGCAGGCCTGGCCGGTGAGATCGCCGATACGCCCAAGCCGGGTGATCCAGCATTTGCCGGCGCACACACGCTGGTCGTCGCCGATAACCGGGTTGCGGCGGAGGCAGCGTGTAAGAAGGCGGCAGAGGTTGGTTTTCACCCGCTGTTGCTTTCCACCTACATCGAGGGCGAAGCAAGCGTCATCGCACGGGTCGCCGTTGCACTGGCAAAGGAGGTGCAGGCCAGCAGCCAGCCCGTGGCGGCGCCAGCTTGTCTCATCCTTGGCGGTGAGACCACGGTAACGTTGGGCGCCGACGCTGGTCAGGGTGGGCGCAATCAAGAGCTGGCGCTGGCTGCCGCGCTGGGGCTGGAGGGGAGCACCGGCATCACCGTTGTGTCGCTCGCCACCGACGGCACCGACGGCCCCACTGACAGCGCCGGTGGTCTCGCCGATGGGACGACTGTTGCGCGCGGCCAGGCTTTGGGGCTCGACGCCGCCGACCATCTGCGCCGCCACGACGCCTACCCTTATTTGCAGGCGGTGCAGGATCTGCTGGTCACTGGCCCCACTCAGACCAACGTCAACGACCTGGTCTTCGTATTTGTGGTATAATAGGGTTAGTCGATGTCGCTTTTTGTTCCCCGTTGGAAAGATGTTGCTATGATAGCTGTCAAAGATTTTGTTGATGCTCAACTCTATGAAAATGAGGCGGAGGTCGTTCAAGACGCATTGCGGCATTTGCTACGCGCCCGTCCTGACTTGCGTATACAACTCGCGATTCACCGTTACCTCAATGAAGATATTTCGTTGGCAAAAGCCGCCAGCCTTGCCGGCGTAAGCTGGGCACAGATGAAAGAGATCTTGTTGGAGCGTGGGATACAACCCTTGCTGGGCCCGGAAACTGTTGAAGAAGCCAGAGCCGAATATGCAGCCCTACGCGAACATTTTGACACTGCCGCATGAGCATCATCTCCAATACGACAGTCATATCGAACTTCGCTTCCGTGGACCAGCTTGATGTTCTGCAACGTCTCTATGGCTCCATCTACATCTCCTCAGAAGTTTTTGCCGAGGTCCAGACTGGTCTGGACGAGGGCTATCAGTTTTACCAGGATATTCATCAAAACATCTACCCAGCAGCTTCCACAGGGTGGATTGTGCTTACGAGCATGGTGACAGAACAGGAATTGGCGCTGTTCGCAAGTCTGCCTGGGAAGCTACATGCAGGTGAGGCATCTTGCCTAGCAATTGCGCTATACCGCAACTGGACACTGCTTACGGATGATCAAAGGGCGCGACGCGAGGCAAAGAAACTAGAAATCCGCCTATCTGGTACAATCGGCTGTTTACTGATGGCGATTGAGCGCAAAGTATGTGAGCTTGACGCGGCAAATGCTCTGTTACAGCACATGATTGAAGCTGGTTACCGCTCGCCAATTACTGATTTATCAACCTTACTGCCTAACCGAAAAGGAGATTGAACTGATGTCCCAACTGACCGTCGAAGGATTTGGCAC